>CAMKSF010000007.1 GCA_946415375.1 uncultured Clostridia bacterium
GACCAGTTATTGGTGGAATGGTAAATAAGTATAAGGCAGAATTAGAAGCTCTAATTTCTGAAAAAGAAAAGCAATTTGCTGAGCAGGAATTACAAAGAAAATTAAAAGAAGAAAAAGTAGATGTAACATTACCTAGCAACAAAGTTACAAGAGGAAGCAAACATCCTCTAAATAGAGTAATAGAAGAAATTGAAGATTTATTTGTTTCTATGGGGTATGATGTAGTTGATGGACCTGAACTTGAAACAGATGAATATTGCTTTGAAAGATTAAATCTTCCAAAAGGGCACCCAGCAAGGGATATGCAAGATAGTTTCTATATTACACCAGAATATGTTTTAAGAGCGCAAACATCTGCCGTACAAGCAAGAGTAATGATGGCAAATACTGAAAAAACTCCAATAAGAATTATTGTTCCTGGAAAGACATATAGAAGAGAAGATGATGCAACACATTCACATCAATTCAATCAAGTTGAAGGTTTGGTTGTAGACGAAAACATTACTTTAGCACACTTAAAAGGAACTCTTGAAGTATTTATGAGAAAACTACTTGGAGAAAAAACTAATTTAAGATTTAGACCAAGCTATTTCCCATTTACAGAGCCAAGTTATGAGGTTGATGTATCATGCTTTAAATGTGGGGGAAAAGGATGTAATCTTTGTAAACAAACAGGATGGATTGAGCTTTTAGGTGCAGGAATGGTTCATCCAAATGTTTTAAAAATGAATGGATATGACCCGGAAAAATATACAGGATTTGCATTTGGAACAGGACTTGACCGTTTAGCAATGTTTAAATATGGAATCACAGATATGAGATATCTATACAGAAATGATGTAAGATTTTTAAAACAATTTGATGGTATGGATGTAGAATAAGGGGGGTAAAAATGAAATTAAGTTTAAATTTTGTAAAAGATTATATAGATTTGCCAGAAGATTTAACAGTAGAGCAAATCGCAGAAGATATGACATTACATAGTAGTGAATATGATGAAGCAGGAAAGCTAGTAAATGCAACAAATTTGATTATTGGTGAGGTTATAGAATGCAAAGAACATCCTGATTCAGACCATTTGCATGTATGTAAAGTAAATATAGGAAAAGAAGTATTAGATATTGTTTGTGGCGCTCCAAATGTTAGAAAAGGATTAAAGGTTATTGTTGCACTTCCAGGTGCTAAGCTTCCAGGAGGAGAAATAAAAAAAGGAGTAATCAGAGGACAAGAATCTAATGGAATGCTTTGTTCAATGTTAGAACTTGGTATAGAAAGCAAATATGTTGATGAAATTGACAAAACAGGAATACATGAATTTCCTGCAGATGCACCTGTTGGAGAAGACCCAATAAAATACATGGGACTTGATGATGAAGTAATAGACTTTGAATTAACAGCAAATAGAGGAGATTTACTTAGCATTTTAGGTATGGCTTATGAGCTTGGTGCAATTTATGATAGACCTGTAAAAGAGATAGACTTAAAACATAAAGATAATAATGAAGATATAAATGATAGTTTTAAAGTAGTTGTTAACACAGATAATTGTTCCATTTTCTTAGCTAAAAAGGTTAAAAATGTGTGCATAAAAGAAAGTCCACAGTTTATAAAATCAAGATTAATTGCATCAGGCATTAGACCAATAAACAATGTAGTAGATATAAGTAACTATGTAATGCTTGAAACAGGTCAGCCTTTACATTTTTATGATGCTGATAAATTAAATGGAATGTTAGAAGTTAGAATGGCTGAAAATGGCGAAAAACTTACAACATTAGATGGAGTAGAAAGATCTTTGCATGATGAAAATATAGTTATTTCAGATGGAAAAAGAGCAATTGGTCTTGCAGGAGTTATGGGAGGACTAGACACAGAAATTACAGAAAATACAAAAAATATCATAATAGAAGCGGCAATTTTTGATGGAGTAAAGGTAAGAAAAACTTCAAAAGAGCTTATTAGAAGTGAATCAAGTAATAGATTTGAAAAAGGACTTGATCCAAATAGAACATATATGGCACAGGATAGAGCATGCAAATTGCTAGAAGAATATGCAAATGGAGAAGTAGTTGGAGGAACTTGCAAATATGATACTACTTCATTAGAAGATAAACAAATAGAAGTAAAATTTGCAGAAATAAATAAAGTTTTAGGACTTAATATTCCTTCAAAAGATATATTAGATACATTCAGAAAATTAGGATTTACTTATAAAGAAACATCTGATGGGGCAATAGTTTCAGTTCCTAGAAGAAGAATAGATATAAGCATAAAAGAAGACCTAAATGAAGAAGTAGGAAGAATATATGGAGTAGATAAAATAGAGGGAGTTCTTCCGGAATTACCAATGAAAAGAGGAATTTATGACAGAACTACAAGAGAAATTAGAAACAAAATGATAGGACTTGGATTAAACGAAACTTTGTCATATATATTGGTAGGAGCGAACGAAGCTAAAGAATTTGTAAAAGATGATAATGAATCTATAAAACTTTTAGACCCAATGTCAGAAGACAGAAGCACTTTAAGAAACAGCATGCTTCCATCATTAATGAACATATATGAATACAACATAGCAAGAGATAATAAAGATGTATGTATATTCGAAATTGCAAAAGCATTCTATAAAAACAAAGAAGAATATGGAGAAGAAAAGCATTTAGCAGCATTAATGACAGGAGAGTATATAGAAGGTGTAGGAAGTTCTAAAAATGTTGATTTCTATATTGTTAAAGGTGTAGCTGAAGAAGTTTTAGACTATTTAGGATATAAAAACAGATATAGCTTTATTGCAGATGAAAGTAAAATTGCAAAGGAGTTTCATCCTGGAGTTTCAGCTGTTATATCTGTAAACAATGATATAGTTGGAGTAATTGGAAAGGTTCATCCTTCTATTTGTGAAGATGATGTATATGTATTAGAGATAAATTTAGATAAGCTTCTAGAAAAGAAGGTTGGAAAAATGAAATTTAAAGAAATTTCAAAATTCCCATCAGTTAACAAGGATTTAGCTGTTGTAGTGGATAGAGAAATAGAAGCACAAACAATTGCAATGCAAATAAAAAAATCAGCAGGTTCTATATTAAATGAAATAAAAGTATTTGATGTATATACAGGCAAGGGAATAGATGAAAACAAAAAGAGTATTGCTTTTTCATTAAATTTTGGGAAAATGAATGCAACACTTACAGATGAAGAAATAAATAGCGCTATGGAAAAGATTATTAAAGATTTAGAAAATAAATTAGGGGCACAGCTTAGAGCTTAGTACAAAATGCCAAAGAGGACGAGGCGAAATATATATCATAAAAATGAAAGTCATATAACCATGTCTTCTTTGGTATTTTTTTGAAATTTTACAAAAAAAACACAAAAATATTTTGACTTTTTCCAATTTTTGTAGTATAATAGAAATGTAAGTTACATAAAAGTATGTGACCTACAATTTGCTGAAAGGGGCGATTACACATATGTTTAATATAGGAGATAAAATTGTATATCCAATGCACGGAGCGGGAGTTATTGATTCAATTGAAGAAAAAGATATATTAGGAGAAAAACAAGCGTATTACATACTTAAAATGCCAGGGGAAGTTAAAGTAATGGTACCAGTAGATAAGGCAGAACAAGTTGGTGTAAGAAATATTATAGATAAAACTTCAGCAGATAAGGTATTTAGCGTATTATCTCAGGATGAGACAGAAATGGAGAAAAACTGGAATAAAAGATACAGAGATAATATGGATAAATTAAAAAGTGGAGACATATATGAAATTGCAGATGTTGTAAGAAACCTAAGTTTTAAGCAAAAAGAAAAAGGACTTTCAACAGGAGAAAAGAAAATGTTAGTTAATGCTAAACAAATTCTAGTAAGTGAGCTTGTTTTAGCAGAACAATCAAATAAAGATGAAATGGAAGAATTAGTAGATACAAAAATCAATAATTCATTTATGCTGTTTAGAGGAAATGAAGACATAAAGACAAGTGTGGTAGAGAAGTTTATACCATTCAATGGAGCAACTTCAAATACAGCAGATGCTACAAATAATAATTAGATTAATCAAAATGACGCTTAGGCGTCATTTTTTTTGTATCTAAAAGAAATAAATTTTGTATAAGGATTATAATAGATTTTTTTGTATAAGTATTACTTGATATTTACGACTTTTCATGATATAATCATAAAAAATTTGAATGGAGGTTTAATTATGGATTTAAAAGGAAGTCAAACAGAAAAGAATTTAATGGCAGCATTTGCAGGAGAGTCACAAGCTAGAAATAAATACACATATTTTGCAAGTAAAGCTAAAAAAGAAGGATATGAACAAATTGCAGCAATATTTGAAGAAACAGCATTAAATGAAAAAGAACATGCTAAGATTTGGTTTAAACTATTAAATGGAGGGGAAATTCCATCAACACTAGAAAACTTAAATGCAGCAGCTGCAGGAGAAAATTATGAATGGACAGATATGTATGATGGATTTGCAAAAACTGCAAAAGAGGAAGGATTCGACAGAATAGCATATTTGTTTGAAGCAGTTGGAAAGATTGAAAAAGAACATGAAGAAAGATATAAAAAATTAATCGAAAATCTTCAAGATGGATTAGTATTTAGTAGAGATGGAGACAAAATTTGGAAATGTAGAAATTGCGGACATATTGTTATAGGAAAAGATGCTCCAGCAGTTTGTCCAGTATGTAATCATCCACAAAGTTTCTTCGAAATAAAGGCTGAAAACTATTAATATTAAAATAATAAAAAAGCAACCTCATATGAACTATGCCCACAAAAGCATAGTTCATATCATAGGTTGCTTTTATTGTTTTTTTATTTTAGGTTTAGATATAAGAGAGGCAATATATCCAAAAAATACTGCTGCTGCAATTCCACCGGCACTGGCTTTAAGACCACCAGTAAAAGCACCAATTAATCCATTTTCTTTAACTGCCTCTATTGTTCCTTTGGAAAGGTTATATCCAAATCCTGTAAGAGGAACAGTAGCACCAGAACCTGCAAAATCAACAAGATGTTTATATATTCCAAGACCGCCTAATAAAACTCCTATTGTTACGTAGGCTACTAAGATTCTTGCAGGAGTGAGTTTTGTCTTATCGATTAGAATTTGTCCAATCACACAAAGAATTCCACCTACAACAAAACATCGTAATAGTTGCATCCAATCTATAGTGTTTATAAAACCCATTTTGTTTTCCTCCTAAATTTCAATACTAATTGCATGGGCGATTCCAGGAATAGATTCACCTTGTTGTGAACTCATAGAATTCATAAGTGCACCTGTTGCAATAAGTAAGATTTTCTTCAATTTTTTTTCTTTTAATTGTTTAAATAAATAACCAGAAAAAACACTTGCACAACACCCACATCCACTGCCTCCGGAATGAGTGTCTTGTTTTTCTTTATCAAATATTAGAACTCCACAATCATTGTATACAGATTTAATATTATAACCTGCATTTTTAGATAAATCGGTTAGAATATCTTTTCCAATGTGTCCTAAATCACCTGTAAGAATTGCATCATAATAATTAGGACTTCTTCCTGTATCTTTAAAATGTGTGATTAAAGTATCTAATGCTGCAGGAGCCATAGCAGCTCCCATGTTATTTGCATCTTTTATTCCCATATCAACTATTTTTCCAGAGGTGATTGATGTTATAAAAGGACCTTGGCCTTCTTTTGCAATAATTGCAGCTCCAGCACCTGTAACTGTCCATTGTGAAGTAGGAGGCCTTTGATTGCCAAGTTCTAATGGAAATCTAAATTGTTTTTCAGAACTACAAAAATGACTAGAAGCTGATGTGATTACATAGTTTATTCCATTTTCAACAAGAATTGAAGACAATGATAACCCTTCAACAAAAGTTGAACAAGCACCAAATATTCCAAAAAAGGGAATATTAAGATCTCTTAATCCAAAGCTTGAAGAAATGCATTGATTAAGTAGGTCTCCTGCAAAACAATATTCTATTTTTTCAAGAGGAATACCTGATTTTGAAATTGCCATATTAACAGTTTCTTTTACTATTTTACTTTCTGCTTTTTCCCAAGTTTTTTCTTCCCACATCTCATTTTCTAAACATTTATCAAAGTATTTAGCAAGTGGCCCGTTTGATTCTTTTGGACCAACAATAGTTGCACAATCCACAATTGTTGGTGGAATATCGAATTTTATTGTTTGTTTTCCAATTTTCTTCATAGATTTTTTCCTTTCTTTCTTTTAAAAAAGAAAATAAAAAGATTTATATCAATTAACAAAATTAAACCAAAGTTGCAGGACTATTAAAAAGTAAATATGCTATTCCTACTAAAATAGCTGTTGAAATTCCATATACTAAAACTGGACCTGCAACGGTAAACATTTTAGCACCAACTCCCATAACATATCCTTCAGATTTGTACTCCATAGAAGGAGCTACTATTGAATTTGCAAAACCAGTAATTGGAATCAAAGAACCAGCACCTGCAAATTTTCCTATTTTATTGAACACATTTAATCCTGTTAAGAATGCACTTATTCCAATCAGAATAATAGAAACTATTGTGCCAGATATTTCTTTATCTATTCCTCTATATAGACAAAAATCCATAATGATTTGTCCGATAGAACAAATCAATCCTCCAACCCAAAAAGCGTTAAGGCAATTTTTAAAAATAGGGGAGTTAGGAGATTTTTTATTTACATATTTTTGATATTCTTTCTTAGTATTTAATGGACTATCCATAAATTTAATTCCTTTCAATTTTTATAATTAGTATTTGCAGAAAAATAAAAAATATACTTATCAATATTTGTAAGTATATTTCAAATGATATATAGTAAAAATAATGGTTGACAAATAAATATGAATTATATATAATTTAAATATAAAATAGTATATGAGGAGATTTTAATATGGGAAATTTTGGTGTTGGAAAATGGGAATCTGATGAAGAAAGAGAAGAAAGAAGAAGAGCAGAAAGAAAAAAATGGGAGGAAGAAAAAAAAAGGGAAAGAGATGAAGAAGAAAAAAGAGAAAGAAGAAAAAATGAACTTTTAAATAGTGAAGATCCTGCTTTGGATGAAGAAGGATATATTAACATAACGTATTGCCCACCAAGTATGAGTTTCGGAGATGAACCAGAGACGCTTTATTTAAGGTGCACTAAAAGATATGCAATGTTATTAGAAGAAGGATTTATAGAAGCAGAAGAATTACCGGGCTTTGAGGAAGCATTAAGGGAAGAAGGATATGAAATAGATGAATATGGCGATGTAGTATATGCACAAGAAAGATTAGAGGAGATTAGACAAGAATGGGAAGAAGATGAAGCATATTATACTGCACAAGAGAATAAGGAAGATGTAGAAGTTACACCTAAAGATATTGCAGAAAAAACTAAAGATTTACCAGAAGAAAAGATAAGTTCACTAGGAAGATGGTTTTCTAATTTAATCGAGAAAGTTTTTGGAAAAGGAAGATAAGATAATAATTATGGAAGAAGTAAACAAAAGATTTGTAGAAGTTTATGAGATTTTAAAACAAATGCCAACAGAAAGTGTTATGAAAATTCCTGAAGATATTCGAAATTATATTAGAGATAATAGAGATGAAGAGTATATATGGAATTATGATAAAACAAAAGATTTTAAGAATCAAAATATAAATGAAGACACTTTAGTTATGCTAGCATACCTTAATACAGAATATATGCTTGATGAAAAGCAAAAGAAGCTAATGAAGCAAATATATAATATAAACCAACAAAAATTAGAAAAAGAAAAAGGTGAAAAATATAATCCTGACAGTTTGTTTAAAAAAAGTAAAAATAAAGAAGAAAAAGAAATAGTAGAATATAAAGAAGGTCTATTTGCAAAAATAAAGAGAATGTTTAAAAATCTGTTTCAAAAGGGTTAATAATTATGATTAGATATGATACATAAGAAAATGAATTATTGTACATAAGACTGAAAAAATCGTACAAAGTATTGAAAAATAGTAAAAAATGGTGTATAATTTTTATGTAGGTTATTTAAAAACCTATAAGGAGGAAGAAATATGGTAGAAGATAACCAAATAAAAGCAGAAGTATCACCTTTTGCAATTAGAAAAGGTGAAATAAAAACATTTGATGGTCAGGATGGATATGTATCCATGAACCAAATAGTACATAAGATTAATATAGGACATATTACAGATATACATTTTGCAATTTTAGAATTAGTAAATGAATTTGAGTTTATAACATCACGCCAATTAATGCAAATGCTTGCAATAAAAGGATATGACGTAGGCTCACAAGATAAATTAAACAATAAATTAGAATCACTTGTAAAGTCAAAGATATTAACAAGATATTTCTTTAATTCTGATGAGGGAAAAGGAATATACAGAATTTATTGCCTAGAGAAAATGGGAAAATATTTACTTGGTACAAGAGAGATAGAATGTAAATGGCAACAATCTGATAACACAAAGCCAGTTGCTATGATAAAGAAAAGGTTAGCTGGAAACCAAGTACTTATTGCATATTTACAAAAAGTTAAAGTATTTGATTCATATACAGTAAAACCGGCTTTAAAAGCAAAAGTTATGGGAAAAGTATTTAAAGCAAGTGGTGGAGCAGTTAAGCTTACAAAGAATAAAAAGTCAATTGATTTTCTTTTTGAAGTAATAAGAAGAGAAGATAATTGGCAAACAAAACTTATCGAGAAGATGAGATTTTATAAAGATTTTTATGATAACTTTGTAACAATGGATTCTGGATTTGAAGGAATGCCTCAATTAATATTAGTTTGTGAAGATGACAAGCATATGGCAGAAGTATTTAAAGAGATTGTAATGAACAATATAGAATTTAGTAATATTAGTTTATACTATACAACAGATTTAAAACAAGTTAATGAATCACTAGATAAATCATTAACAGAATTTAAATTAGATCCAGAAACAAAAAAATATAAAGCTTATGTACCAGAATTAAAAGTTTTAGGATAGAAAAGTTGTAAAAGGGGACGGTTCTCTTTTACAAAATAATAAAAAACACTTAGACAAATTTATTAAGTAACACAAAAGTATTAGAGATATAAATAGTTTAAGTGTTTTTTTCGTGCTTTTTTATGATTTTGATAGGAATTATAGAGGAGAATTATAAATGAGGAGAGAAATAAAAGAAAAAAGGAAAGCTGAAACAAGGAAATATCTAGAAGACATTAGATATATAAGGATTTTAGATGACTGCATTATTTCAATAAATGAAAGCACGGTATCATTAAAAAAAGGAGATATTGTTAGAATATATAATAATCAAATTGAAGATTTGGTATTTAATAAAAGTGAAGGAATTCTATCTCAATTAGGGTATCGAAATAATAGTGAAAAAACAAAAAGTCATGATTTAGATTTATCTCAAGATTTTAGGCTAAAAAAATACCCTAAAGATGATGCGTTAGATATTTTAAAATATCTTGAGATTCAACCTAAAGTTAAATTGACAAAGCAAATAGAGATATCGTTATGGATAAAAGAAAACAGTGTGTATTTAACTCAAGAATTTTTAAATAGAATGATAGAGGACGAAAGTAATATAGAATTACTTAATGGTGAAAGTATTAGTACATCTGAATATAATAGACGAAATATTATATCGGCTTTTAAAAAAGGAATTCAAATAATAAAGTATGAGCCTGGTAATAATCTACTACCTTTTTTTGGAGATGGTAGTAATGATAAAGATAGAATTAATGACAAAGAAAAAAAAGAGGTAGGTACATTTTGCGTGCCACCAACTTTAGAGGATTTTAAACCTGGAATATATAAGAGTAAGACAGAGAAATCTTTTATTCCACTTACTCTAATTTTATATGCTGGAGAAGTAATAGACTTTTCTAAACTTGAATTTGCGTTATTAGCACTTAATCAAGATTTTATGAAACTACTTGTAAGAAGTGAAGAAATAACAAGTTTAAGAGAAAAAGAAAGAATATATAAATCAGAGCAAAAGGGGTTCTTTGGTCAATCAAACATTAAATACTATAGAGTAAAGAAAACTGTTAATTTAAATGAGCAGGATGTAGAATACTTGACAAGACATATAGATAGATTTGGTAGAACAACAGTAGGACATGGATATGATATTGATAGAGTATGGGGAAATATAACAGCTGTAGAAACCGAAAATGAAAGAGTTAAAACAATTAAAGTAGAATTTACTAATCCTGCAATTTATGGCATTATGGATAAAGAAATAAGAAAAATTGCTAGAAGGATGAATGAGAGAGAATCATTTCATACTTATTTAAATGAAAGAAATGAAAAGCAAAGAAAGATTGAAGAAGAAAGAATAAAAAGAATGAAGATAAAGAAAGACGATTATTTTAGAACAAAAATGTTAGCGGATTTAGCGAAAAGCTATACAATGGACAAAAAGTACATAGACTGGAATATTGAAGAAGACAAATTTAAAGAAGATGCATGGAATTTTTATGAAAAGAGAATTAAACAATATAACAGGACTAGAGAAGTTCTTGGCAGTGAGTTAACAGTTGAAGAGTTTTATATGATGTATCAAATTAGAAGTAGGTTTAGAGATAATAGAAATATAGATAATGAATATCAAATGAAGATAAAAGAAAATCAGAGAAGATTACTACAAATTCTTAGTGAAAAAGGGGAATATAAAACAAGATGATTCTTTTTTAAAAAAGATATTTTAAGTTTAAAAGGAGTACTTACTTAATATAGTAGGTACTTTTTTGTGTGAAGAATTTTTTTGGTAAAAGAGAACCGTCCCCTTTTGCAAAAAAATTAAAAAATTTTTAAAAAAAGTATTGCAAAAAACAAAAAAGTGTAATAAAATTTAATCGAAGTGGTAAAAAGTGGTTTAAAGTGGTATGAAAAAAGTGAGGTGAAATTCAGATGCTAATCGGTGAATATGAGCATACAATAGACGCAAAAGGAAGGCTTTCTATGCCATCAAAACTTCGTAGAGATATGGGTGAAGCATTCATTGTAACCAAGGGGTTAGATGGGTGTCTATTTGCATTTTCACAAGATGAGTGGAAGAATTTCGAAACTAAACTTAAAGCCTTACCATTATCAGATAAAAATGCTAGAAATTTCGTAAGATTTTTCTTAGCAGGAGCAACAGAATGTGAGATTGACAAACAAGGAAGATTTTTAATTCCAGGAAACTTAAGAGAAGCTGCAAAATTAGAAAAAGAAGCAGTTATAATCGGAGTTGGAACAAGACTTGAAATTTGGAATAAAGAAATATGGGCTTCTAAAGATGAAGAAATTTCAGCTGATGAAATTGCAGAGAATATGACAATGCTTGGTATATAATCCTTTGAAAAAAGGTTTATATAAATTTCAAAAGAATATACAAAGATACAAATGAAAATAAAGGGGAACATAGAAAACAAAAGATAAAACCATAAGAAACCAAAATATACTAATGTTAAGAATATAAAGAAACACGAATTAACAAAAGAATTTCAAAAAAACAAAAGCCACAAAAGAAAGGAAAAATACAAAAATCACATAAGATTTTAGTAAACCAAAAGCCACATAAGAGGGAATTGCAAAAGAAAAAATTCAAAGGAAAAATGAATAAAGCTTTAAATCTAAGAGATTTCACAAAAGATAATTTGTATCCAATTTATACCAAAGAAAAATACTTACATATCAAGCAACTGGTATAGAAGATATATCAGTTGCTTGAACTATATAAAATGAGGTGGAATAATTGGAATTTAAACATAAGCCAGTATTACTAAAGGAGTGTATTGAAGGACTAAATATAAAAAAAGATGGCATATATGTAGATGGTACACTTGGAGGAGCAGGACATAGCAAAGAAATATTGCGAAATTTGTCAGAAAAAGGACTTTTGATTGGAATAGACAGAGACGAAGAAGCTCTTAATGCTGCAAAACAAAATTTAAAAGAATTTAAGAATGTAAAATATATTCATGGAAATCATGATGATATAAAAGAAATATTAGAAGATATTGGAATTGATAAGGTGGATGGAATACTATTAGATTTAGGCGTTTCATCATACCAATTAGATGAAAGAAATAGGGGATTTAGCTATTTAGGTGAAAATGAGCTTGATATGAGAATGGATAAATCTCAAAGCCTAACAGCTAAAATAGTAGTTAATACATATAAAGAAGAAGATTTAGCAAATATTATATATGAATATGGAGAAGAAAAGTTTTCTAGAAGTATAGCAAGAAATATATGTAAATATAGAAAGCAAAAAGAGATTGAAACTACAAAAGAATTGGTAGAAATTATAGAAAATTCAATACCAAAATCAAAACAAATTGGAGGACATCCAGCAAAGAAAACATTTCAGGCAATTAGAATAGAAGTAAATAATGAAATAAAACCATTAGAAAAAACAGTTGAAGACTGTATAGATGTACTAGCACCAAAAGGAAGGTTATGTATTATAACATTCCATTCATTAGAAGATAGGGCAGTAAAAAACGCATATAATAAAGCAAAAGGAATATGTACTTGTCCGAAAGACTTACCCTATTGTGTGTGTGGTGCAAAAGAATTAGGAATTATAATAAACAAAAAGCCAATAATTGCAAGTTACGAAGAACAAGAAGAAAATACAAGATCAAAGAGTGCAAAACTTAGAATTTTCGAAAAAATATAGAATTTACAGATGAAAGTGAGGTGAAAACTTATGGCAGGCAGTATGTATCAATACGGAACTAACCCAAGGAAAGTTCAACCAGAATACAGCCCAAAGAAAAGAAAAACTAAAAAGAAAAGTCCAAAGCAAACTAAAAAAACAAAAGCTCAATTAAAAGCTGAAGAGATGCAAAGAATGGAACAATTAAAAAAAGAAAAAAAGATACATTATCAAAACATAGCAATTATTATCAGTATGTTTTTATTATTGCTTACTATAAGCTACAGAAATTCACTTATCACCGAAAAATTCAATCAAATTCAAAATAAAAAGCAGGAATTATCTGCAATTGAAAAAACTAATGGACAAACAGAAATTAGTATTGAAAGTAGTTTAAATCTAAAAAGTTTAGAAAAAGCTGCTAAAAATAAATTAGGAATGCAAAAACTAGATAAAGACCAAAAAGTATATGTTACTATACCAAAAAAAGATTATACAGAATCAGCAACACCAGAAGTAAAAACTGAAGAGAATACAAATTGGTTTACTGAGTTATTTTCAAAATTATTTAAGTAGACAGTTCATTTAAAATATAATAAATTTTACCTCGAAAATAGATTGTATCTAAAAGGATACGGTCTATTTTTTTGATTTATATTGCTGAAATTAAATTATATGATATAATACTAATGGAGGTACATAAAATGGAAGAAAATGAAAAAGATTTAAAGAATAAAAGTTTAGAAGAAACACTTTATATAGAATCTATACCTGGATTTA
The DNA here is from genome assembly GCA_946415375.1 of uncultured Clostridia bacterium. Classification (GTDB taxonomy): domain Bacteria; phylum Bacillota; class Clostridia; order TANB77; family CAG-508; genus CAG-269. Next base: position 13,439 of record CAMKSF010000007.1, read on the forward strand.
AAGAAGAATTAATAAAGAGAGGTAATTCAGGTGATGAAGATTTTATAGATGAAGAAGAGGTGGATTTTTAAATATGAAAGCATTAATCACAGGAGCATCTTCTGGAATAGGAAGAGATATGGCAAGATATTTGTCAAAATTAGGATATGATTTAGTAATAGTTGCAAGAAATACAGAAGCACTTGAAGCTTTAAAAAAAGAGCTAAATACAAATGTAGAAGTAATATCTTTGGATTTAAGCATTAAAGAAAATTGCTATAAACTACATGAGCAAGCAAAAGATATAGATATTCTTATAAATAATGCAGGATTTGGACTATATGGACTATTTACAGAAACAAAATTAGATAAAGAACTATCTATGATTGACACTAATATAACAGCATTACATATACTAACTAAACTATATTTAAAAGACATGGTAGAAAAAGATAAAGGACATATTTTAAATGTTGCATCTATTGCTGGATTTATGCCAGGCCCACTAATGGCTACATATTATGCAACTAAGAATTATGTAGTATCATTAACAAGAGCAATAAGAAAAGAACTTAAAAAGAACAAATCAAATGTGAAAATAGGGCTATTGTGTCCAGGACCAGTAGATACTAATTTTAATAATGTTGCAAATGTTAAATTTAAGGCAAAAGGACTAACAAGTGATTATGTCGCAAAATATGCTGTGGATAAAATGCTAAAAAACAAGTTTATTATTATACCAGGATTCTTTATAAAATGTACGAAGTTTTTTGCAAAATTTATGCCAAGTAATTTAATTCAAGAATTTTGCTATAAAATACAAAAATCAAAAAATGAGACATAAACATTATGTAAACAAGCGAAATAGAGGGATTTGTCCCTCTTTTTTTGATGTAATAAACCTGTAATAATTGTAATATATTTGTAAAAATCTTAAAGAAAAAACGCCAAAACCCTTTACAAACTGGAAATAATTTGATATAATGTTGTTTGAAAAATAGTAGGAAGATAGTGCCTACAAAAAGAAAATGAAGGGAGATTAGTTTTATGAAAAATTCAGTATTAAAACTAATGAGTATTATATTAATAACATTATTTGTAATTTCTATAATACCTATGGCTGTAATGGCAGCGAATACAGATGCCGTTATATTAGAAAAAACAGATGGCAACAAGATTATTTACATAAAAGGAATGGACCAAACAGAATTTAAATATGCTTTTTCTAATAACGAATCTGATGCTACTAGTGCAACATATATCACAGCTACAAAAGATACAAATAGCGAATATGTCGCATTTCTAGCAGCAGGAGAAACATATAAATATATGTTCATTCAAAATGGCGAAAACACAGAAACTATACAACTTGATTCGCTTAAAACTATCACAGAAAAAGAGATTGCTGAAGTTGAAAAATTAACAAAAATTATTAAGGTTTCAACAGATGAATCTGATAGTAAAATAACAAAAGATGGAGATACAACGATAACTACAACAACTGGAAAGATTACAGTTACAGACAAAGGTAATTACCAATACCAGCTAATAGAAATAGTTGATAAAAATAGTAGTACAGACAAAATCAATGAAACAGCTTTAGAACTATATAATCAATTAGAAACATTAAATAATGATGGAACAAAAATGTATGATAAACTATTAGCAGAAATTACAGTAAGAGATAATTACAAAAAATTATTAGAAAATGCAACATGGACAGATGCTAAAAACAACACAATTCCAGAACCAAAAGATGCTCAAAATGGTGAGAAATTTATTGTTTTAATCAGAGAAGTTAAAGACGGAAAAACTGTAAGAGAAGACGTACAGTTTATGACAAGTAGCAGAGCAGATGACAAAGGTGTTGAAAAATCAGAGAAACAAGTAGAAAAGAAAAAGAAGTTACCTATAACAGGTGAAAATTTAGCATTATATATAATCTTCGGAATTATCATTTTAGCTATAATTGTATTAATAGTAAGGATGAATAAAGCGAAAAAAGATGAAGAAAAATAGAAAAATTTTAATTTATCGAGTTTTATTAATACTATTAATCATATGTGCAATAGTTATAGGAGGAGTAATCTTCCATAAACAATATGAAGATCAAGTATACGAAAAAGAAAACAAAGAGCTAACACAATTATTCCATGAAGAAATAAATAAAGTGGATAATGAAAATAGCCAAAATGATAAAAAAGAAAAAAAGAAAATTGACTTAAAATATAAAGGTCAAAAAGTGATTGGTTTAATAGAAATACCAGCAATTGATCTAGAATATCCAATTTTAGAAAAAACAACAAAATTGGCTATGGCTACATCAATTAGTAGATACTATGGTGGGGAAATAAACGAATATGGAAATGTATCACTTGCAGGGCATAATAACTATAGTGGAACAATGTTTGGAAGGAATAAAAATCTAAAAAAAGGAGATGACGTCCTTTTAACAGATTTAACAGGAAAAACATTAAGATATGAAATATATGATATATTTGTTACTCACCCAGATGACACAAAAGTTTTAGAAACAAAGGATAAAACAATAAGAGAAGTTACATTAATTACTTGCAAAAATGGCAGGTCAGAAAGGCTGATAATAAAAGCCAAAGAAATAATTAAATCCTAAATGGGAAAGAAATGGGGGAAAAAAATGAAAGCTAAACTCAACTTTAAGAGTAAGAGAACCATAATTATAGCATCAATTATTGCGGTTTTAGCTGTTGGAGCTGGAGTTGGTGGATATTTCTATGCTAAAGGTAATAACCAATCAGGAGCTACAAATGTAGATAATCAAACATCACAAAATTCAAGCCAAGAAAATGGAAAAACAACACCAAATTCAGATAACAAAAAAGACAATAAAACACCTGACACAAACCCAGATAATGGAAATGCTAATAATAATGGTGAAGGCAATGGAAATGCAGACAATGGAAATACACCAGACAACGGAAATAACAATGGAAATGCAGCAAACAACGGTGGAACAGACAATGGAAATAATGCAAATAATGGAGGAACAAATAACGGAAATGGAGCAAACAACGGAGGAAATGGAAATGCAGCAGATAACGGAGCTCAAGATGCTGGAGATGACACTGATGCAACTACTGTTACAGAAACAGTAACAGAAGAAAATCCTTGGGAATCTCATTCTGTTAAATGGACTCCAGAAGCATTAAATGTTTCAACAGCAAAAGTAGATACAAGTATTCCACAACTACAAAGTGAAAAGATAGCTTATGTACAAGGTGAAGAAATTGACGGTACACCTGATAATACAGCTGTTCAAAATGGAGAAGAAATAACATATGTTATTAAAGTTAAAAATACTGGTGATATAGATGCTAGCAAAGTTATGATTTATGATACTGTACCAGAAGGAACAGTATTAAAAGAAAATGCAGAAGGAACAGTACAAACAATTAAAGATGCAGATGGAAAAGAAATTCAAAGAATTGTATGGGAAAAAGATGTTAAAGCAGGAGAAACAATCGAAGTTTCTTTCAAAGTAACTGTAAATATTGAAGAAGTTGAAGGAGAAGAAATTGACTCAATTACTTTAATTGAAAACAAAGCAACAGTTAATAGAAAAGAAACTAATAAAACTGAAAACCCAGTAATTACATCAAACAAAGTTGCAAGCTTAGTTGTAGATGAAGAAGCAACACCTATAACAAACGATGACTTTGTAAAACCAGGTCAAACAATAAGATACACAATTTTAGTAAAGAATACTTCAAAAGTAAAAGAAGCTATTACAACAATAACAGATACAGTACCAGAAGGAACTACATTAGTAGAGAATTCAATTGATAAGAAAGTTGTTAACGTAGAAACAAATGCAGAAGGAAAAGTAACATTAGAATGGAAAAATGTAGAAGTTAAAGCAAATGAGACTAAACCAGTTAGCTTTGATGTTACAGTAAATGATGTTACACCAGCTAAAATAAGAAACGTAGCAACAGTAGGGGAAACAGATACACCTCCAACAGAAAATGATGTATATATCGATTTAGATATCTCTAAAACATGGGATGATGCTAATAATCAAGATGGAAAAAGACCAGATATAATTACAGTAGTATTAAACAAAACAGTTGGAGATAATACTACACCAATTAAAGAAGCAACTATAACAGCAAAGACTGAATGGAAGTATACTTTCGAAGATTTACCAAAATATGAAGGTGAAACAGAAATAAAATATACTATTACAGAAAATGAAGTAAGAGATTACGAAACAAAAATAGACGGATTTAGTATTACAAATAAACATGTCCCAGAAAAGACAGAAGCAACTGTTAAGAAAGTATGGGATGACAAAGACAACCAAGACGGAAAACGTCCAGCAAGTTTAACAGTACAGTTAAAAGCTAATGGACAAAATAGTGGAGATGCAGTTACATTAAATGCTGGAAATGAGTGGACAGCAACAGTAACAGATTTAGACAAATATGCAAGCGGAAAAGAAATTGCATATACATGGTCAGAAACAGAAATACCAACTGGTTATACATTAACAGGAAATGCAGCAGAAGGAACAGTTACTACATTAACAAATACACATGTACCAGAAACAACAGAAGCAACAATTAAGAAAATATGGGCAGATAGCTATAACCAAGATGGAAAACGTCCAGCAAGTTTAGATGTAACATTAAGTAATGTAACAGTTATTACATTAAGTGAAGATAATAAATGGACTTCAACAATAGAAGATTTACCAAAATATGCAAACGGAGTTGAAATAAAATATACTTGGAATGAAGCTGAAGTACCAGAAGGATATACATTAGAAAGTAATACTACAAATGGAACAGTAACAACAATAACAAATAAGCATACACCAGAGCTAACAGATGTTACAGTTAAGAAAGTATGGGCAGATAGCGATAACCAAGATGGAAAACGTCCAGCAAACTTAACAGTAACTCTAAGTAATGGAACAGAAGTAAAACTAAATGAAGAAAATGGATGGACAGCAACAATTAAAGATTTACCAGTATATAATGCTGGAAGAAAAATTGAATATACATGGACAGAAGGAACAATGCCAGAGGGCTATTCTTTAACAGATGAGGATACTCAAGGTTATGTTACAACATTAACAAACTCATACACACCTGAGACAACTGAAGCGACAGTTAAGAAGGTATGGGATGATAATAATAACCAAGATGGAAAACGTCCAACAACATTAACAGTAACTCTAAGCAATGGAACAGATGTTACATTAAATGAAGGAAATAAATGGACACAAACTGTTGCAGGATTACCAAAATATGAAAAAGGACAATTAATTAAATATACATGGACAGAAAAGGATTTACCAGATTCATATGCATTAAAGAGTAGTAGTGCAAATGGAACAGTAACAACCATAACAAATACTCATACACCAGAAAAAACTGAAGCATCAGTTAAGAAAGTATGGGATGACGCAGATAATCAAGATGGAATCCGTCCAACAAGATTAGTTGTAAAATTAAGTAATGGAAGAGAAGTGACATTAAATAAAGATAATAACTGGGAAGCAAAAGTTGAAAATCTTCCAAAATATGCAAATGGAACACAAATAAACTATACATGGTCAGAAGAAAATGTACCAGATGGATATAGCATAGAAAGCAATACTACAAACGGAACAATAACAACAATAACAAATAAACACACACCAGCAGTAACAGAAGCATCAGTTAAAAAAGTATGGAATGACAACAATGACCAAGATGGAAAACGTCCAGCAAGCTTAACAGTATCATTAAGTAATGGAACAGAAGTAACATTAAATGAAGATAACAACTGGGAAGGAAAAGTTACAGGATTACCAAAATATGCAAATGGTCAAGAAATAGAGTATACATGGTCAGAAACAGAAGTTCCAGAAGGATATACATTAGAAAGTAATACTGCAAATGGAACAGTAACAACAATAACAAATAAGCATACACCAGCAGTAACAGAAGCGTCAGTTAAGAAAGTATGGGATGACGCAGATAACCAAGACGGAATCCGTCCAACAAGATTAGTTGTAAAATTAAGTAATGGAAGAGAAGTGACATTAAATAAAGACAATAACTGGGAAGGAAAAGTTACAGGATTACCAAAATATGCAAATGGTCAAGAAATAGAATATACATGGGCAGAAGAAAATGTACCAGATGGATATAGCATAGAAAGCAATACTACAAATGGAACAGTAACAACAATAACAAATAAGCATACACCAGCTGTAACAGAAGCAACAGTTAAGAAGGTGTGGGATGACAACAATGACCAAGATGGAAAACGTCCAGCAAGCTTAACAGTAACATTAAGTAATGGAACAGAAGTAACATTAAATGAAGCAAACAAATGGGAAGCAAAAGTTGAAAATCTTCCAAAATATGCAAATGGTCAAGAAATAGCTTATACATGGACAGAGGAAACATTAACAGATTATGAATTAACAAATACAAATAAAGTGGGAACAGTAACAACTTTAACAAACAAAGTATTAAAACCAGATATATCAGTTACAAAGAAACAATATATGTACAATGCTGATACTGAAAAATATGAAGAAGTTGATAATGGTACAGAGGTTAGAGCAGGAGATGAAATAGTATATCTTCTAACAGCAACAAATAATGGAAATAAAGCAGGAAAAACTACTATAAGAGATCCAGAACCAGCTAATACAGATGCTGATAAAGCAGTAGCATGGATTGATGCAAACGAAAACTGTAAAAAAGATACTGGAGAAACAACAGTAAGCTTATCAGAGTTAAATGGAACTGGATATGAGGTAACAGTACCTGCAAATTCAGGAAAAGTAGTTATTGCATATAAAGTTATAGTTGACGGATATGCAAATGAAGAGGTAACAAATACAGCATATTATACGAATGAAGGAGAAGAAAAAGAAGAAGAAGCTAATAAAACACGTGTTGTAAAAATAGAGGATGATATGGAAATAGTACCAACAACATCTAATACAGAACAAGAATCAGTTAAACAACGAGTAATTTTAGTACTAGATTATTCAGGAAGTATGGAAGGTGCTAGAATAGAAGCACTTAAATCTACAGCAAGTTCATTTATTGATAATTTCTTGAGTTTAAATGATGAAAATGAAATAATGATTATAAAATATGCTAAAGAATTAATAAATAGAAATCCATACTTTACATCAGATAAACAAATAGCAAAAGCTCAATTAAACACACAACCTGATGGAGGAACAAATATTGATGCAGGTTTAACAGAAGCTAATAAACATATAACAACTGCTAATGCAGCAACTACAAGTGTTATATTAATGACAGACGGATTACCAAGTAGATATATAATTAATTCAAATGGAAATTGTTCTAACCAAATGGGTACTGGTTCAACATATTCTAGAGATACAGAAAAAGCAGCAAATGAAGCTATTGAATCAGCAGGTTGGATAAAATCTAAAGGATCAAAATTATATACTATTGGATTCGGATTAGATGATATAGAAGGATATGGATATGATTGGGTATCAAATAGTGAACATGCGAAAGAAATAATTAGAAGTATTGCTACACCAAGCAAGACTTTATCAGATGGAACAACAAAAAATTATTACCATTATGCAGCTAGTGGAGCAGAATTAAATGATGCATTTGAAAATATTTATACAGAGATAACTACTAACCAAGATGGTGAACATAGTAATGAATCTTCTAAAGAAGGTATTATAACGATAGAAGAAGGATTTACTAAAGGCCAAGATGTAGAAATCTATAAAGGAACTTATACAGAAGGATCTTCTACACCATATGCAACATTTACATGGAATTCATTCTTAGCAAGTGGATATGCAACATATACTGAAACACCTGAAGAAAAAATAACATTCAATTTAGGTAAGTATATGGAAGATAAAAATATGTCAACAGATGAAGAAGTAATTATTAGATTTGTAGCAGCAGGAACAGCGGCAGGAAATACAACTAATAAAGCTCGTTATAAAAAATTAAATCTATCATCAAAAGCATTAACTTTAGCAAAGGATATAGTTGAAGAAGAAAAAACGACAGATACAACAAGTAAACAAGAAGAAAAAAATGATAAAATAGAAACTAATACTGATAATACTTCAACAGTAAATGAAGAGAAAAAAGAAAGCGAAAAAGAGGAAATGAAAGAGCTTAAGAAAGAAGAAAATAAATCTTCTGACGAAACAAGCGAAGCTAAAGAGATAGTAGAAGAAAAAGAAAATGTAGCTGAGACAAGTGAAAATGAATCTTCTAAAAAGGAAGAAAAAGAAGAATCAAAAGAAACTAGTGAAAAAGAAAATTCAAAGCAAGAAGAAGTAAAACAAGAAAATGAAGAAAGCAAAGTACAAGAAGAAATAAAAGGTGATGTATTAGATGACGTAAATACAAAACCTGAAACAACAGAAAAAGAATAAAATGAATTTCTCTTAAAAATCAATACATGCAATACCACCTGCATGTGATAATATATAATAAGTCAACTGTTTTAATAGTTGACTTATTTTTATATGATTTTTTTAGGTATTTTTTATTGAAAAATCTTTTAAAAAGTGATATACTTTTCACATAAAGGAGGAACGAATTTGCTCTACAAAAAAGCAGAAAGAATAGATATTCTACTTATAATAATACTGCTATTCATATCACCATTTCTATTTGGTCTATATTATGAATTTTCATCATATTTGGCACAAATACTTATACTCATTATTCTTTTTGTAAAGTTAAAAAAGGAAAAGACATTTAAAGTGTATTTTAACTTTTCTTCTTGTTTCTTAGCAGCCATCTCAGCAGGGTATTTGTTTACATGTATTTATGCAGTAGATAAAGGAATGGCGCATTTAGGATTCTTAAAATTTACTATTCCAATTACATTTGCTATACTGCTTATGCAATATAAACAAGAAGAAACAGAAGATATGATGAGATTAATTCCAATTGCAGGAGTTATAATGGTAATAGTATCAATGGTATTTAAGTATATACCATTCTTGCCAGATGTATTTTATCTGCCAAATGGAAGAATGATGGGATTTTTGCAATATGCAAATACATTTGCTTTATTTTTATTAATAGGTATTATTTATTCTGGATATTGTATAAAAGAAAAAACAAAAGTAATTATATATAACATTATTTTGCTTTTTGGAATTCTGGTTTCAGGATGCAGAACAGTGTTAATACTTACATTTATAAGTTATATAATTATGATTGTAAAGAAAAAAGAACTTAGAATATATTTTATTGCACTTGTTGTGGTTGCAATAGGAGGTACAATAGGATATGTTCTAATTACTGGAAATGTAAATACAATAGGAAGAATTCTTACAATTTCGGCAGAATCAAGATCACTTCAAGAAAGACTATTGTATTATAAAGATGCAATTCCACTTATATTAAAATACCCATTTGGTCTAGGTTTTGATGGATATTCATATATTCAACCACAAATCCAAACAGGAATATATCAAGCATCATTTGTACATAATGATTATTTACAATTAATGTTAGATATTGGATTTATTCCAGTTATATTATTCCTAATCGCTATATATAAAAGTATATTTTGCAAAGAAAAGCCATTATGGTTAAAGCTAATTTTATTAACAATTGTTTTACATATTTTAATAGATTTTGATTTGCAATTTATGATTATATTTTTGATACTAGTTATGACTATGAATTTGTGGGATGGAAAGAAATATGAATATGAAGTGAATACTAAGGCTATAATTACAATTCTATCTATAGTAGGTATTATTTACTTGTATTTTGGATTAGTTACAGTATTTCACTATTTTGAAAAAGATGAAATAGCTTCTAGCATGTATCCAATTTATACACAATCAAATATTGCCATTGCAAATAAATATATGGAAAGTAATGATTTAAATAATGCCAATAGAATAGCTTCAAGGATATTAGAAACAAATAAAGAATTGGGAATAGCACATAATATCAAAGCATATTATTATTTTACCAACAAAAACTGGAACCTAATGGAACAAAGTAAGAAAAAATACTTAATGGTAAATAAATATGATATGAGTGAATATGAAAATTATGTATTAGCTTTAAGTGAAGTGATTCAGTATTATGCAGAAAATAATGAAATGGAAAAAGCAGTAGAGTATATAGAAAAAGTAGTAGAAGTTCCTCAAATAATAGAACAAGTGAAAAGCTCAACAAGTAGTATAGCATATAAACTAAAAGATATACCGACTTTTGAACTTAAAGAGAATGTTCAAAAATATATTTTAACAATGAAAGGGGTTTTAGAAAATGACTAAAACAAGTAAAAAATTATTATTGGTTATTTTACTTACAGTATTATCAGTATTTATGCTAAATGCAAAAGTATTTGCCGTAAGCAATGTAGAACAAGCAGTAGCAGAGCTAAAGAATAAAAATAATTTTAAAGATAGAACAGTATTTGTTGGACAAAGAATGGAAGTATTTTCAAATAATAATTATAGTATTTTGTACTATATACGTCCTACAATAAAATCAAGTAATCCAAAAGTTGTTGACCTTGAAAAAGATTCAATAACTAATCTTATTGCAAAATCAGAAGGAACAGCAACAATTACTTTAACATATGTTCATACATATGAAGTAGAAGTACAAGACAATACACAAGAAAATGTTGATGAAAATGTAGTAGGAACATCTACACCTACAACAAGATATGAAACAAAGTCAGAAACAATAACTCAAAGCTACAAAATAACAGTAAAAAAGCCAAATGATGCAAAATTACAATCAAAGACAAATGATGTTGTTTCTTTGACAAATAACTATTTAGATAATAAAACTAAAGTATTATTAGCAAATGGAGAACTTTGGAACTTAAATGGTAATACTGGTAAATTAGATAAAAAAGAAACAGGAAATGTTAAGAAATATACTTATGGAGATGCATATTTCCGTGAAGGTAAAAATTCAAAATGGCCAATGGTTTATCATACATTAAAAAATAATAAAAAATTAACAACAAAAACTGATTTAGGAACATTTAAAGCAACTAATGTTGTTGATGTAAATGCTTGTGGATATTTAAACTCAAAAGGAAAGTTTTATGGATTAGTTTTAAAAAATGATAAATTAAGCTATAAACAAAAAGCAAAAAATGTAGAAGCATTACTTGGAGACTATTTATTAAAAAAATCTGATGGACTTTATACAATAGGAGATGTAAAAATTGTAAAAGCAAAGATTAAAGATGCCATTGGAGATCCAGGTTCAGGAATCTATTTAGATAGTAAGAATGTTTTGTATAAATACACTTTTGATGCAAAAACAAAAAAATATAAAACAGAAAAAGTAGAAAAAAATGTAAAAGAAATACTAAACTGGGGAGTATATAAAACCAAAAAAGGAAAAATAAAAACCACATATAAAGATTATCCTAATTATGAGTATAAAAAAAGCTACTATACATCAGCAGGACAGTATCTAAGACTAAAATATAATGGAAATTTGTATATAGAAGATACTTTAATATTAAAAAATGTAGCAGAAATCGAGTATAGTGCAGAAGACTTTTATCAAAAATATATAGTTAAGAAAGATGGAAGTATTTGGCTAATAAACATAGGAGATAATTCTAGCTTAAAACAAATAAGAAGCGGAAAAGATAGCGCAAAAGGACTTTCTGTTCCAACAAAAGTTAAAGCTAAAAAGAATGGAAAAACAAAAGCAAAAGTAACTTGGAAGAAAGTTGATGGAGCTACAAAATATACAGTATATAGAGCAACAAGTAAAAATGGAAAGTATAAACAAGTAGGAACTGCAAAAGGTGGTTCATACACAGATAAAACAGTTAAAAAAGGTAAAAAATATTTCTATAAAGTTGTAGCAAATGGAAGCAAAAAAATATTTAATAGCAAGAAGAGCGATGCTGCAAAGGTTAAGATGTAAAATTAAAATCATAGATTGAATAAAAGAATTGAGGGAGATTTGTTTTCTTCCTCAATTTTTTGTGTTTTTTCTTTTCGCTATTTTCTTTCGTTTTTTATTATTTTTTTCTTTTTCTGAAAATGTAACAAAAATGTAAACAAAGTTTAATACGAATGTAATACAAATAGTGTATAATAAAATAGGATATAGTCTAAAGATATATTTTATTATAATAAAAAAGGAGGAAAAGCAAATGCCTGAAGTAAAAAACAATTTAGGAAATACTGGTATAGAAGTAATAGAGCCACTAGAAGAAGAAAAAATAATAGATATTGTAAATCAAGTTGCAATTAGAATTATGACAGCTTTTCCTAACCATAATTTGAGTTATTTAGATATATATAGGACTTTGCTTGATACTCCTATGTATTATGCAAAGATTCCAAAAGGGCTTTCAAAAGCAAATTATTATTATAAAGATTCAAGTATATATTTCTCTGAAAATGCTAATTTATCAAAAGTAGATGAATTTATTTTTCATGAGTTTATTCATAGATTGCAAGAAAGAAAAGATAAAAAAGGAAATATAACAAGACTTGGAGTATGTGAAGTAAATGAGCTTTCTGTAAAAGCTACAGCTCTAAATGAAGCAGCTATACAATTTGTTACAACAAAAGCTTTTGATATGCAAAAAAAACAGGTAAATATATATAATATAACTATGCCAAGTAGAACAGAATATTATCCAATAATAACCAATATTATTTCTCAACTTGCTTTTCTTTTAGGAGAAAATGTCTTAATAGATAGTACTCTTAATGGGAATGAAGAATTTAAAATAGATATTATAGATAATGTTGGAGAAAATGAATATAAATTTATTGAAAAAAATCTAAATGATATTTTGCGTTTAAAGAGTGAGATATTAAATATACAAAACAATATGCAACTTGTAGATAAATGGGAAGGACCTGAAAATTCTAAAGCTTTAGAAATTGAACAAAAATCTAAGATAATTAGAAATATATTTTTTGATATACAAAACAAAATATATACATCATATTTTGATAATTTATTAAAAAGAACAGAAAATGATTTAGAAATAAATATGATTATACAAAAATTGCAAGATTACAAAGAATATATTGGAACAGCAGAAGATAATATTGCATTTAATTTATTCTATGGTGATTTTATTAAAAGAGCAGAACAAAGGATAGAAGAACTAAAGAATAAAACAGCTTTGATTGTTTTGAAGGATAATATTGTTTATAGATTTTTTAGAAAAATAAAAAGACTATTTTTCAATTCAAAAAATGAATATAATAAATAGTCTTATGAAAATAATTTAAGTAATGCTAATGTAATTGTTGATACAGCAACCTTCCAAGACATTCTTATTGATCTTAAAAACACATTTTTTAAAGCAACAAGTTTATGATCTTCTTGAATAGTAAGTGCTAAGCAATTTGTAGTATTAGCATCTTCTGTTTTGATATCAATTGATTCACTAGGAACTTCATCTGAGGTTTCTGGTGAATTTTCTATTTCCTCAGTTTTTTCTTCTACTATTTCTTGATTAGAATCAGATTCGCTTATTACATCTTGAATTTCATTGTTTTCTTCTATACAGTCTTGTACTATTTCAAAAATAATTTCTTCTTTAGATATAGTTTCTTCTATTGAATTTAAAGATTCATCTAAATTTAAGTTTTCGTTTAAATTTTCCAAAAAATCACTTCCTTTTCATCTGTAGTTAAGTTCATTATAGCATATTAAATTTTATTTTGTAAATACTAAAAATAAAAAAATTGACATAACTTATTCAATTAAATAATAAAATGTATAAATGGAATTTGATATTATAATGATTTTTGTTTCTAATGGTATGATTTAAATAATAATTAATAAATAGCTGAGGGGAATGATTTTTATGGAGGTAACACTATCTAATAAAAAGAAGATGCTAAGGACAATGTTTTGTTCTTTTTTTGTTATGGCATTCTTAGGGTTTAGGATTGGCTTTTTACAATTTCATGATGGAGAAAAATTACAAATACTTGCATATGAACAACAAGTTCAACAAAGAGCTGTAAGTGCCAAAAGAGGAACAATTTATGATAGTACAGGAAAATACATATTGGCAGTAAGTTCAACAGCATACCAAATAACAATTAATCCAACAAACATTTCAAAAGAAAACAAAGAAAAAGTTGCGAGGGCATTGTCAGATATATTTGAATTAGATTATGAAAAGGTTTTAAAAAAAGTGTCTAAAAAGAGTTCTATAGAAACAATTACAAAAAAAGTTGAAGAAGAAAAGGCAGATGAGCTTAGAAAATGGATGTTAGAAAATAACATTAAGACAGGAATAAATATAGATGTTGATACAAAAAGATATTATCCATATACTAATTTAGCTTCACAATTAATAGGATTTTGTGGAAGTGATAATCAAGGTTTAGATGGAATTGAGGCAAAATACAATGAAATTTTAGCAGGAACAAATGGCTCTATACAAAGGTCAACTGATGCAACAGGAGAAAAAATAGGAGAAAATGGAGAAAGATATGTGGCTCCTATTGATGGAAATAGTGTTAAGCTTTCTATTGATATGACAATTCAGTCTATAATAGAAAAACATTTAGAAGAAGCATGTATTGACAATAAGTGCACAGATGGTGGAAACATAGTTGCAATGAATCCAAAAACTGGAGATGTACTTGCTATGGCAACATATCCAAGCTATAATTTAAATGAACCATATACTATAAATAGCGAAGAATTAAAAAATAATTGGGATAACATAGAACAAAAGGAAAAGACAAAAGCCTTGCAAGGAATGTGGAGAAACAAAGCAATATCTGATACATATGAACCAGGTTCTGTATTTAAGTTAATAACTGCATCAGCAGCACTAGAAGAAAAAATAACAGACACAGATAATAGTGGGGAATTTTGTTGCACAGGAGGAATTACAGTAGGAGGTGCAAGAATAAAATGTTGGAGATATTATAGACCACATGGTTCGGAAAGTTTAAGACAGGGACTTATGAATTCTTGCAATCCAGTATTTATTGGACTTGGACAAAAATTAGGTGTTGATACATACTATAACTATTTAAATAAATTTGGTCTTCTTTCAAAAACTGGAATTAACCTTCCAGGTGAAGCAAATAGTATATTTGTAAAGCAAGAAAAATGTGGTCCGGTAGAACTTGCAACAATTAGTTTTGGACAGAGATTTGAAATAACACCAATACAATTAGTTACAGCTATATCAAGTATTGTAAATGGAGGAAATCTTTTAACTCCAAGAGTTGTGAAATCTGTAATTGATACAAAAACAGGAGAAGAACAGGAATTAAAAATAGAAGAAAAAAACAAAACGATTTCTGAAGAAACATCCAAAAAAGTTAGAAGCATGATGGAATCTGTTGTATCAGAAGGAACCGGGAAAAATTCTAAAGTAGAAGGATACAGAATAGGAGGTAAAACAGGTACATCAGAAGATGGCGTAAACACAGGAAAATATGTAACATCCTTTTGTGGAGTTGCACCAATTGATGATCCAAAAATAGTAGTATTAATTACTTTATATAACCCTACAGGAGAAGGAGGACACCAAGGAGGCGGAGTTGCAGCACCTGTTGGTGGAAAAATATTTGCTGAAGTTTTGCCTTATTTATGTCCTAATAACAAAATAGGTACTGATGAAAAAAGTGAATAATGTACAAAGGATGAAATTTGTAAGAATAAAATAAAAATAAGAGGTGTATATATTTGATAAAAACTTTAGAAGTAACAGATTAAGATGATTTGTTGCTTTTGGATGATTTAGATAGGGAAAAATGAAATTTATTGATATATATAATGAAAATCACAAATATTTAGGAACATGTGAAAAAGAGTTAGCACATAAAAATTGCAAATGAACTTTAACTGAAAAAGAAAATAATATAGAAAGAGATAAAAAAATATTGGAAATACTTGCGAAATTATCAGTGGATAAAATAAGTTGGACATGAGAAGAGGTGCTACTATATTCAAATTTTATCTAACTATTAGATAGTGTAAAATAAAGTGATTCTTAGTCAACTAATTTGACAAAGAATCACTTTATTTGAAAAAGTCTAAGTGTGTTTATTTCTTTCTTTTAATTTTTGATTTATTTTTTTTACTAGATTACTCTCAATTGTAGCTTTTATACATACATATATACTAGATAAAGTTAATACTATCATAAATGATATAATATTCATAATTACAATATTATCAGTAAATACTTTAAAATCTAATAGTGTCATTATTAAAAAAGTTATTACCACAACTAAAAACATATTTAGTATAGCTTTGTAAGGATGTTCGATTAAAAATTTGTCAGAAGAAGATTTTGTTTCTTTTAAGTGAACAATAATATGGATATTTATAAAAAATAAATAATAAGCAAAGCCAATGACAATAAGTTGCAAAACCAATGTTGTAATATCTTGTAACTGTGCTATTTCAGTTGTAAAGGTATTTTCTCCTGCAATTAAATATACACTTGCATAATTTATCATAAGTAGAGTAATTCCAACAGGAAAGCCTAGTAATGAATGAACTACAATTTTTCTAAAAACAGTTTCTTTTTTCATTTTAATCACACTCCTATCTATATTTCTAAAAATTCTTTAATCTTTGGTATATATCTTCTAGAAGCATAAGATTTATTTCCACTTTTGAAATTTATAATCAAAGTTCCAAGAATCTTAAAATCGATATTTTGTACTTTATTAAAATTGACTATTTCAGAATTTGAAATTCTAGTAAATACTTTTTTATCTAAGAGAGTTTCAAGTTCATATAATCTATTTTTTAATGTATATAATTCATTGTTGCATCTTACTAATATTTTACCATTTTCAGAATAAATAGTTTCTATATCTTTTTGGTTTAAAATATACATTTTATCGTCTTTGTATGCTTTTAGTGATTTTTGGTTTATAGAAGATATACCATCAATGATATTAGTAATTTCTTCATTTACTTGATTAGTATAAATGACAATTTTTGATTCAGTATATTTTTCATCTACTTTTATTTCAATATCCATTATTGTATCTCCATTCAAATATTTTTTTCTTGTTAATTGTATTATAGCACATAACCTTTTATTTTTCATCATATTTTTATTATATGGTTATTTTTAAACAATAAGTGGTACAAAAAGTGAAAAATATAAACGATTAAAATAAACTCATTAGTTAGAAAAATCAATAAAGATGAAGTGATTGATGCTGGGGAAATGCTTGAAAAAATGATATAGAAAGATGGAGATTATTTAAAGTTATGCCATTAAGAAATTGTGTAATTAGAATAGTACAAATTTTGAAATTAGCAATGAAGAATTTAGAAAAGTGTAGATAAATTGTATGAATATTGGCTAAGTATGCATTAAGAAGATTAAATGAAATGGAACAATGACCGCAATAAGACGCGTACAACATAAGAAGGTGGAGTTGCAGCACCTGTTGGTGGAAAAATATTTGCTGAAGTATTGCCATATTTAGAAATAAATCAAGGTAATGAAAAAGATTAAATAAGAATAAAGTTGAAAAAATATATAAATTGTATTAATATAAATGTTAGAAAAACAATAAGAAAGGTAAGTAATATAAATGAAAAATACAGTTATCTATGATTATGAGGAAGTTGAAGATGAAATTAATGAAATAATAAAGAAATCTGCATCAAATACATATCACTTTATAGAAATAGAAAATAATTGGAAAACAGAATGTGATTTATCAATTAGACATTATTCTATAGGAAGTGGCATGAAGCATATAGTTTTTTTGGCAACATTTCACGGCGCAGAGATAATATCTACAGAATTTTTGCTATATATTATGAATTATATAGTAGAAAATGAAAAAGAGTTTTTAGAAATATTAAAAGAATATACATTGAATTTTATTCCAATAGTTAATCCAGAGGGATATATAATAACTACTTCGGCTATAAGAACACAAATTCCAAGGAATATGGAAGCATTAGATATAGAAAAAATATGCAGTAAATATTTGCGATTATATAAAGAAGATGATGATAAAGTAATAAATGGAGAAATAACAGATAATACAGAACTTAAAAATTACCAAAGTATGTTTAAAAAATCAACATATCAGGATATACCAGATAAGTATAAAAGAGTTAAGAAAAAAATAGAGGAAATGTATCAAAAATACAAAATACCTAATGGTGCGATTATTGCTTGGTGTGCTAATGCAAATGGAATAGACTTAAATGCTAATACAAAATATAATAGAAATATATCTAAAATAGAGAATGGTGAAGAATTGTATATGCCTTTAAGATATAGCAATATAAGATTTTCAGAACCTGGACCTATAAATTGCCCATATGATAAAAATAAAGGCTTTTTACAGGAAAAAGAAACTGTATTTATTAGCGAGTTTTTAGAAGAACTATATAATTCAAACAAATTAAGTGCAATATTTAATTATCATTCAACAGGAGGATTAATAGATCAAAGACCATCAGAGCTTGAAGATGACTTAAAAGACAGAAATATTAATTTAAAACACAAAACATTAAATAACTATATGTTTGCTAAATTTTATCAATCAGAAACATATAAGAATTTAAATAATAAAGATGAAAAATATGATATTTTAAAAGACAGTTCAGTTATTAAAACTTTAAATGGTTTATATAGAGTGTTATATCCTTTAGATATGCTAGTTGAATTATCAGAATTAGGAGGAAATCCTATAGGGCCATATTCAAATATAGATAATTATAATAGTATTATGAAATCGAATTTAGAAGCAATAAAGAAAAGTATTAGTTATTTAAAACTTTCAAATAAAGTATCTGATATAATATACAATTACATTGAACAAAATCAAGATGAACTAAACGATGAAGAATTTATAAATAGAGGATATGAGTTTATAGATAAGATTTATGAGAAAATTGAGGAATATTTACCAAGAGTGGAAGATGCAGAAAAAATAATAGAACAAATAAAAAAGATAATTGAAAATACATAATAACGAAAAAAGAATTTGTAAATTAAGATAAATATTACAAAGTTTTTTCAAAAAAATAACTTTTATGTGACATCTATTTTTTTGGTTGAAATATAATTATAAAGTGATATAATTAAATAAATGGAATATATTTTATAAAAAAATATGGAGAAAACTATGGAAAAAAAGAGAAAAAGAACCAAAAATGAGATTATAGAAGATGTAATATTTTATGTGTTTATTATGCCATTAGTTGTAATAACAGCAGCAATATTACTTCAAACAATAATTCATCCAGATAAAATTCCAAATATTTTTGGATATAAGATGTTTATTGTATTAGATGGAAATATGGAACAATCAATTTCATATGGGGACTTGACATTTACAAAAAATATTGATACAAATAAATTAAGAGTTAATGATATTATTGCTTTTAGAAATGCAGAAGAAAAAGTTACAATACATAAGATATCTGAGATAAATGAGGAAAACTCTGAAAAGATATTTGTTATGCAAGCTAAAACCAATGAAACTAATGATACAAAATATGTTAAAGAAGATGCAGTAGAAGGAATTCTGATTAATAAAATAGACAAAATAGGTCTTATTATAATGTACTTACAAGAACCATTTGTGTTTATATTTATAGCATGCTTTATTATGATTATTGGATTGATTTTATACTATAATGTACAGGGAAAAGAAAAAAAGAAAGAAAAAACAAGTGATTAAAAATAGTTATTAATTTTTTTAATTTAAATATATTAAATAATAAATTATAGGAGGAAAAAATTATGGAAAACGAAGAAAAAAAGAAAAGAATAAGAAATGGAGTTATTATAGCATTAATTCTATTACTTGCAATATCTTTAATTGGAGGAACTTTTGCAAGATATTCTTCAACAGGAAAAGCAGATGCAAAAGCAGAAATAGCAAAATGGGCAGTTACTATGAAAAGTGGAGATACAACTTTATCATCAACTTCAAAAGATATTACATTTACAGTACAATCAAATAGTAATGTAGTACCAGGAAAAATTGCACCATCAGTAACAGCAGTTGCAGAAGTTGAACTTGATTTAACAGGAACAGAAGTAGCTGTTGATTTTACAGCAACAGTTGGAAGTATTTCACCAAGTAATTTACCAAGTTCTGACAAAATATCACTTACATCGTCAGTAGATGGAGGAACACCTGGAACGACACAAACAATCCCTCTAGTTAATAGTTCAGCATTTACAGCACAAAATGGAAAAAAGAAAGTAACTTTAACATTAGAATGGGAAAATGATGATACAAACAATGCTGATGATACATCAACAGGAACAACAGGAGGAACAATTACAATTCCTGTAACTTTAACAGTACAACAACATATAAACTAATAATAAATAGATAATAATTAAGGGCTATCTTTTATGGTAGCTCTTTTTGCTAGTATTTTTCTGTATATTATTACAATAATATTACAGATATATTATTTTTATGTTACAAACATAGCTATATTATTGAAGACAAAAATAAACAATGATATAATTAAAATGAATATTATACCCTGTTGATGCTTAGCAGAAAAAGATTTAGAAAGGAAAAGATGTATGAAACTTAAAGACCACTACAAAGTGTTTAGAAAAAAACGAAAATCATATATATTAATACTATTCTTTATAGTTTTATTATTCCCAAGGTATTATTCTGTGTCTAGATATGCCAGAGTTTCAGACATCGATTCTAGTACAGGAATTGCAAACTGGGTAATTTCAATAAATGGACAAAATTTAACAGCAAGTACTACAAATATTGCAAACCAGATAAAAATAATACCTGACAATACAGGGGAGACAGAATTAGGACCAGGAGATACAGGATATTTTGATATTGAAATAAATCCTGCAGGAACAGAGGTATCAGTAGAATATACAATAAATATAAATTTAAGTCATTTGCCAACAGGAACTACAATTACAGGATGTGACTTAATTACAAATTCAAATACTCAAAACTTTTTTACAGGAAATACTCATGTTATAGAAGATTCAATTAATTTAAATAATAATCAGCCACTAAGTAATTCGGATATTCATAAATATAGAGTACATTGTAAAATTGATGATAATGCTGTACTTACAGCAGAAGATGATTATTATGTAAGCATTGCAATAGATATACAACAAAAGATTTAATAATAAATGAACTAGGAGTTATTCTAAATATGAAAAAATATAAAGGGAAGAAAATTAAATATGCATTAATACTTGTAACTATTCTTGTAGCTATAATTTGCATACCATATTATTATTCATCCTCAAGATATAAATATTCGGTTAATTTAAAAATTGGAATGGACCAGAAAGTTACAGGAGATACGACATTCCATATTACATATGTATTAAATGGAGGAACACAAGGAGCAAATGCGCCAACAAGTATTGAACAAAATGAGACGGTCACTTTGCCTACTCCGACAAAAACTGATTATGTATTTTTAGGATGGTATGATAATGAAAATTTTACAGGAACAAGTCTTACAGAGCTTTCGAATGTAACAGGAAATGTAACCTTATATGCAAAATGGATTAAAGAAAATATAACAGTAACATACAAATTTGGAGACAATATAACTTTTGATGGAGCAACTGCTATAAATACATCTATAGAGTTTTTCTCATCATATAATATTGATAGAGAAATGGAAGTAACACTAGATATTGATGAACATACATATTTAACAGGACAATCAGGAGGATATAATACATTTTTAAATTGTACAGATCATGATAAATCGCCATGGCCAGGCTTTACATTTAGGGCCAATAACAGTAAATATTTTTTAAAGACTTCTAATAAAGCGGGAACATCACGGAGGAGATACACAATATAATAAAAGTGATATACAAAAGATTCACTTAGTCAGAAAAGATCATAAGCTTTATGTAGAATTTAATGAAAGTGGAAGTTTGAACCTAATATGTGATTATGCTGATGTTACGACACCATTTAAGTATCCATTGTTGTTCGGAGCAGATATTGACAGTTCAAAAAATTATTTTAGACTTTTTAAAGGAAAACTATCTAATTTAACAGTTACTGCAAAATACAATTATTTAGAAGTTCCGATAACATTACCTTCACCATCAAGAACAAATTATAGATTTAAAGGATGGTATAGTGATGAAGAATTGGAACATAAAGTTGGAAATGGAGAAGCCTCATATAGTCCAACAGATGATATAACACTATATGCACATTGGGTAGAAAAAGAAAACTCTGGTGAATATGCTGTTGAGGAGTATGTACATAGTGAAGAATATTCTTTTAAAGAAAATGATTATATAAATACACATGTTTATTTATATACACAAGAAAATATAAATAGAAATTTTGAAATGTCTTTTGAAATAACGGATTTTGGAACGAGTGATAATAATGCAACAATAATGAGTGCAACAAAGAATACTTTAAAAGTTGTAGATCCTAATAATGAACTATTGAATTTAGAAACAATTAGTTCAACAAACAGAACCATAACTAATATTCCAAATACGATTACAAAAATTAAACTTGTAAGAATAAACAATATTTTATATTATAGTTTAAATGATAAGAAATATTTAAAGTTAAATAGTTATTCAGGATACAATAGTTATTCGGATAATCCAGTAATATTTGGAGCCGATTTTGATAGTGGTGGAAATATTTATAGAGATTTTGATGGAAAAATATCAAATATTGAAGTAAGGTTTATTGGTGATGACGCAGATATTGATGATTATAATCCGCCAACAAAAGAATTAGAAGTTGCATATGAACATTCAGGAGATATAGTATTTGATGGAACAAATTATATAAATACTAATATTGAATTATTTGACTATAATAATTATGATAAAGACTTTGAAATATCTTTTGATATTATTTCTATAGAAACAGATAATGAAGACCAAAATACAGTATTTAACGCTAAATACGAAGATGGAACTTATCCAGGAATTGTTTATAGAGTATATAAAAATAAAACTATAGAACTTAAGTTTTTAGCTGGAAGTGGAACAGCCCAGAACAGAAGAAATTATGCTGGAATAGAAAGCGTAAAAATTTCTAGAAGAAACCATAAAATGTATTATCAAATAAATGATGATTCAGAAACGCAAATATATAGTTATGAAGAATTTATAGAGTTCTTTAAAACTCCACTTACATTTGGATGCTCGCTTCAACCGTCAGATGATCCTTCAGGTTTTACGCCATTTAGGTATTTTAAAGGAACATTATCTAATATTGTTGTTAAATTAGAGAAAGATTAAACAGTTTAATAAAAGGGGTTATAATGAAAATACTTACAGATGAACAAATTGAAAAAAAAATTAAGAAAAAGAAGATTTTAAAAACAATAATAAAAATAATTATTTATCCCATTATTATATTTCTTTGTGCAATAAGTATTTATACTTTTGCACAAAGAATGATTAATCCTGATAAAGTAATAGATATATTTGGATATAAAGCTTTTTCTATAACATCAGGAAGTATGGAAGATACACTAAATGTTGGAGATTTAATAATTGTAAAAAATACTAAAGATGAAAACAGCATAAAAGAAGATGATATTATCTCTTTTCAAATGAAAAATAGTATTATAACACATAGAGTTGTTAAGGTAGAAGAGGAAAGAGATAAGAAATACTTTATTACAAAAGGTGATAATAATACAACAAATGATGAAGATAAAGTTATTTTCGAAAATATAGAAGGAAAATTTGTGAAAAAGTTTTCTAAAATTGGCAAATATTTATTTATGCTACAAGACACAAATATAGTAATAATCATAGCACTTGTACTTTATTTAATATATTCAATTTATTCAGAAAGGGAAGATAGGAAGATAGCAAGACATCAAAAAAGGAAGAAAAATGAACAATAAAAATCAGAAGCTTAAAATGGCTTCTGATTTTTTGCAACTTTTGTAGGTAAAACCTCATATTTAATCTCAAATATATTAAATTTATCAAGTTCACCTGTATTTAGACAGTCAAGATATATATCTAATTCATCAAGAGTTCTACAAGCGCTAATTATAGCTGGATTTAGTAAAGAGTTAAATGTTAATTCTAAAGCTAAACTTAAGCTATCACTAATTGAGGCATGTTCTTTTGTTCTCATAAGATTAAAGGCTTCTTTAAAACGTGATATTATAGCATTTTTATACTTAGAAAGAGGAACAATATATTCTGAATCTATAACCTGTTGTAAATTTTGATATTTAGAATTTTTTATTTTTTTCTCTAAATCTTCAACATAATATGGAAGAAAAACTTTGTTTTGTGTTTCAGATATAACTAGAACTCTATTATCTTTTACTATGTTATTGTTATCGTTATCAATTGATTCTGTAGCAATAGTAGTATTAGCCTCTTGAGATATGTTATTATCTGGAACCTCGGTTGCTTCTTTTGCAACAAATACATGGCTATCTATAGAAAGATAATCTTTTACATAGCTTTCTATAAATGTTTCGTATTTTAAAGTTAATTCATCAAAATGTTTTGTATAATCAATTGCAAGTTTATTATAGTTATCAATTTTTTCTTTTAATGAATCAGAAGGTTCAATAATATTTTCGATATTTTCACTTTCAAAACTTTGTAATTCATTTTTAAGAAGCTCATTTGTCAATATATTATTTTTAATCAAATTAGCTAGATAATTAACATCTTCTAATAGTTTTATTACAACATTGTTACTATAAGTAATATCATTTTGTTGAATTATTGAATTTATATTATTTAAGCATTCTAAAAGTATTTCTTGTCTTTTTGATTGAGTTTTTTTATGGCTGTCAAGTTTATCCATTATTGCATTAAATTGATCAAATATATAATTTGTTTTTTCATAATAAAATATCATATACTATATTTCCTTTCAATTTTATTATTATCATATTATCATTATTATTATTATTAAAGTTAAAATTATCTTCTATTTGGTTTTACTTTTAATGGAGCAACTTCAAATCTAATTTCGAAGTCTTTAAATTCATCTAGATGCTGATTAGATACACATTCTAAATAGTGTTCTAATTGACTTTGAGATTTACATGCAGCAATTATTGCAGGGTTTAGGTTATAATTAAACATCATATCCATTGCAAATTTAAATGCATCAAATATTGATTTTGCTTCTCTGTCTCTAATTAATGCATAAGCTTCTCTAAAACGAGAAACAGTAGGGTGCTTTAGATAATAAGAAGTTGGGTAAATAAATTCTTGTCTTACAACATCTTCAAAAGATGTATATTGGTTTGGATATTTATCTAAATACTCTAAAACTTCTAATTTTGAATATGGAAGATAAACTCTTTTCTTTGTTTCAGAAATTAATAAACAATTATTATTCTCTTTTACATCTTTAGAGGTGATATTAACAACTTTATCAGATTTATTTAAATCCACTTTATGTTCTACTGGTATGATATTTGAATATTTTATTGAGTATGCTTTGAAGTATTCTTGAACTTCAGGATTATTTATGAAACTTTGAATTGCAGAATCATTGTTTATAATTGTTGTTTTCATATCTTCGACAACATTACTAAAATCTGCTAATTTAACTTTAAGATTTGATATTTCGTCTATATATTTTGATTCTGAATTATTGTCTTCATCAGCTTCAACTTTTATAAGTAAATCTATAATTTCTTTATTAATATTATTTGATATCTCTTCATTAATTTGCAACATAGATATATTACTATTAACTGCTTCAAATATACTTTGAGCTTTTGATAGCATTGTTACATCTTTTGAAGAATTTTTGCGACTTATATTGCTTTGACGTATAGAATCATTTAATCCATTTATTAAATTTACAATTACATCTCTGATTTTCTTCTCATTTTCCAATAACTTTGAGAATTCTTCATTATTAGAATCGAGGTGTTTTATAAAATTAAATTCATCACTTGTAAACAAACTGTTTAAAAATGTATTATTATATAATGTATTCATAATAAATTAGTACCTCCTAATTTTTTCGTTAGTTCTCTACATACACTATATCACAAAAAGAATAAAAACACAATTACAAAGTAGTTAAATAAATATTACAAAAAAATGTCGAAATTGTCATAAAAATGTAAAGAAAAATACATAGTATAGTTATTGAGTTTTTGCAAAAAAAAAGTTAAAATAAAAGTATAGAATAAAATTAGAAAGGAGTGTATGTTTATGAAAAAAACAAAGAAAAATTCAGCTATAATAGTATTACTTGTACTAATTATAGCAATCGCAGTAGGATATGCAGCTTTCCAAACAACATTAACCATTAATGGTAGTGCAAGTGGAAGTGCAACTTGGGATGTTAAATTTACGTCAGCTCAATTATTGGATTCATCAGGAAATGCAGATACTGCTCATGGTACTGTATCTTTTACAGATACTGCTGTTGATGCAACGCATCTAACATTTTCTTATCCGGGAGATGCTGTAAATTTACGTACTGTTATAACTAATAGTGGAACTCTAGATGCAAAGCTAACTACTTTGACTATAGATAGATCACAATTAGGAAGTGAATTAACAGTAACAGAAGCTACACATACCCAAGGTACTGTGTTAGCACATGGACAACATTGTACATCTGATTTTGTTGTGCAATGGAAACCAAGTTCTACTGCAAGTACAGCTTCAGGAAGCTTTACTGTAACATTTACATATGACCAAGACGCACAAGCAATTACGATTACACCTGCGCATTCAGACGCAGCTAATCCTTAATTGAAAATTGTGTAGAGATTAATTTCGCAAAGGTAATGTGAAAAAGCATTACCTTTGAGGAACTTAATTATCTAATTTTATTCTATTTTTATTAAAGAGGAAGAAATGCAAAAATCAAAATTAGTAACATCAATTATTGTTGTAATTATCTTAATATATGGAATTTTAGCAAATACTAATATTGTATTTAATATTTATGGGTTATTTTTGTATATAATAAATCCAATATTTTGGATTATATTAAGTGGAGTATTATATTTTTCAATTGCAAAAATATATACAAATACAAAACTAAGAAAAAAAATAATCCAATATACCACTGTTGCAGTCTTAACATATTTAGTTATATATTTATTGTCAGGACTATTTGTAACGTTTGGAAATAATCCATATAACACAACTTTAAAAGGACTTATTATTAATTTTTGGATATTAGGAGTTCCAATTTTTTCAAAGGAATATATTAGATATAAATTAATTAATAATGTATATGATAGAGATAAAATGAAATTTTCAATATTTATCTCTATCGTATATGTATTAATAGACATAGAATATACGAGATTAATTGGTCAAAACATAGCAACTTTAACAATTATAAAATACTGTGCTCAAGTAATTGCACCAAGTATTGCAAATAATATATTATTCTCATATATTGCAATACAGGGTGATTTTGTGCCTTCGATATTATATCAACTAATTACAAATTTATATTATTGGATATCACCAATTCTGCCAAATTCCCCATGGGCAATGTCATCTATAATAGATACAGTAATCCCTATAATTTTATGCTTATATATTAGATATGAAAAAGTTAAACTTACACCTAAGAAAGATAGAAGAATGATTATAGATACTAATCCGGGAAGTATTATTCCTTTAGTTATTTCAATTGTATTAGTAATATGGTTTGCATTAGGAGTATTCCCAATAAAACCAATCGCTATTGCAACAGGTAGTATGGAAAAAGAAATAAGTGTAGGAGATGTAGCTATAATACAAAAATGTAAGGGTAATGATGTAAATGTAGGTGATATTATAGAATATCAAATGGAAGGGTATACTGTAATTCATAGAATTATTGAAAAAAGACAAGAAAACGGAGAATTCCGTTTTGTAACAAAAGGTGATAACAATATTAGCCCAGATAATGAGATAGTAAGAGAAAATCAATTAATAGGAAAGGTAATATTTAAAATAAAATACATAGGATATCCTGCAATATGGATGCATTTGCTTCAAAAAGAAGAGCAAATGGTAAAAGTAGAAAAGGGATTTTAGGAAGCTAAAGAAAGGAGAAGATTGTGATGAAAGCAAAATTTAAAAACAAAATGCGTAAATCAACAAAATATGGTGTTACAATTGTATCTATCATTGTACTAATTTTCTCTTTTATTAACTTCATAAAAACTATACAAAAAGAAAATATGAAAACATTTACAAAAGAAATATATAAATATACTAATAAATATAGTTATGACTATAAGGTGAATTTAATTTCAAACAAATATATGACAAACGAAGAAATTAAAGACAAAAATTTGGCATATGTTACAGATTTAATTGATAATATAAAATTAGAATTAAACTATGATTATAATGCAAATAAAAATTCAGAAATAAAATGTAATTATTCTGTTGTTGGTTTAATGCAGGCTGTTTATACAAAAAATGGTGAAGAACAAAAGATTTGGGAAAAAGAAGAAACTTTATTAAATGAAAAAGAATTAAAATCAGCATCAGATAATATACAGATAAATGAAAAGCTTAAATTAGACTTAAAAGAAAAAAACAATTTAATTAATAATTTTAAACAACAACTAGGAATGACAATAGAAGCAAAATATACCGTTAAGTTAAAAATAAAAGTTACAACAGATATAGAAGGAAAAGAAATAGTAGATGAAATAGAGCCATTTATAAATATTGATTTAGCTGAAAAGACAACAAAAATTAAAGGTGAAAATAATACAGAAAATACTGAATATATTTCAAAAGACTATAAAGTTACACAAAAATCAAGTGTATTTAGAATGGTTATAGATATAATTCTTATGATAACAGCTATTTATGCATTAAGATATGTAGCTAAATCTAAGATTGCAAATGTTGTAAGAAATGAATATAAATATGAATTAAATAGAATCTTAAAGATTTGTCAAGATAAGATTGTTCAAGTTAGTACAAGACCTAACGATGAAGAGATAGAAGTGGTATATGTTAAAGATTTTGGAGAAATCTTTAAAGTTTCAGAAGAATTATTTAAACCAATTCTATACTATAATGCAAAAGAAAATGAAGAGGCTTGGTTCTCTGTAATGAGTGGAAAAACAAGTTATAGATTTGTTTTGAAAAAGTAAATTAACAGTATTCCCCCGCTATTATAAATAGAGGGGGAAACGACTATTATAAAGCGGAGGGGAAAATGAGAAACAATTTTAGAAGAAGGAGAAAGAAGAAACTTAATACTAAACAAATTTTACTAATAATTATTCTTTTTTTGTTTGCAATCTCAGTTTCATATGCCATGTTTTCGACGCAATTATTTATAAATGGGACGGTAACAGGTGAGCAGGAACAGTTTAGTGTAATATATATTAATATGGAAAATACATCTACATATCCATCTTCTATTGGGTATATGAGTACTTATTCATATACATTTGCTATTCCTCCAGTAATTCAATCTATTACAATGGGAGGGACACCATTAGTTGCAAATACTGATTATACATATACAAATGGTACTTTGACAATTCCAAATGTAACAGGAAGTTTAGTAATACAGGGGGATGATGATGCACAAAATGTAAATGTTACTTTTGATAATGATGGTGTTACAAATACAGTAACAGTTAAACAAGGAAAAACAGTACCTGAGCCACAAGCTCCTTTGAAACAGGGGTATGGATTTTTAGGATGGGCTGATTCAAATGATGTATTCTTTGATTTTACAACACCTGTTATGGCAGATATTACACTTTATGCAAAATGGATACAAGGTTATGTTGCAGAAATAAATGGAACATACTATACAACTTTACAAGCAGCTATTGATGCAGTACCAACAAATAATACAGAAACTACTGTTAAATTACTTGCTGATGTAAATGAAAATCTTATAGTAGATCAAGGTCAAAATATTAATTTTGATTTTCGAACTTTTACAATAAGTATTACTACAGGTACACTTCTAGAAAATTCAGGAACAGTTAAAATATCAAATGGAGTATTAACATCATCATCAACACAGACTGCTACAATTAATAATCAATCAACAGGAAACATAACCATTAGCGGTGGAAAGGTTATGATGACTGCAACGAATGGAAAACAAGCTTTATATAATGATCAAGGAGTAGTATTAATAACTGAATCAGCTTATTTAAGCTCTGAAAGTAGTTCAGGAAACAACAAAAGGGCAACAGTTCAAAATTTAGCATCAGGAACGCTAACAATAACGGGTGGAACAATTGAGTCTTTTAGTTTTCAAGGAGTTAGCAATGCTGGAACAATGACAATAGGAACAATGGATGGTAATCCTGATAAAGATTCATTGGTTATAAAGGCTGCTACAGATGGAATTAATAGTTCAACAAATTATAGTTTCTATGATGGTATTATAAAAGCTAAAACAAATGTTGTTAATGATGAATCAAAAATAACTGATATTGAAACAGGTTATTCTGTTATAAAAGCAAATGAAGATATAGAGGGACAAACATATAAAACAATGTATTTAGCTATATCAAATACAGTTATATTTGACGCAAATGGAGGAACAGTTAGTGAGCCTACAAGAAATGTGGAATCTGGACATAAGATAGGAACTTTACCTATTCCTACAAGGACAAATTATACATTTGAAGGATGGTATACAGAGGATGAAGGTGGAACAAAAATAAATGAAGACACTGTAATTACAAATGATGTAAGGTATTATGCTCACTGGGGAGACATTTATTTCGCGCAAATTGGAGAAACCAAGTATGAAACAATACATGAAGCTGTCGAGGCAGTCCCAAATAATACTCAAACAACAATTAAAATATTAAAAGATGTAACATTGACTCAAAGAATTTCAGTAGCTAATAAGAAAAATATAGTATTTGATATTCAAAACTGTGAATTAAGATCATCAGCAGATATGCCTATTATTGAAAATAAGGGAACTGTTACTATACAAAATGGTACAATAAGAAAAACAGGAGCACAAGCAGCTATAAATAATAATGGAGGAACACTATATATTACTGGAGGAAATATTATAGCATCTGGATCTGGTTCAAGACAAGCCGTATATAATGATGGTGGAACTACAACGATTTCTGGCTCAGCTCATATAAGTGCAACAGCTGCAGATAGAGCAGCCGTACAAAATCATAAAGGAACAGTAAACATAATTGGAGGAACAATAATATCAAGTGGATTTTCTGCAGTTTTAAATGAATCTGGAAAAACTATGAATATTGGTACAAAGGACGGAAATATTAGTACATCTTCTCCTATTATACAAGGAGTTGACTATGGTATATCTAATGATGGAACATTAAAATTTTATGATGGAACAATAAAGGGTATAACAGATGCATTTTCAAATACGCCAAATGACATAGAAACAAATTCTCAAATAGTAAATGGAACAGAACAAATTGACGGAGAAACTTACAAGACAGCACATTTAGAAATATCACCATAATTGCAAAAAAAAATAAAAATAAACTATTGCATAAAAAATAACAATATGATATAACAAAAAATATAAACGAAAGATAACTAAAAAAAAGTGGTTATCTTTCGTTTTTTAGTTTAAAAAGGAGAAAAAAATGAGTTTTATAGAAATAAAAGGTTTAGTAAAAAAATATCAAACAGGAGATGTTGTAGTACAAGCAGTTGACGACGTTTCATTTGAAATAGAAAAGGGTGAGGTAGTAGTAATTGTTGGTGCCAGTGGGGCAGGAAAGACTACTCTTCTTAATCTTATTGGAGGAATGGATGTGCCAACATATGGAAGAATTAGTGTAGGAGGAAGAGATATTTCCAACTATAATGAAAATCAATTGACTGAGTATAGAAGAAATGATATAGGATTTGTTTTTCAGTTCTATAATTTAGTACAAAATTTAAATGTATTAGAAAATGTTGAGTTAGCGACACAAATATGTAGAGATAGCCTGCAACCACAAATAGTTATAGAGCAAGTAGGACTTAGTAATAGAATTAAGAATTTTCCAGCGCAGCTTTCCGGAGGGGAACAACAAAGAGTTGCAATTGCAAGAGCAATTGCAAAGAACCCGAAACTACTATTATGTGACGAACCAACTGGTGCATTAGATTACAAAACAGGAAAAGAAGTTTTAAAGTTACTACAAGATACAGCAAGGAAGAATAATATGACAGTTATGATAATTACACATAATCAAGCTATTGCTCCTATGGCAGATAGAATAATAACTATGAAAAACGGAAAAATCGAAGAAAACAAGATAAACAAAAAACCAAAATTAATAGATGAGGTAGAATGGTAGATGAAAAGTGCATATTTAAAAGATAGTAAAAAAATGTTTAAAAATAACATAGGAAGGTTTTGTTCTATTGTATTAATAATTATGCTAGGAACCTCATTTTTTATCGGAATGAATGCAATTTCGCCAGAAATGAAAAAAACAGCTGAAAAATATATGAAGGACAAAAACATCTATGATTATGCATTAGAGTCAAATTTAGGATATAAAAAAGAAGATGTAAAAAAATTCGAAGATATAAAAAATATAGAAAAAGCACAAGGGGTTTATTCTTATGATGCACTTGCAAGTTTTGATCAAAAAGACATTGTAGTTAGAGTTTCATCTTTGAATTCTGATATTAAAATGAATGAAAACTATATTGAAGATGGAAGAAAAATAGAAAAAGATAATGAATGCTATATTAGTACAAGACTAAAGCAAATGTATAATTATGACATAGGTAAAAAAATAAAAGTATATAGAAAAGATAAGGAAAACATTAATGATGCTTTAAGAATAACAGAATTTAAAATTGTTGGAATTGTT
Source organism: uncultured Clostridia bacterium (assembly GCA_946415375.1). Taxonomy (GTDB): domain Bacteria; phylum Bacillota; class Clostridia; order TANB77; family CAG-508; genus CAG-269. The sequence continues at coordinate 46,207 of CAMKSF010000007.1, forward strand.
AAGAGTCCTATTTATCTATCTACATTTTATGGAACAACGCAACTTCTAACAGGAGAACTAAATAGTTTTCTTTTTGTAAAAGAAGAAGCATTTAAAATGAAGGATTATACAACAGTTTATTTGAAATCAGATATAGACGAAAACATTAAAAGATTTTCAGGTAAATATAAAAAAGAAAATAAGAAAATATTAAAAGATATTGAAAAAGTTAATAAAAATATTGCGAAATCAAAGTTTGACAAGATTGTTAATGAGAATTCAGAAAAGATAGTAGATGCTGAAGGAAAAATTAAAAGTGTAGAAGAAAGTGTAAATGAAAAATACTCTATTTTACAAAATAACCAGTTACAGATAAATAAATCTATTTCAGATATTTCATATTATGTAGCAAAATATTATAAGTCCGAAAATATATATAATAGATATAAAGAAAAAGAAGTAAATCTATCAGATTTATATAATAATATAAGTAATTTAAGTGGAGAAAAGCGTAGATTAGAGACGAGGAATGAAGAATTAAAAAAGCATCTAAATGTTTTAAAAAATGAAATAAACGATATACAAAATGGAGTAGAAAAAAACTTATATGAAATATATAATTTAGAGGATGAGTCTAATAAATTTGTGGATTTAAGTAAAAAGAACTATCAATTAAATAATGAATATATTCAAAAAAATACTCAATATCAAAATTTAAATGCTGAATATGAATCAAACGAAAAAAAATTACAAGAAACAAATAAAAAACTAGAGGACTTTGAAGAACAAAAAAACAAATTACAAAATGAATTATATGTTTCTTTTGAAAGCTTACAGGATTTGATAGATAATATCGGAGATAATAATCTTAAATATCAATTTGGCCAGGTTAGGTCAGGGAAAGAAAAATTAAATAAAGCTAAAACTGAATTAACGAATCAAAATATTGATGAAAAAATAAAAAATGCAAAAAAAGAAATAAATGATAAAAAAGAAGAACTTAATAAATTTAAGTATGTAATAGCAACCACACCATTATATGAAAGTAGTGGTTTTAAAGCATTAAAAGAAGATATTGCAAAAATGTCACTTATGGGCAAGATATTTCCTGTAGTATTTTTTATAGTAGCAACTTTGGTAACGATTACAACTATTACAAGGATGATTGAAGAAGATAGAAAAAACATAGGAGTGTTTAAAGCATTAGGATACAGAAAAGAAATAATAGTAAGAAGATATTTAATATATTCATTACTTGCAGGCTTAACAGGTGCTCTATTAGGTACGATTATAGGAAGCTTAGTAATTTTAGATGTATTATATGTTTCTTATGGAGATATGTATGATTTACCAGAATTAAGTAATAAATTCAATCTATTTTATATTATGATTTCATTTATAGTTTCACTATTATCTACTGTTTTAGTGACATGGATAGTAACAATAAAAGCATTAAAAGAAAAGACGGCAGATTTATTAAGACCACAAATAGGGACAACTGGAAAAGAGATATTATTAGAAAAAATTCCATTTTTATGGAATAAATGTAGTTTTTTATATAAAATTTGTTTTAGAAATATTTTTAGATACAAGAAAAGACTATTTATGACTTTAATAGGTATAGCAGGATGTACGGCATTGATTTATGCAGGACTAGGTTTGCAAAGTGCGGTAAATAGTATAGGAAATATTCAATTTTCAAAAGTTAGACCTGTATCTATAGAAGTATATCTAAATGGAGAGTTCGAACCAAAAGAGGCTGAAGAAATTGAAAAAGACATTAAACAAAAACAGAATATTAAGGAAACTACACCGGTTAGGCAGCAATCTATAACGGCAAAAGCAAATAACTATAGTAAAGATGTATTCTATATTGCAGTTTCATCAAAAGAAATCGGAAAGTATATGAACTTAAAAAATAGAAAAACTTCAGAAACAATTAAACTTGATGATGAAGGGGTCATTCTTACAGAGAAGTTAGCAATCCTACTTGATGTTCAAGTTGATGACAAAATAACTGTAAAAGATGGGGGAGTAGATGCAACACTAAAGGTGACAGGTATTACTGAGAACTATTTATATAACTATATTTTCTTTACGCCAAATGTATATGAAAGAATATATGGAAAAGAAATAAAATATAATGAGGTATTTGTTAATACTTCAAAAGAACTAACGGAAAAAGAAGAAATAGACCTTTCAGATAAGCTAAAAGAAAATGATAAAATTGCAAGTATGTCATTTAGAGATAATTTGGAAAAAGAATTTAAAACAAGTTTATCTGGTTTAATGATAATTGTAATATTATTTATAGGATGTGCAAGTCTATTGTCATTTACAGTTTTAGTTAACTTAAATAATATTAATATTGAAGAAAGAAAAAGAGAATTATCAACAATTAAATTGTTAGGATTTTATGAAAAAGAACTTGAAAGTTATGTATTTAGAGAAAATATTATTTTAACTATTTTAGGTACTTTATTAGGGCTTATACTAGGAATGGGTATACTTGGAGTAATAATTCAGGCAGCAGAAGTTGAAACGATCTTTTTAGTAAAAGATATTAACTATATTAATCTAGTAGTTTCTATAGTGATTACAATTTTGTTTACACTTATTACGAATTTTGCTATGAGAAAGAAAATAAAAAACATAGACATGATAGATTCGTTAAAGAGTATTGAATAGTGTATAATAAGATAAAAAAAGGTAAAAAATATAAAAGAAAAACCATATAAACTTAATAAGCTTATATGGTTTTTTTATTATTCTTTATTTGTCATTTCTTCTAAATCTAATAATTCTTGCCAGCGACGATCTACTTCTTTTTGGAATTCTTCTATCATCCATTCATTTCCTTCTTTAAACATATGTTTAAACCTTTTTTGTTTTTTCAAAAATTCTTCTATAGGAAGTTTTTTTGCTGGTTTGTATGTTATATGATATTTTCCATCTACAACTTCATACATAGGCCAATAACAAGTTTGAGCTGCAAGTTTATTAATTTCCATTAGCTCATCTGTTGTGTATCCCCATCCACGAGGACATGGAGCTAAAACATTTAAGAATGTAGGACCTTCTGTATAAATTGCTTTTTCAGCTTTTTCATATAAATCTTTAAAGTCTCCCATTGCAAGAGTTTGTGCAACATATGGCAAATGGTGATTTGCCATAATCAATGCTAAATCTTTTCTATTTTGCATTTTTCCTGGGATTACTTTACCAGCAGGTGTTGTTGTTGTATCTGCAAATCTTGGAGTTGCAGAAGAACGTTGTATACCTGTGTTCATATATGCACCATTGTCATAACATACATAAGTCATGTCATGGCCTCTTTCCATAGCTCCTGAAAGAGCTTGAATACCTATATCATAAGTTCCACCATCTCCACCAAATGCAATAAATTTTGTATGTTGATCTTCTGGAAGTTTTCCTTGTTTTTTTAGTGATTTGTATGCTGCTTCAACACCAGATAGGGTAGAGCCTGCACATTCAAATGCTGTATGAATAAAAGAATCTTCCCATGCTGTATATGGATATATAAAAGTAGAGACTTCCATACATCCTGTTGCAGAACAAACAACTGCTGTATCTTCTTCTTTTAATGCTCTCATGATATGTCTTGCAACAACTGGAGCACCACATCCAGCACACATTCTATGACCTTCTGTAAAGTGTGGTCTTTTGTTAGCAACTATTTCTTTCATATTATATGCCATAATTAATCCCTCCTTAATCCTAAATATCTATATGGAATTCCAATATCTCCTGTTTTTGCAATATATGCTAAATCTTTATATACTGATTCAATATCATCTGATTTTGTATCACGTCCACCAATTCCATAAATATAGTTTACAGTAGGAATATTTACTTTATGAACTTGGAAACTTGATGTGACATCAGTAAATATTGCTCCACCTGCTGAGTTTAAAGAATCTGATTTATCTAGTACTGCAACTGCTTTAACATGAGATAAAGCTTTTGATATTTCTTCACCAGGGAATGGTCTATATACTCTAAGTTTTAATAAACCTGCTTTAATACCTTTTTCGCGAAGTCTATCTACAACATATTTTGTTGTTCCTGCAGTAGAGTTGACACAAACTATTGCAAGTTCTGCGTCCTCTAATTTATACTCTTCAAATAATCCATATTTTCTTCCTGTCCATTTTTCGAAATCTTTAGCAACATCTAAAATTACTTGTTTAGAAGCTCTCATTGCATCTGCTTGTTGAGCTTTATGTTCAAATAAATATGGTTGAACATCTAAAGGACCAACAGCTATAGGTTCTTTTCTATTTAATAAATAGTGTTCTGGATTATATGTTCCAACAAATTTCTTAACTTCTGAATCTTCTTCAAGCATTATATTTTCAATTGAATGTGATGTAATAAATCCATCTTGGCAAACCATTAATGGAAGTAGAACATCTTTATGTTCTGCAATTCTATGTGCCATAAGCAAATTGTCATAAGCTTCTTGATTGTTTTCAGAAAATAGCATAATCCATCCTGCATCTCTAACTCCCATTGCATCTGAATGGTCATTGTGTATATTTAAAGGTCCTGATACAGCTCTGTTTACTAGTGACATTACTATAGGTAGTCTTAAACTTGAAGCAATATATATCATTTCCCACATTAATGATAAACCATTTGCAGATGTAGCAGTCATGGCACGAGAGCCTGCAGCTTCTGCTCCTATACATGCAGACATTGCACTGTGTTCAGATTCAACTGCAACGAATTCTGTATCAACAGTACCATTAGCTACGAATGTTGAAAAATATTGAGGTATTTCTGTTGATGGGGTGATAGGGAAGGCAGCAACAACATCAGGATTTATTTGCTTCATGGCTGTAGCTGATGCTTCATTACCACTTAATCTTTCTCTTATACTCATATATTAAACACCTTCTTCCTTCATTTCTATTGCTGCAAATGGGCATACTTTTGCACATACTCCACATCCTTTGCAATAGTCATAATTAAAATCTTCTCTATTTAATTCTTTATTAACAGGAATTGCATTATCTGGACAAACAGGGAAGCAAAGTCCACATTGTTTACATTTTTCTTCAATATATACTGGTCTTACACTTCTCCAGTCACCAGTTTTAAAATTTCTGGCATTTCCTGCTTCATAAATATTACCACCAATTGTCATATCCTTCATTGGTGTATTTGCATTTATTTCAGACATTTTTATCATCCTTTCTCTAGGTTATTTTATATCTTTTTTACTTCTTGCAATGCAAGTTCAATTGCTTTCATATTTCCTTCAATTACTTCTGGTTTTTTAGCAAATTTATGCTTAAATGAGCCTTCCATATCTTTAATGAAGTCCTCATCAGACATAATACCACTAACCTTTACAATTGCAGCAAGCATTGGTGTATTTGGAAAATACTTTCCTAAAGTATCCATAGATACTTTTCTTGCATCAATAGTGTAAATTGCACCAGAATATCCTTTTAATGCAGATTTTAAATAATCTGCTGATTTTGTGGTGTTAATAACTATTGCACCTGTTTCTTTTAAACCAGCTGTAACATTTACAGATTCTAATAAAGTATCATCTACAACAACTACAAAATCTGGTTCATAAATATTACTATGAATAGTTATTGGTTCATCACTTATACGGTTGTATGCTGTAATTGGTGCACCCATTCTTTCAGGACCATATTCAGGAAATCCTTGTATATATTTTCCTGTGTTAAATGCAGCATCTGCTAATAACAATGAAGCAGTTTTTGCACCTTGTCCACCTCTACCATGCCATCTTATTTCTATTAAGTTGCTCATAATAAATTGGCCTCCTTTGTTTTTAAAATTTATAACTAAAGTATATTATTCTTTAGTAAAAAAGTCAAGGAAAAACAAAGCATTTTATTTTATAAAGTATTGAGTAGAAGAATTAATTTACTACTAAAAGATAAAGTTACATAAAATAATTGACATAAAACATGAGAAATGATATAATGAAACAAATTTTGGTTAAAATGATGGAAGGATGTGAAATATATGGAAGACGATTTATATAGCTTGGAAGATGATGATTCATTTGGATGGATGTCTATGGTACCACGTTATTTCCCATTTTTATATGGAATGCTTATGATTGAAATGAAATTTATTAAAGAACATGATGAAGTATGGATAGAAGATAAAAAAATCGATTTTTTGCAAAAAGCGATTAAGTATTTTAGGGATAACAATCTATTTATAATTGAAGAAGATGTTGAAAAATTATATTCAATTAAGGTTAAAAAAGAATATTGTAGACTTTTGTTAGAAAAATATTACGATTATGAAGGAAATGAACATTTAAAGAATTTAATAAAAATAGCATTGGGTGTTATAAATGATGCTTCTTTAAATATCACTGATTTAACTGAATATGAAGTAATTAATAGTCAAAGTGATGAGGAAGGAAGAGAAGAATTATAGTTTTTGTATTTATATTTTTTATAAGTACAGATTTTTATATAAATAGAAGAACTAGTTATAGGTGAAGAAATAAGGAGGTTTTTATGAGCGAAGAAGGGAATTGGCAGTTTTTGCCAGATTATTATTTCCATTATATGTATGGATTATTTACAATTGAACAATTAATGGATGATAGGCCAGAAGAAGAGATAAAGGAAATAAAAAAAGAATTTATGAAACGTGCATCAAAAATTGTAGAAGAAGAAGATCCTTTTACATATTTGATAGAAAAGGAGTATTACAATACATTGGAGAATATGAATATTAGTCAAGAGTATGGAAGATATTTAAGATATGTATTTGGACGTAAAAAAAACAACAAATACTTAGAAGGATTTATAAAAATGGCAGTGGAAATTGCAGATGAGCATAGAGAAGAAACAAGTGATAGAAATAAAGGCGAAGATAGATAGTAAAACTAATGAAATGGGATAAAGAGTATGTAGAATTTACATACTTTTTTTATGCTTTATTGAGGTAATATGAGTGAGACTTAATATTTGACAAAATAACCATTTTTATGATATAATATTTAGGTGAATTTTTAGGAGAAAGAGGAAGAAAAAATGAATAACCAAAAAATAAGAAATATAGCAATAATTGCACACGTAGATCATGGAAAAACAACACTTGTTGATAGTTTGTTAAAACAAAGTCATGTTTTTAGAGATAATGAACAAGTAGAAGAAAGAATAATGGACTCAAACGATTTAGAAAAAGAAAGAGGAATTACAATTCTTTCAAAGAATACATCTGTTATGTATAAGGATATAAAAATAAATATTGTGGATACTCCTGGACACGCAGATTTTGGAGGAGAAGTTGAAAGAGTTCTAAAAACTGTAGATGGAGTTTTACTTTTAGTAGATAGCTTTGAAGGTGCTATGCCTCAAACAAGAGAAGTTTTAAAAAAGGCATTAGCGTTAGATTTAAAACCAATAGTTGTAATTAATAAAATAGATAGACCAGGAGCAAACCCAGAAAAAGTTGTTGATGAAGTAATTGAATTATTTATAGAGCTTGATGCAACAGATGAACAATTAGATTTCCCTGTCGTTTATGCATCTGCAAAACAAGGAATTTCAAAATTAAATATGTCTGATGAAGATAGTGATATGACACCACTTTTTGAAACTATTATAAACACTATAGATGCTCCAAACTGTGATGAAGAAGGACCAGCACAGATGCTAGTTTCTAATATAGACTATGATGATTATGTTGGAAGAATAGCAGTAGGAAGAGTAGAACGTGGAGAGCTAAAGGTTGGAATGCAAGTTGCAATCTGCAAAGAAGATAAAAATGAAACTGGAAAAATTGCAAAAATATATACACATGTTGGACTTAAAAAAGTAGAAGTAGAATCAGCTAAAGCTGGAGATATAATCGAACTTGCAGGGCTTGCTAATATTAGCATTGGAGATACAATTTGTGATCCTGAACATATTGAAAAAATCCCATTTGTTAATATAGATGAGCCAACTGTTTCTATGACATTTAGTGTTAATAATGGACCTTTTGCAGGAAAAGAAGGAGAATTTGTTACATCACGTCATATTAGAGATAGATTGTTTAAAGAATTAGAAAGAAATGTTTCTTTAAGAGTAAAAGAAGGAGAGACTCCAGATTCATTTGAAGTATCAGGTAGAGGAGAACTTCATTTAGCAGTACTTATTGAAACAATGCGAAGAGAAGGATTTGAACTTTTAGTTTCTCGTCCAAAAGTTATTATAAAAGAAATAGATGGGGTAAAATGCGAACCAGTTGAAACTTTAGTTGTAAATGTTCCAGATGATTCTGTAGGAACAGTTATAGAAAAAATTGGTAGAAGAAAAGGTGAAATGGTTAACATGGAACCAGCAGAATTAGGACACACAAAAATAGAGTTTAACATTCCAGCTAGAGGAATAATTGGATATAGAACAGAATTTTTAACAGATACAAAAGGTGAAGGAACAATGGCTACAATGTTTAAAGGATATGAACCATTTAAAGGTGAAGTTATATCCCGTGTTAGAGGAACAATTGTTGCATTTGAAGCAGGAAAGTCAATAACATATGGTCTATATAATGCACAAGAAAAAGGTGACTTATTCATAGGACCTGGTGTAGACGTATATGAGGGAATGATTGTTGGACTAAATTCTAGAGGTGAAGATTTAGCTGTTAATGTATGTAAAGAAAAACATTTAACAAATACTAGAGCTTCAGGTTCAGATGATGCTTTACGTTTAGTTCCACCAATGCAAATGTCTTTAGAAAAAGCAATAGAATTTATTCAAGATGATGAATTAGTTGAAGTTACTCCAAAATCAATTAGACTTAGAAAGAAAATACTAGACAATAAAGAAAGAGAAAGAATGGCAAGAAGAGCACAATAATTATTTTTAACAAAGCGAGGTGATAGGCATGGGAAAACCAAAAATATATAAGAGAAGAACACCAGGAAGAACAATTTATTCCAAGGCTGATCCAAATGAAAAGAATCAAGCTAGAGTCGTTTCAGATAGAATTATTGCTAATATTATGAATGATCATTATAAACAGACGCAACCTAAGTCAAAACCAACACCTGGACCTCGTAAAATGATAATTGAATATATGAAAAAAAAGAAATTTATAATTTGGGATGAAGAAATAATTTCTTATATGAAAAAAGAAAGACCATCTTTGGATGATGAATATATTCAAAATCTAGTTTTCGAAATTAGGAATGAGATTGCTATTATTTCAAATTGTATTAAAGAAATAGGATATAAAACTTCTACTGATAAAATAATAAGATTTATTAAAAAAGAGAAAAAAATACAAGGCTGGCCTGAAAATGATTTGAAAGAACTAATAGAAAACATTTGTCATATTATTACTTTAAATCTTATGAAGGATACAACTTCAAATGAAGAAGTATTAAAAAAGGCAAAAAAGGCAATGCCTAAAACCCGAAATGATAGAATACAAGAAATAATAAATCAAATAGAAAAAGAAAGCAATAGTTTTAAAGAAAATATAAAGGTAAAACATAAAGAGATACTTGATATTATAGGGAGATTAAAAGAAGATTATTATTCAGAATTGTCATATAAATCAAAATCTTTAGAAAGTATAAATGCAAGTTTTTTGACAAATAATCGAGAAATGAATAGTCTTGCTGAAAAATTTGGAACATCAGCATTTAGAATACTAGAAGAATGGAAACAGGAATATGTGAAAAGATATATAAGAGAAAATGAACTAATAATAGCAGAAATGAATATAGATATTTACAGTTTATTTGAAGAAGGAATTAGTGACTCAAAAAGGATTTTACTAGTGTTAAAATCACGTTTTTCGGATAGAATACCATCAAGTATTTCTGAAGATTTGTTTAACGAAGTAATAAAAGAATATAATGAACGCTTTTTTAAAAATAATCAGTCTGATACAGAAGAAATAGAAATTTAGATTTAATGCATTTATATTAAGAAAAGAAAGAGTATTATGGAAGAAAAAAATATAATTAGAATAAAAGAAAACGCTCTTAAGGAGCATATTCCTATAATTATGGATGATACATTGGAAGTAATAGGAAACATATTAAAAACAAATAAACCAAAATTGATTTTAGAAATAGGAACAGCAGTAGGATATTCTGCGATATGTTTTACTAAGTATCTAGCAGAGGATGGAAGAATTGATACAATAGAGCGAGATGAAGAAAGAATAAAAGAAGCTAAAATAAATATAAAAGAGATGGGATTAGAAGAAATAATTCGAATTTATGAAGGTGATGCAGTTGATATTCTTCCAACATTAAATGAAAAATATGATATGGTATTTATTGATGCAGCAAAAGGAAAATATCCATTTTTCTTAAAAGAAGCCTTAAGAATGTTAAACAAAGATGGAATAATATTTGCAGATAACATATTATATAAAGGTTATGTTATGAGTGACTATAACAAACATAAACAACGTACGGCAGTTAGAAATTTAAGAGAGTACATAAAAGAAGTTACTGAAAACGAAAATCTTGAAACAGAGATTTTAGAAGTAGGAGACGGATTGGCAATAAGTAAAATAAAAAATTCTTAAGAAAAGAATTCTTAAGAATTTTTTTATATATTTTGTTCAAAAGATATTGGTTTGTTAAGACTTTTACCATACTTTGCAATATCTTTTTTTGAAATGTCTTTTGGAAGTTTACTTGCAAATTTTTCATGCCTTTGTGCAATTATTAAACACTGTTCAACATAATTTGGTCGACGATCAGGATTTGTTGAATTAATATTTAGTGATGAAAGTGGTCTAATCTTTACACTTGGGAAAAAAGCATTAGGATTTTCAAGGATATCTTTTAATCTATCAATAAGAATGTCTCTTAGACATGTATTGGCATCTTTTTTTCTAAGGGCTTCAGCGAATTCTCCTACTACTTTTTTATTATGATTAGATGCAGTTGTAAAGGAAGAGTGTCCTGAACTTACAACATTCATATAAGGTGAAACCGATAAAGCTAAAGATAATAAATATAAATTAGCATTCATTGAATAGCCACTTTGTGAAGCATTAGATGATAGCAAGAATTCTTTTAGTTTATCTTGATCAACAATCTTTTTTGATGAATCAGTATATACAGAGGCAGGAAGATAGGCTGGTAATAATTCAATACGATCTTTCATTTTTATATGTTTTTTGAGTTCAATAACCTGCATTGTTTGTTTAAATTGCTTTCCATCTTCAGATTCTAAGAACTTCTTTCTTTCATCATCATTTTTGAATGTTGGAAACATTGATTCATAAGTTAAGGCATCAGCTGAAATTGAATCAAGAGCATCTAAATAATAATCTAATGGTTTCTCATCATTTGGATCGACTAGTTCGAAAAAGTCACTTACATCAACAGACTTTCCTGGAATACCACTATGGTAGGCACTACCCTTTTGAGCAACATAATAAGCTCTATTTGATTGAGATTGAAATTCAATTTTACCAAAAGGAGTATTTAAAATATAATAAATAGATTGAAATCCATTTGGCTTTTTTACCTCTCCTTTATTTTTTTCTTTACCAGGTTCAATTTCAAAAGTTGTCTGTAAAGCATTTTTAATTAATGGATCGTTAAGTACAATAGGTAAAGTATGATGCAATATTGCAAATTGAAATTGGTTTTCTACTCTAGAAGAATACTCACTTAAATAGTAGTTAAGACTTCGAAGATCTTCATCAGTGATGATTGGATAATTGCTTTCACTATTATTTTCATAGTAGTAAACTGTTTTTTGCAATGATTCATATAATTCTTCAAAAGAAGGATTTGGCATATTTTCTTGAGTAAATTCTTTTGGAGTTATATCTTTCAATCTTCTTAATAATTCAAGTTTTAAACTATAATATTCTTTACTTCCATGTGTGGCAGAAGAAAGGTACTCATCTACCTTGTCCTTAAATCTATAGTTCTCTTTTACTTTTTGATAAAGATTTGATATTTCTGGACTGGAATTAAGTAAAGATGCTGCTTCAGTTGATTTGGAAATGTTAGACTCTTTTACAGAGTCAAGGACTAATCTTATTCCCGAAATATCTTTTTCAATTGAATCTGAGTTCAGATGAAATTCTTCCGTTGAATTAGAAAATGATTTGTCAAATTCTTTTTTTAAATTATTAATAAAACTTAAATCACTTTTTGTTCTAAATAATAAGTATGTTGATATTTGAGGAAATTTTTCTTTGTACACCAAAAAAATAGCAGATGCCAAATACACTAAAAATTCTCTATGTTTGAATGAGTTATTATCTTCATATTTATCTAATAGCTGAAGAAATGTTGTTCTTACTTCTTCTTGGACTTCATTCATAGAGGGTGTCGAATCTACCTGTATACTTTTCTTAAAATCTTCTTTACTCATATTTTTCCTCCAATTATATATAAATTACATATATAATATATTATATCATAAATATTATGGAATGTCTAGAAATAAAAATCTTTTTGTGGTATAATAAATATAATTCAGTAATAATTAAATTTGTAAATATAATAAAAGAATGTTCATTAAATTGGAGCAGAAAGGAATGAAAATTAAAAATGGAAAAAATTGAATTATTAGCACCAGCAGGTTCATTAGAAAAAGCTAAAACAGCATTTAGATATGGAGCAGATGCAGTATATTGTGGAACTTCATCACTTTCGCTTAGAACAAGAGCAGATATGAAAGATGATGATTTAATAAAAACAATAGAATATGCACATAGTATTGGAAAGAAAATATATGTAACACTAAATATATTTGCATGGGATGAAAAATATCCTGAAATAATTGAAATGTGTAAGAAACTAAATGAAGTTAAACCAGATGGAATAATAGCGGCAGATCCAGGTGTAATAGAGGTTATAAAGAAATATGCGCCAGATGTAGCAATAAATGTAAGTACACAGGCAAACTTAGTAAGTTTAGAGGCGTGCAAGTTTTGGTACAATAATGGTGCAAAAAGAATGATAATGGCGAGAGAACTTAATAAAGAACAAATTAGATATATTATGGAAAACAAACCTGAAGGGATGGAAGTGGAAATATTTATACATGGTGCAATATGTTTTTCATATTCTGGAAGATGCTTTTTAAGTGACTTTTTAGCTAATGGGAGAAGTGCTAATTTAGGAGATTGTGCACAAAGCTGTAGATGGTCATATAACCTTTATGCAGAAGAGAAAAATAATCCAGGTCCATTAATGCCAATAGAAATGGATGAAAATAGTACTAGTATATTCTCTTCAAAAGACTTATGTTTAATTAGAGAAATCCCTGAAATAATTGAAATGGGAATAGATAGTGTGAAAATTGAAGGAAGACTAAAAACGGAGTATTATCTAGCAAGTATAATAAACATTTATAGAAATGCGATTGATGACTATTATGCTAATCCTGAAAAATTTAAAAGTAATCTTGATAAATATATTAAAGAAATAGAAAAAGTTAAAACGAGAGGCCTTACAACATTTTATTTTAATGACAGAAAAAATAAGGATATTCAAGAATATGAAGGAAAACAGTATAACACTGATTATGAATTTGGTGGTAAAGTTTTAGAATATAACGAAGAAAAATCTGTAATAGAAATAAGAAATAAATTAAGTGTGGGGGATAGTCTAGAAATTATAATTCCAAATCAAATTGAACCAAAAGAATTTAAAATCGAAAAATTATGGGATGCAGAAACAGATGAAGAAATAGAAACTGTAAATCCTGGAAAACAAGGACAACAGGTTAAAATGAAACTGCCAATTAAATGCGAATATGGATGGATTTTGAGAAGGAAAAAAGGGAAAAAATTTGATGAATAATAGAACTTTAGGAATGATTTCACTTGTAATATTTATTATAGGGTGGCTTTTGTATGCAAAAGTAGGAATTATTATTTCTTTGATATGTGAATTAATCGCATTAATAAGTGCATTAATTTCTGATAAAAAAGAGAAAAATGTATTTTCAAAAATAGCATTTTTTGGCTCAATTATTTTGATTATAATGATGATTATTGTAATTGTAGGCAAAGGGGTAGTAAACAAAACAGGACAAAATGAGTTAATAAATAGAAGCAGACAAATACAAAATGTAAAATAAACGAAAAAACCACGAAAGTTTGATAACTTTCGTGGTTTTTAATATACAAAACATTATCTCTTACTAAATTGTGGAGCTTTTCTAGCTTTTTTAAGACCATATTTCTTTCTTTCTTTCATTCTTGGATCTCTTGTTAAGAATCCATTTTGTTTTAAAGCTGGTCTAAATTCTTCGTTAGCTTCATTTAAAGCTCTTGCTATACCATGACGGATAGCTCCTGCTTGACCTGTAAATCCACCACCTGTAACTTTTACTATAACATCATATTTAGATGTTGTATTTGTTACTGTTAAAGGTTGTCTAGCTATAACTTTTAAAGTTTCCATTCCAAAAAATTCTTCAATATCCTTACCATTAATTGTGATTTTTCCAGAACCTTCTGTTAATCTAACTCTGGCTATAGCATTTTTTCTTCTACCTGTACCATAATAATATATTTTTTCAGCCATTTAATTTTCCTCCTTATTAATAATTCCAAATTTCTGGTTTTTGAGCTTGGTTTTCATGCTTGTCATCAGCATAAACTCTTAATTTCTTTAACATTTGAGCACCTAAAGTAGTGTGTGGTAACATTCCTTTAATTGCTAACATCATAGCTTTTGTTGGATCTGCTTCCATCATATCTTTAGCTACTACTTCTTTCATTCCTCCAATATAACCAGAATGATGTCTGTAAACTTTTTGATTTAATTTGTTTCCTGTTAATTTAACATCTTTGCAATTAATAATAATTACATGATCTCCTGTATCTACATTTTTTGTATAAATTGGTTTATGCTTTCCAGCAAGTAATCTAGCAGCTTCTGTTGCAACTCTACCAAGTGGTTTATTTGCTGCATCAATTATATACCATTTTCTTTCTATTTCACTCTTTTTTGCACTATATGTAACATTGTTCATGGTAAAATAACCCTCCTAAATAAATTTAATCTTTTTTGCTTTTTAATGTATTTGCTAAGATTTATACACTATTAAAGCAGTATATATGAAAATTAAATTTTTAACTACCGGGGAGAAGTTAAAATTCAATTCATATTTAAATACAATACTGAATAATTTTATAACAAAAATGGGATTTTGTCAAGAGTTTTTAGGAATTTAATAGTGACTTTAACAAAAAAATTAGATTAATAGAAAAAAGGAGGAGAAATTGAATAAAAAGAAAGAAACTATAACTATGGGAATAATTGCATTGCTTTTCTCACAGATGTTGATTAAGATAGTAGGATTAGCGTATAAGTTGTATCTTACAAATAAAACAGGATTTGGAGATGCTGGGAATGCAATATATAGTGCGGGATTTCAAATATATGCACTTCTTTTAACTTTTTCCTCAATAGGTGTACCTAATTCAATTTCAAAAATTGTTTCTGAAAGATTAGCAATAGGAGATAATAGAGATGCTCATAAAATATTTAAAATTGCTGTTTTTACATTTGCTTCTTTTGGACTAATTGGAACAATTATTTTATTTTTAGGAGCCAAAATAATTGCTAATAATTTTTTAGAGATTCCAGAAGCAGAATATTCACTAATAGCTCTTTCACCGTCTATATTTTTTGTCTCAATTACCTCTGTTATAAGAGGATATTTTAATGGAAGACAAAATTTAACTGTAACAGCAAAATCACAAATTATTGAACAAATCTTTAAAACAACATTTACAATTTTATTAGTTGAATTTGTTGCAGTAATTACAAAAAACAATACTATGCTTATGGCAGCAACAGCTAATTTAGCAACAACTGTGGCAACCGGAATTAGTTTTGTACATATTTATGCTTATTATATAATTAGAAGAAAAGAAAATGAATTTGAAATAAGTCAAAGTGTAAATTATGTGCCAACAAGGATAAGAAAAACATTAAAAATAATCCTAAAAGAATCATTACCAATATCTTTAAGTGCACTTATGTCTTCATTTAATAAGAACATTGACCTATTTACAGTAGTAAAAATATTAAAAAAATATATGAGTGAACAATATGCTAAAATTCAATATGGTATACTTAGTGGAAAAATAGATACTTTATGTGTTTTACCATTATCTTTAAATATAGCATTTGTTACAGGAATGGTTCCTAGTATTTCAAAATCCATGGCAAAGGGAGACAAAGAACAAGTCATAAAAAAAATATATTCTTTTCTTCAAATCACAATAATTATATCTCTTCCATGTACAGTAGGTCTAATAATTTATCCAAAAGAAATTTTAAACTTATTATTTCCTAATGCAAATAGTGGAGAGACTTTATTACAGATTAATGCTATAGCTATTTTTTTTGCAATGATTACGCAGACAATAAATGGTGTGTTACAAGGAATAGGAAAAAGTAGTATACCATTAATTGCTTTTTCAATAGGATTAGTTTTTAAGTTCTTTACAAATATTTTATTGATTTCAAATCCTAATATTGGTATTAAAGGAGCGGCAATTGGAAATATAGTATGTAATTTAATTGTTTTTTTCATAGGATTTTTTTACTTGAAAAATAAATTAAAATTAAAAATTAAATTTAAAAAATTATTTTTGAAACCAATTTTAGCAACAACGTTAATGTCTTTTCAATCAACATTCTTAAAAATTATCTTAAAAAATATTATTTTTAAAAAAGAAATATCGATTTTAGCAATCTTAACTAGCGCAATGACTTACGGCATTGCTATTGCAACTCTAAGAACAATAAAAATAAAACATTAAAATTTTTTTTTCAAAAAAAAGAGGGATTTTATCGAAGATTGGCGAATAGTTAAAATAGTAGTACATATGATGCCTATTGCATCAATAGATACTACATAAACTTTAAATCTTATAGGAGGTAATTTAAATGAACAAAGCTGAATTAGTAGCAGCAGTAGCTGCAAAAACAGGAGACACAAAGAAAGCAGCTGAAGCATCAGTAGATGCTATCGTAGCAGCAATCAAAGAATCATTAAAGAAAGGTGAAAAAGTACAATTAGTAGGATTTGGATCTTTCGAAGTTAGAAAAAGAGCAGCTAGAAAAGGAAGAAATCCACAAACTAAGGAAGAAATCAAAATACCTGCATCAAAAGCTCCAGTATTTAGAGCTGGTAAACAACTTAAAGAATTAGTTAACAAAAAATAATTTGATTTTTATATAAAGGAGACCGATTTTTCGGTTTCTTTTTTTATGTTTGTAAAAGAGAACCGTCCCATTTTCCAAAAAACTTTTTTCTAAGCCTTGACAAGTTCTACCAATATGGAGTATAATGTTATTTGTATATAGGGAGAGGCTAGTCCTCAATGAGAAAAAACCCACATACATTATGTGTATGGACTTGGAAGGGGGGAATATTAATGTCAGAAGTAAAAGTTAATAATGGAAATATAGAAGATGCTTTAAAAAGGTTTAAAAGACAATGTGCTAGAAATGGAGTTCTACAAGAAGTTCGTAAAAGAGAGCACTATGAAAAACCTAGTGTAAAGAGAAAGAAAAAATCAGAGGCAGCTAGAAAAAGAAAGTTTTAGTGTAAGTAAAAGGTGCTATTAAAATAGCATCTTTTTGTTTTTTTAAAATAAAATGAACCAAATTCTAAATTCATACGTCTAACAGATGAAAAAAGAGGAAAGGAAGAAATAAAATGGCCATTATACCAATCCAATTTAAAGATAAAAAAGAACAGAGTTTTACAAAACTTATTGAAGAGAATAAATTAAAATTTTACAAAACAGCTAAAATTATTTTAAAAAATGATGATGATTGCTATGATGCTCTTCAAGAAGCACTAATAAGTATTTACAATAATTTTGATCAACTTAAAAATAAAGAGTTTTTTTCAACATGGGCAACTCGAATTGTAATTAATAAGTGCTATGATTTGCTAAGAAAAAACAAGAAAAACATAGTTTCTTTTGAAGAAAATTATGAAAGTGAAATACAATCATCGGAATTTGATAATTATGATATTGACTTATATGGAATAAAAAAAGCAATGAATAATTTAAGCGAAGGTTTAAAATTGATTGTTATTTTATATTACTATGATGATTATTCAATAAAAGAAATATCTAATATAATTAATATTCCAGAAGGAACTGTAAAATCTAGACTCTCAAAAGCAAGAGAAATAATAAAAAAAGAATTAATGAAGGAGGAGATTTAAATGAATGATAAAGAATTTGATAAGTTAATAAAAAGCAAATTGCAAGAGGAAAAACAAATTCCTAAAAATATAAATCAACTCTTTTCTGAATTTGGAATGGAGGTTAAAATGAAAGAAAAAAATAGTAAAAAATATAATTATTTTAAAATGGCACCAATAGCAGCTTCTTTAATGATTGTTACATTTTTTGGAGGATGTACATTTGCACATGTAAATGGTAGAGAAACTATTATTTCACCGTTATTAAGACAAATGGGAATAAATAGTAAATACGAAGAGAATAAAACAGAGTTTAATGAAGAAACAAAAAAAGAAGGAGTTAATATTAAAATTTTAGATGGAGCAATTGACGATACATCTTTAATTATAGGATATGAAATACAAATTGATAATAACGATTATGATAATTGGATAGAAATAGAAGGAGAATATAAGATAAATAATATTACTGTAAAGCCAATAAATCATTCAATAGATAAATTATCTGATACATCATATATATATTATCAAGTATTTGACGCAAGTGAAATTAAAATTGAAAATAAAGAAAACGTAAAAATAAATGCAACTATTAGAAGTATTAAGGAATATAAAGAAAGTGAAACGCTAGATTCAGTAGAAGCAATATATGGAAAAGAACATAATAATATATGGAGCTTTGAAGAAAATATTGTTGTAAATAATATTGAAAAATCTAAAATATATGAATTCGAAGATAGTTCTAATAAAAAAACAATTGAAAATGTTTATTTGTCTGTTACAGAGTATATGACAGGCTCTTATACAAATATATTAAAGATAAAAACAGATAAATCTAATTATGAGGGAGATGACTTTAAAAAATACTATAAAGTATTAGATGAAAACAATAAGGAAATTTGTATGTGCCTAGAAGAAGATAGACAATATGATGAAAGAGTATATACTGATAGACTAATTCTTGGAAATGTAAATGAAAATTCAAAAATAAAAGTGGAAGTATATTTAAAAATGAGTAATGACAAATCTTTTAAAAAAGTTTCAACTATTTTAGTAGATTTATCTAAAAAAATAGAAAAGAAAGAAATTGTTACAAATTTAAAAGAATATATTTCAAAAGAATATAGACTAAAATATAAAGATACATGGATATTAACAGAGAAATTGGATACAACAAAAGTTGGACCTAATAGTAGATATTTAGGAGCTTTAAATTTAGAAATTCCTTCTACAACAAATTCTAATTATACATCATCATTATATGTAAAAATTGAAGATACAAATAAAGAATTAGATGAGTATGTTGATAATAGAATAAAACAAAATAAGAATGAAAATATAGAAAATAAGTCAATAAACACAGCAAATTTTAAAAATTTGACAGGATATGAAATAGTTTCTGAGACCACTGATGGGGAAGAAATATACACTTATGTTGATTTTGTAACAAAAGCAAATAGAAAGATTTACAATATTACTTTCTTTGGAAGTGAAAAAGAGTACAATAATATTAAAAGTGATATTAAAGATTTTATTGGAAACTTTGAAATAATAAATAAATAATAGAAAAAAGACAGGGAAAATAATATAAATCCTTGTCTTTTGGCTAATTATATGATAAAATAAAGGAGTAAAGGAGATGTGGAAAAAGTGTATTTAGAAAATTTTTTAGAACAATATAAAGATAAAAAAGTAAAAATGTTTGTAGATATGGATGGAGTAATAGCTGACTTTGATTTTGGAATGACTTATGATTACGATAAAAAAAGACCTTTGTATTCAAGCATTGAAAAATTAGAAAGTATTTCTAAAAAAGATAATGTTGATTTATACATATTTTCTGCAACTAGGATGAACAAAGGATATGATGAAAAACAATATTGGCTGGACAAATATGCTCCATTTTTTAAGAAAGAAAACAGAGTAATTATTTCAAGAGAAAAGCACGATTTTGTTGAATCTGCAACATTAAAAGCAAATTATATGAAAAATGTTGAAAGAGATGGAAGTGTATTAGTAGTAATAGATGATGACCCAAAAAATTTAAGAGCAATACATCAATCAAATGAAGATGTTGTGCTATTAAAAGATACAGCATTAGTAGATTAAATTCAAGGAGAATTTATGTTTAAATTAGTATCAAAGTATAGGCCTACTGGAGATCAACCAGAGGCAATTGAATATTTAAGTGAAGGAATAAAGTCTGGAAAGAAATTTCAGACTTTACTTGGCGTGACACGGAAGTGGTAAAACTTTTACTATGGCAAATATAATTCAAAAGGTACAAAAGCCTACACTTGTTTTAGCACATAATAAGACTTTAGCAGGACAATTATATTCAGAATTTAAAGAATTTTTTCCTGAAAACAATGTTGAATACTTTGTTTCATATTATGATTATTACCAACCAGAAAGCTATATCGCTCAATCAGACACATATATAGAAAAAGATGCCTCTATAAATGATGAGATAGATAAATTAAGACATTCTGCAACAGCTTCACTTTTTGAAACAAGAGATGTAATAATTGTTGCATCTGTAAGTTGTATATATGGATTAGGTGATCCTATTGATTATGAAAATATGATTGTATCTTTAAGGCCAGGAATGGAAATAGATAGAGACAAGGTTTTAAAAAAACTTGTAAATATGCAATATTCAAGAAATGAAATTGATTTTAAAAGAGGAACTTTTAGAGCAAAAGGAGATATTTTAGAAATATATCCATCAGACAGAGGTGAATCTGCGATAAGAGTTGAGTTTTGGGGAGATATGATAGAAAAGGTAAGTGAAATAAATCCACTTACAGGAAAGACTATTGGCGTAAGAGAACATGTAATGATATTCCCAAATTCACATTATGTAGCAAGTCCTGATAAAATGGAAAGAGCATTATGTACAATCGAAGAAGAAATGCATGAAAGAGTTGAATTCTTTAAATCTCAAAATAAATTAATAGAAGCGCAACGTATAGAAGAAAGAACAAATTTTGATTTGGAAATGATGAGGGAAACTGGATTTTGCCAAGGAATAGAAAATTACTCAAGACATATTTCAGGAAGAGAACCTGGAAGCCCACCATTTACATTATTTGATTATTTTCCAAAAGATTTTTTACTATTAATAGATGAATCTCATGCAACAATTCCACAGGTTAGAGCAATGTATAATGGAGATAGGGCTAGAAAAGATTCACTTGTAAAATATGGATTTAGACTTCCATCTGCTTATGATAACAGACCACTTACGTTTAAAGAATTTGAACAAAGAATAAATCAAGTCGTATTTGTAAGTGCAACTCCAGCAGAATACGAAAATGAACATAGTAAAGAAAATGTTGTAGAACAGATTATAAGACCAACAGGATTATTAGATCCTAAAATTGAGGTTAAACCTGTAACAAACCAGGTAGATGATTTAATTGAACAAATAAGAATAAGAGTAGAGAGAAATGAGAGAGTTTTAGTTACAACTCTTACTAAAAAAATGGCAGAGGATTTGACAGCATATTTACAAAGTTTAGATATTAAAGTAAATTATATGCATTCAGACATAAAAGCATTAGAGAGAATGGAGATAATTAGGAATCTTAGATTAGGAGAATTTGATGTATTAGTTGGAATCAACCTTCTAAGAGAAGGACTTGATATTCCAGAAGTATCTTTAGTTGCAATTTTAGATGCAGATAAAGAAGGATTTTTACGTTCAGAACGTTCTTTAATCCAGACTATAGGTCGTGCTGCAAGAAATACAGATGGTACAGTTATAATGTATGGAGATGAATTAACTCAGTCTATGGAAAATGCAATAAGAGAAACTAATAGGAGAAGAGCAATACAGGAACAATATAATAAAGAACATAATATAACACCACAAACTATAAAGAAGGATGTAAGAGACTCTATAAGGGCTATTAAAGTAGAAGATATAGGATTAGAATATAAAATCGATAAAGATGAAGACATTAAAGATGTTATAACTAAGCTTACAGATGAGATGTTAAAATATGCTGCAGAAATGGAATTTGAAAAAGCTGCAGAGATAAGGGATAAGATAAAGGAATTGGAGAAATTGACATAATACGCAAAAAATAGTATAATAGTTGTAGATAAAATCTATTTAAATAATTGAAAAGAGAGGTTTTATATGAGTAATAAAAATGATTTTTATAGAGAAAATGCCATAAATGCGACTAGAGCTAAAAAAGTTATAAGAAAGCCTGAAAAAGATAGCAAAGGCAATATTATAATAAAAGATGGAACATATGTTAGTTCGAAACTAAACACTACTCTGTATAATTTTACAAATGGATGGATTCTTCTTTCACAACCAGGAACTATTAATAGAGAAGGAGTACAAGGAACGATGGCTCTAGTAAAATCATATATACCTGATAAATATCCAGGTTATTATGATGAATCTGATAAAGAAATATTAAGAGCAAATAACTTTATAATGCCTGAGATTGCAAAACAATTTGAGTTAGAAGCAGCAGAATACTATAATGTGGTTTTTGAAGATGGTGACGAGCTAAAAAATAGAGAAAATTATATAATAGAAGGTAGAACCAAAAAACAAAAAATAAAACCTAAAACAAGATATTTATTAACACCGTCTTTTAGAAAGAGTAATGAAAAGATGGTACATTTATCGGATTTTCTAACAGATAAGGACGAATTAGATGCACGTAAATTATTAAATGAGATTAGAACATATTTACTAAGTGAAAATGTTGTATCAAGCGATATTGATAATGTTTTAAGAAATTTTATAAAACAGAGCATTTTTAATAAATTTATAGATTTTTCAGATGAACATAACTTAAATGCTGGTATTTTGATAACTAACGATAGAAAAGAAAAAAGAGCAAGATTGGCACCTTGTTATGATCTTGATTTTTCAGGTGGAGTATATAATATAACAGATGGTGGTTATCCTAAATTTTTTCTAAGGCATAATGAAAATGGTGGAAATACATTAACGAGTATTCTAGCTACTTTTTTTACACAGTTCGAAAGAAACTATTTAGCGGAAATAATTCCTAAAATAGATATAGATGAGGCGATTAATTCCGGAGAACAAAATGGTAATTTTAAATTATCAGAAATAGCTAGACAAAGATATAAAGATTTTTTTAGAAATCAACAAGAAGAATTAGTAAGCTTTTATGAAAAATATTGTAGAAATTACAATAACAATAGAACAAGTGAATTTGAAAATAGAGATAGTGATGAACCAAGATAAAATTTGACAACAAAAGGGGGATTTATGTAAAATTCGTCGAATAATATATATAGGTAATTTTTAAAAATGGAACGGTTCCATTTATAAAAGAACCGTTTTGTTTTTTACGTTAGGGGAGGCGAAAAATGTGCGATACAGTGATGAAATTTTGGATGATGTAAAAAGCTCAAATGATATAGTAGATGTTATTTCGCAATATATAAGATTAAAAAGAAGCGGAAGAAATTACTTCGGCTTATGTCCATTTCATAACGAAAAGTCGCCATCATTTTCGGTTTCACCCGATAAGCAGATATTTCACTGTTTTGGTTGTGGAGTAGGAGGAAATATTATAACTTTCATAAGCAAAATAGAAGGAATAGGATTTAAAGAGGCAATAGAAGTTTTAGCAGAAAGAGCGAACATAAAGCTACCTACAATAGATAACAGTGCAGATAATAAAAAAGAAGAATTAAAAGCAAAAGTGTATAAAGTAAATAGCTTTACGGCAGAATACTATCATAAAAAGCTTTATGAACCAACTTCAAAGATAGCACAAGAATATGTAAAAAAGAGAAAACTAAATAATGAAACAATACAAAGCTTTAAGGTAGGATTTTCAGGAAGATTTGATGAACTTTACCAAGCTTTAAAAAAAGAAGGCTTTAATGATGAAGAAATATTGGAGTCTGGCTTAGTTAACAAAAATGACAATGGAAAATATATTGATAGATATAGAAATAGATTGATGATACCTATTTTTGATGAAAGAAATAGAGTAATTGCATTTGGTGGAAGAGTACTTGATGACTCAAAGCCCAAATATATAAACTCACCAGAAAATATTGTTTATATAAAAGGAAGACATTTATTTGGATTAAATGTTGCAAAAAAAGGTGATACAAAAAGGCTATTAATAGTAGAAGGATATATGGATGCAATTTCTTTACATCAAAGAGGAATTACAAATGTAGTAGCGTCACTTGGTACTGCACTTACAACATCACAAGGATGGTTACTAAGAAAAAATTGTGAGCAAGTAATATTAGGTTTTGACTCAGACGGAGCTGGACAAACAGCTATAATGAGAGCAGTAGAAGTTATGCAAAATATGGGCTGTGATATGAGGATATTACAAATGACAGGAGCAAAAGACCCTGATGAATACATATTAAAATATGGATCAGTAAGATTTCAAAAACTGATGGATGATGCAATATCATTAATTGAATTTAAAATTAAAGTTTTACAAAAAGATTTAAATCTAGAAAATGCGAGTGATAAAATCAAATTTTTAAATGAAATAGCAAAATTAATTTCAAAAGTCGAAAATACCATGGAAAGAGAAATATACATTGAAAAAATAGCTAAAGGGTATAATATCTCAAAAGAAGCCATTTATGCAGAAGTAAATAAATTACAGTATTCAAATAGAAAAGATAAGAAGGTTTTAGAAAAAGAAAAACCTGTTGTTTCTAAAATACGAAAAGAAGAAAAACATGATGTATCAGAGGAAATAACAAAAAGAGAAAACACAATAATATGGATTTTAATAAATAGTATTGATACATACAAAACTATAAAAGAAAACATTAAAATAGAAGATTTTAAAAATGAGGAAAATAAAGAAATATTAAAAGAAATATATATTGCGATTGAAAATGGAAATACTAATATAAATTCAGTATTAGATCATATAGATAGTGAAAAAATACAAGGACATTTAACAGAGATTATGGCAGAAGATTATGGTATAACAGACAATAAAAAAGCAATAGAAGATTTATTAAAAAAATATGAATTAGAAAAATTAGAAAGCGAAAGAGATAGGCTTATAGAAGAACTAAATAATGCAAGTGATTCCGAGAAAAAAAGAAATATAGGAAAAGAATTGAACAACATAGTTTTAGTGTTAAGTAGAATAAACAAAAGTGGTTATAAAAATTTTGAATAACCATAGGAAAGGAATGTTTATAAATGGTAAAAAAGAAAAAAGAAGAAGTAA
Organism: uncultured Clostridia bacterium; assembly: GCA_946415375.1. GTDB lineage: Bacteria > Bacillota > Clostridia > TANB77 > CAG-508 > CAG-269. The sequence continues at coordinate 71,615 of CAMKSF010000007.1, forward strand.
AAGAAGTAGTAGGAGAAGAAGTAGAAGTTAAAAAAGCTGAGAAAAAGAAAACTGAAAAAAAGGTAAAAAAAGAAGCTTCAAAGGAAAAAAACACTGAAAAAAAAGAAACAAAAAAAGAGAGTAAAAAAGGAAATAAAAAAGCAGAAAAAAAGGAAGATACAAAACAGAATAAAAAGCTAGATGTTAAAAAAGAAAGCAAAGAAAGCAAAGAGAGCAAAAATAAAGAAATAAAAGATAGTAAAAAAGATAAGAACAAATCTTCTGAAAATAAAGACAAAAAAGAAAGTAAGATAAAAGATAAAAAAAATGAAAGTAAAGTAACTGATAACAAAGAAAATAACAAAGAGAGTAAGAAAATAGAAAAAAAGTCAAAAACAATAAAAACTGAAAATAAAGAAGATAAAGAAAAAGAGATAATTAATAAAAAAGAAGAACAAGTAACAGAAAAAAAAGATGAAGAAAAAATAATAAAAATTGAAAATAAAGAGAAAGAAATAGAGATTGAACCAGAAATAGAACCAGAAAAAAAATCTGAGAAAGAAGATAATATAGAAGAAAAAAATGACAATCAAATGGATGACAAAACACAAGAAAAACTCGAGAAAATAATAAAGAAAGCAAAAGAAAAAGGAAAAATAACATATGGAGAACTTGCTACTGAATTGGATGATGCAAATCCTAGTCAAATGGAAAAAGTTTTCGATGCTATGGAAAAAATTGGTGTTGATTTATTAAATGATGATTTTGAAGATGAACCAAGTGAAGAGGATTTAGCAGAAGTAGAAGATTTAAATATAGAGGATGCTTTTGATGACAATAGCTTTGAAGGGATAAATTTAGATGATCCAGTAAGAATGTACTTACGTGAAATAGGAAGAATACCACTACTTTCTTATGATAAAGAAATTGAACTTGCTCAAAAAGTCTTAGACGGAGATGAAGAAGCAAAAAAAGAACTTGCAGAAGCGAATTTAAGATTGGTTGTAAGTATTGCAAAAAAATATGTTGGAAGAGGAATGCTATTTTTAGATTTAATACAAGAAGGAAATATGGGATTAATAAAAGCAGTAGAAAA
>CAMKSF010000008.1 GCA_946415375.1 uncultured Clostridia bacterium
AAATAATGATACAAGATTTTAATATTGAGGTAATAGAAAATGGAACAAGAAAAAGTAAAGTATTTAATAGATATGATAAATAATATGTAAATTAAAGATAAATTAAGATTAGCAATATGTATGAGCCAAAGTAAATGGTCTGGACTTATATATAATACTAAAGAAAATTATGATAAATTTGATACTATGTTATAAGACATAGATGAAGAATATAGAACTACACTTATTAATTTTAGTAAATATAAGCTTGTAATGTTTGCAATAGCTAAACTTATGGAAATTGAAACAACGGAACAAAACCAAGTTGCACTATATTTAAATAATACAATTAATTAAATAACATTTTATTATTTCAAAAATAAGCCCCCATAATAAACTCTACTTTAGATGATAGAGTCCACTATGGGGGTTTTAGGTTCTTTACTTAATCATAAGATACGGAACCCCGCCAGGCAGGATTGCCCACATTTCTCTTGACATGCAGTACTCCATGAGCCCCAGGCCAATTGCCATAACAACCAGTTGCTCGCAAACGCGATGCATACCAGTCCACTGTTCGCCGTCCTTCGTGTTGCAAAGATTCAGGAAAGACCATCCTTCCTTGAATTCTGCTGGCAGTTCAGCAAGGAGGGCGGTCACGAGTTCCCGCTTTTCTTCCAAGCGCTGCGGGTGGAGTTCAAACATATTGGTAAACCCTTCTACCTTCACATGGTTGGTAGTTTCCTCACCTTCTTTGAAAAGGCAGTCCATGAAGGCATTACTCGTCAGTTCGGACATGTTGGATGCAGTAACATTGATGTTGTTTGCCATAATTATTCCTCCTAGTCTTTCTGTAGGTTACTAGATTTCTAGTAACAATTATCAGTACATTTATTATAATTCGCTGTATCCGCAAATACTAAATATATTATAACATACTTTTACATAAAATGCAAATTTTAAAAACCACTTGATTTTTATTTAATAATCTGCTAATATAATTATAGCTTGATTGATTTTATATCAATCGTCACGAGAGCCAATGAGTTGTAAATGTCTACGTCGTTGGCACCAATTGAACTTATCTTTAAAGATAAGTTTATTTTTTTACTCAATCAAATAATCAAAAAATTATATATATGATTTGAAAAAAGTTAAAACATATGATATAATAGATAGGTACCTATTAGCTAGTATGCTTTATTTTGAAAGGAGAAAACTATGCGTGATTATTCATTACGTAATTGTTGGAGACGGCCAGTCACAACATCAAAAGAAGACAGCTGGTGCATGAGGCTTGGTTATTCACAAGGAAAAATTCCTAAAGGTGAAGCACCTTGGGGATATATTGTATTAATTCCTGTGCCTATGTGTGATATGAATTTAATATCTGTAAATGGTTACATTGTAAGAGCAAAAAAGGCTTGTAATGGCCAATTTTATCTCTTACAAGTCGTCAACGTAGGAAAGAGAAAATACCCAAATTATCAAATAAAGGTCAAAAAGAATACTTTTTTAAAAAAGGATTCTTGGATTATTAATGTTCGCAACACGAATAAACCTACTCGTAAAAGAACTGGCATCTACTAATTAGAAAGAAGCCACCCATTTTTTATTAAAGATGGGTGGCTTTGTCTATTAATTTAACTTTCATCTAAATGACTACAAATATGTTTTCTTGTCATTTCCATTAAATTTAGTTTTGTAAATCCTTCTACTTGAGTTTTTGCTCTGTCTTTTTTTAGTTCTTCTTTTAATAGATTCTCTATTTTCTCATCATTTTCTTTGTCATGCATATCTATGTAATCTATAATAATTATGCCTCCTATATCGTGGAGTCTTAATTGTTTTGCAATCTCAATTGTAGCTTCTTTATTCACTTTAAAGATAGTACTTTCTAAATCAGATTTTCCAGTAAATTTTCCAGTATTTACATCTATTGCTGTTAATGCTTCTGTTCTATCTATTGTTATAAATCCACCACAATTAAGCCAAATCTTTCTGTTTTTTGATTTTGTTATTTGTGAATCTAAATCATACATATCTAATAGGTTTTGTTTTACTGAAAGCTCAAGTTTTACTCCTTTAATTTGCTCCCTTTGTATCAATTCTTTTATTTTCTCAAATTCATCTCTATCGTTTGTGATTACTTTGTCAACTTTTAAGTCTAAAAGAATCTTAGATTGCACATTTTCAGAATAATAGATTAATTCAATATCTTTACTACTTTTATATTTTTCTAAAATATAATTCCATTTATCTATGCATCTTTTTATATCTTGAATTATTTCTTCATTACTAGCTTTTTCAGCTGATGTTCTAATAACCATTCCATTATTATTACTCACATTTTCTTTTGCTAAATCAAGTAATTCTTTTATTCTTTTTTCATCTTCAATTTTTTGAGAAATAGTTATAATATCAGTATTTGGCATAAACACAACATATTTACTAGGAATGCTAATATGTGTAGAGACTTTTGCTCCTTTTTTATCATTACTATCTTTTTTTATTTGAATAAGCAGTTTTTGACCTGATTTTAAAACATCAGATATATTCTTATCTATTATGTCTTCATCTTTTTTGTTTTTTTCGTCAACTTGTGGAAGCGCATCTTTTAAATGTAATAGACCTTTTCTCGAATCTCCATAATCTACAAAAGCGGATTGCATTCCTGGAACTATATCCGAAACCTTCCCGGCATAAATATTTCCTTCCAATCTATTTTCTTTAGTAGTTTCACTATCTTGATATTTTTCAACTAATTTTCCATTTTCAACTAAACAAATTGTCTCAGTATCTACATTTTTGTTTATAATAAGTTCTAACATTGTCTTTCCCCTTTAATTAAATTTATTCATTGCCTCATCTATTCCATCTTTTAGTATAGAAATCAAAGCATCTTTTGCCAAATCTATACCTTTTAAGAGACTTATATATTCTTCATTTGAAACCTTTGATATTACATATTCTACTAAATTATCTTTTGCCTCGCAAAAACCAGTTCCTATTCTTATTCTTGGAAATTCTTCAGTTTGAAGTCTTTCTACCACTGATTTCATTCCATTGTGCCCACCTGGTCCACCTTTTTTTCTAATCTTAATAGTTCCAGTTTCTAAATCTATGTCATCATATATAATTATTATATTGCTTGTTGGAACTTTATAAAACTTAGCAATTTCAATAATAGCATCTCCACTTAAATTCATATATGTCTGTGGCTTGCATAATACAACTTTTTCATTTTCTATAGTTCCTGTACCATAAATTGATTTAAATCCACTTTTATTTATTTTTATATCATATTTTTCTGATATTTTATTTAAAACATCAAATCCTAAATTATGTCTTGTAAAACAATATTCAGGTTCTGGATTTCCAAGTCCTACAATTAAATACATATTTTATTCCTTTCAATTGTTATTTGAGTGAGTTTTTTCATATATCTTCCTTAAAAACATATACAAATACTCATCTTTTAATCTTATTAAAATAATGCCATAAACAATTACACCAAGTATAACTTGTAAAGCAATTGATACCATTCCGGTTGATACAAATAATTTTGTTAAACTACATACTATAAACATAATAAATGATGCAAATATATATTTATATGATAGTTTTACTATTGATTTAAAGTCTACCTCTCCTCTTAGTTGTCTAAATTGCATATAGTCTACTGCAATTTGTGATATAACTGTTGCAATGCAAGCTCCTATCGATGACCAAAGAGTTATAAATATATAGTTTAATATAAAGTTTACGATAACTCCTACTCCAACAGCTATTGTATATTCCTTTTGTCTTTGAGTTGGAATTAAATATTGATTTCCTAAAACATTTGCAACTCCCATAAGTAAAATTATTGGGCTTATTATACACATCAAAATCGCAGTTTTTTCATATCCTGGTCCAAAAAATATTGGAGTAAACGCTTTTGAAATACTTATTAATCCAAACATCATTGGAAAACTAAGCATAAATGTAAAACTAAAAGATCTTTTCATATAGTAGTCTATATTCTTTTTTTCTCCATTTGCAAACATATTTGCCATTCTTGGTATCATTACTGTGCCTAGTGAAGTAACTACTGTTAGCATTAATCTAATAACTTTTTGACTTTGTTCATAATATCCTGTTTCTGATTTATCTGATATTAATCTTCCAAGCATAGTTGTATCTAACATATTATATAGTTTTGATGTGATTTGTGGTATAAATAATAAAATAATTGGTTTAATTTGATAAGATATATTAATTTTTCCAATCTTTACACCTTTAAAGTATTTTGGTAAATATAGCCATAATGTTAAATTTCCAATAAAATCTGCTAAGGAATATATATACATATATATTACTAAATCTTCACGTTTTTTTACAAATATAAATATTAATAAAACACTAATTGTTCTAACTAATATATTCCTTGTTACTGTTTTTTTAAATTCTTCCAATCCTTGAAAAAACCAACTTATATCAAATGCTCCTGCTAATAGTTCAAATAGAAGTATTCTGTAATATTGGCTATATGTTCCTGTTCTCATAAAGTAATAAAAATAAATTGCAAAAGCAATTGATATTGTAATAAATCTAAATATTACCAATTCTATAAAGATTTTTTTTCTCTTTTGTTTCTTCTGCTGTGCATATGCAATTTCTCTTTGTCCATATAAAGCAACTCCTAGTGACCCAAACAAAACAAAGTAGTTTACAATTGTATATGTATAGCTATATATTCCTGTACCTTCTGCACCTAATACTCTTGATAAATATGGCGTTGTTATTAATGGTAATATAAGTATTAATATTTGGTATGTTAAATTGTATAAGTAATTCTTAGTTATACTTTTATTAGGCATCTTTTTCCTTCTTTCTTTACATTTCCATAGTATAGCAAAATTTGCTATTTTTGTCAATTTTTATCCGATTTGTGTTACTATTACTCTATCATTTTGGCATAAATCTTTTATACAATATGTTTGTACATATCTTTCTTTTTTTTCAATTATTCTCTTTACTGCTTCTTTCTGATTATACCCTATTTCTACACATAAATATCCTTGTCTATTTAAGTACTCATTTCCCTTATTAAATATTTTTCTATAAAAGTCCAATCCGTCTTTTCCACCATCTAATGCAATTGTTGGTTCTTGCCTTACATCCTTTGGTAGTTTTCTTATTTCATCTGTCTCAATATATGGAGGATTAGAAACTATTATATCAAATTTTACGTTTTTAATTTTATCAAATAAATTTGATTCAATAAAATCTATATTATTTAAAACTCCATTTAACTTTGCATTTTGCTTTGCAATTTCTAATGCTTTTTTACTTATATCTGTTGCAACAATTCTTGCATTTGGAATATTTTTTGCAAGAGATACTGCTATTGCTCCGCTTCCTGTGCATAAATCTAATATTAATGGATTATCTAATTTATTTGCAATCTTTATTACTTCTTCTACTAAAATTTCAGTATCTGGTTGAGGAATAAGAACATCTTTTGTAACTACAAAATTTATTTTCATAAATTCTTGAACACCTGTAATATATTGTAAAGGCTCTCCTGAAATTAGTCTTTTTATATTTTTTACATATTCATCTCTTTGTTTTTGAGTTACCTCTTTAGTGTCGTATATAATAGTATATTCTTTTGACTTTTTCAAAGTATATTGTAATATTGCTCTAGCTTTATTTTTTGGTCCATCAACATCTTCATTTTTTAGCATTATTGTTCCTTGATTTAATAGTTCTTTTATTGTCATACAAATTCCTCCCATACAATATTTGCAAAGTCTAAGCCTTTATTTGAAAGCTTGATTATATCACCATCTATTATTACGAGCTTTTCTTCATGTAGTTTTTGTAGTTCTTTTTTATATATCATAATTGGGTTTTCATTAAATTTATTTTCAAATTTTTGAATTGAAATACCATCAATTTTTCTAAGCCCCAATATCATATATTCATTCATCATTTGAGATTTGTTTTGTGTTTCTTCTATTATCCCGTTTTTATCAAAATCATTATTTTTACAATTTTGTATGTATTGCTCTATGTTTGTAATATTTCCAAACCTTTTTCCTTCTATATATGAATGTGCAGCAATCCCAAATCCAATATATTCTTTTTGATTCCAACAGTCTAAATTATGTTTTGATTCAAACCCTGGCTTTGCAAAATTAGAAATTTCATAATGTCTATATCCATTTAACTCTAAATAGTTTTTTACATACCAATACATTTGTCTTTCTAATTCTTCATCTAGGAGTTTTAATTCTCCATTATTAATTAGTCTTTGTATTGGAGTTCCTTCTTCTATAATTAAAGAATATACAGAAATATGTTCTGGATTTATTTTACATATTTCTTCTAATGTTTTTTTTATATCTTGTATATTTTGATTTGGCAGTCCTATCATTAAATCAACATTTATATTATCAAATCCAATTTCTCTAGCTAAATTATATGTTTGTAAAAAATCTTGGTAACTATGAATCCTTCCAATTTGTTTTAACAGTTCATCTTTAGAACTTTGAAGTCCAATACTTAATCTGTTTATACCTGTATCTTTGTAATCTATTAATTTTTGTTTTGTTATTGTTCCTGGATTTACTTCTATTGTAATCGACTCGGCATTTCCAACACTTTTCAAAACTTCTATTATATATTTACTATCTATATATGAAGGAGTTCCACCTCCAATATATATGGTTCTTGTTACATAGTCTTTATTATTCACTTTCCAATTTTCTATTTCTTTTTTTAAAGCTTCGACATATTCTTTTTGCATTTGTTCTTTGTTTTCAAAAGATACAAAGTCACAATACAAACATTTTTGTTTGCAAAATGGGATATGAATATATACTCCTATTTCTTTCATCTTACTCCTTATTTTGATAACTCTATTATTTTCTTCAATCTATAATTTACTCCTGATTTTCCAATTGGGTATTTTAGTTTTTTTCCAAGTTCTGAAAGTGGCATATCTGGGTATTCTAACCTAAGTTCTGCTAATTCTTTTAATCCTTCATCCAATTTTTTAAATTTACCACTTTCTTTTAATTTCTTTATAGCATTTATTTGTTCAACCGAAGCATTTAAGGTTTTGTTTAAATTAGCTGTTTTACAATTTACCAGCCTATTTACTTTATTATTCATTTCTCTTTGTACCCTAATTTCTTCAAATTCAAGTACAGATTTATTAGCTCCGATAAAAGCTAAAAATTTAGATATCTCTTCTCCATCTTTTATATAAATGCTATTATCTAATGATTTTACATTTACATCATACTTTTTTAAAATACTAATTAAATCATTTATTATTCTGTTGTTTTCAATTTTAATTTCTAAGTGATATTTGTTCTCCGGATTATTAATTGAGCCAGAACCTAAAAACAATCCTCTTGTAAATGCTCTTTCTTCTAGTTCATTTGCCTGTTCTAACCTTTCCGTAATTTCAGGTATTTTTGATTTAATAATATATACTTTACCTTGCAGCTCTATTTTAAAATCATTTATATTTACATTTTTTAGTAATTTTCCAAACCTATTGATGTTATACTCATTTTCAGTTGCATATTTAATTCTATTTTTAGTCTTCTCTATATTAGAACTAGATAAATACCCTAAAAGTTCATATTTTACCTCATTTTTTTTAGCTAAGTTATTTATTTCACTTAGTTCCTTTTTTATTTCATAAGAAAAAGTCTTTGACATATTTTCTCCTTTTTTATAGTTTTAGCGAGAGCCGATTCCTCCTCCGCCTCCGAAGGAACCTCCTCCTCCGCCTCCAGAAGAGAATCCTCCTCCTCCAGAACTGTAACTTTCTGCGGCTGCTCTTGCAGCATTCGCACTTGAAATTCCACTTGAAGATACATGATTGATATATATAATGTTATCATATGAATTGTAATTTGTTTGTTCAATCATATCTGGATATAACTCTTTAAATTGTTTTGAAACTTGTTTTGCAATTCCAAGTAATTGTGCATATATTAAATAATTTTCAAATAGTTCAACCTCAATAGCAGTTCTATCTTTTATTAACGTATAATCCAATAAAAATCTTTTTAGTCCTGCAATATATAAGGCTTCATTCTTTAATTCTTGAGTTGCAGTTCTCTTTCCAAAGAATTTTCTAGAATTATCCACTAGAATAAATCCATCTGTAATTAGTTTGTCTCTTTCTTCTTCTAAAATATCATCAAACCAATCTAGTATTTTTTCATAGCTTGATTTACACCATTTTTCAAATTCTTTATTTTCTAATATTCCATCTTTACTGGCAACATACATAAAATTAAACAACTTTGTTTCCATTTTATTTTCAAATTGCCTCTTTGGATTATCTCCTAAAATAATAACAGTTTCTTCTTTTTTGAATATTTTTCCACCGTTTCTTTGTTCAGTTCTTATTATTCCAGCTTTTAGCCATTTTAGAATTATTGCTCCTAATAAATCTGTTTTATTTTTCATTATTCCATACTGATATGCTATGTAATATGCCCTAAATATATCTCCATTACATGGTATATCTCTAAAATACGCAACATCCTTTGGTATTTTTCTTCCAGCTTCTCCATATTTAAAACCATATTTTTTATTACCAGCACTAAATGCACCTAAAATTACCATTAATATAAATGGTAGTAATGATAATAATCCAAAAATTATACTTTTTATTTTTTCTAAAACTTTATTATATGCTTTAGCTCCTTTTTGTGCCATTTCAAAATAATAATTAAAATCATGATTTAACTTATTTTTTAAATTAAAAGTTTCTTTAGGAAACTTTGCCAAAAATGCAATATACTCTGATTTACCTAGTTTTTTTCCTTCTGTATCCATATGAATTGCACCATCATTTTTATCTATATAACAAAGTGATCCATACTTTCCATATCCCCATACTGGTATTGAATCAGAAAATGGTTTGTCTGCATGAATTTTGATTTTTATTGCACCCATATCAGCAAAGTGTTCACTAGGTATTAATGTCCAATACATCATTTGTGAATCTGTAAGCTCAGATACAAAATTAGTAATATTATATTTTATAGTATACGTATTGCTTCCATATTCACTTTTTCCCCAACAGATTTCAATGCCATTAGATACTTTATTAATTCCACACTTATATGCTTTTTCGCTAAAACTTCCACTTACATCCCATGCAGTCAAGGTAGTATATGTTTGTTTTTCATCTGATACTCTTAAATTTGATATTTCTGAATTTCCTAAATTAAAATATGATCTATACCATTCTGTTTGGCTAGTAGAATTGCATCTCCAAACCTCTGCGACTTCTGCATTTCCATCATTATCAACATATATGTCCATATCAATACTACTAATTGAATTTGCAAAAACCATATTTTTTAGTCCTATTGCAAATATAAATAAAATTGAAATTAAGGTTAATTTTAAAATTCTATTTTTCATTATTTTTCCTCCATATATATTTATTATTCTAATTCGAATGCTCCTGTGTATAATTGATAGTATTCTCCTTTTTCTTCTAGTAATTGCTCATGTGTTCCTCTTTCTATAATGTTCCCATGCTCTAAAACCATAATTGCTTTTGCATTTCTTACTGTTGAAAGTCTATGTGCTATAACAAAAACTGTTCTTCCCTTCATTAATTTATCCATGCCTTCTTGAACAAGCTTTTCTGTTCTTGTATCTATACTTGATGTTGCCTCATCTAGTATCATTACAGGTGGGTCATTTATTGCACATCTTGCAATCGCTATAAGTTGTCTTTGTCCTTGTGATAACTGACTTCCGTTTTGTGTTAACATTGTGTCATATCCATTTGGAAGCATTGAAATGAATTCATGTGCATTTGCAATCTTTGCTGCATTTATTACTTCTTCATCTGTTGCATCTAGTTTCCCATATTTTATATTGTCTTTTATTGTTCCAGTAAATAGATTTGTATCTTGTAAAACTAGTCCTAGTGATCTTCTTAAATCTTCTTTTCTAATTTTATTAATATTTATTCCGTCATATCTTATTTTTCCATCTTCTACATCATAAAATCTATTTATCAAATTTGTAATTGTTGTTTTTCCTGCCCCTGTTGCTCCAACAAATGCAATCTTTTGACCTGGTTTTGCATATAAAGAGATATTGTGTAAAATTTCTTTATCCGGTTCATATCCAAAATCCACGTTTTCCATTTCAATATGCCCTTTAAGTTCGACATATTCAAGTCGGCCATCATGGTGTGGATGCTTCCAAGCCCACTTCCCTGTCCTTTCTTCTGTTTCGGTAATATTTCCTTTTTCGTCAATTTTTGCATTTACAAGTGTTACATATCCATCATCTATTTCTGGCTCTTCATCTATTAATTTAAAAATTCTTGTTGCTCCTGCTATCGCCATAACTACTGTATTTGCTTGGCTTGATACATTTCTTATTGGTTGATTAAAACTTCTTGTTAATGCTAAAAATGAAGATATTGTTCCAATTGTAAGTGTTGGCACCTTTCCTGAAATCGCAAGAATAGCTCCTAATATTGCAACTAATACATATTCAATGTTTCCAAGATTATTAAGTACAGGCATTAATATATTTGCAAATTTATTTGCATTTACCATATTGTTATATAGATTTTCATTTAATTGGTCAAAATCTTTTTTAGCTCTATCTTCATAGTTAAATACTTTAACTACTTTTTGTCCATTTATCATTTCTTCAATGTAGCCATTAACTTTTCCAAGTGTTTCTTGTTGACCTATAAAATATGTTCCACTTCTTTTTGTAATTGACATCGTAACTCTAAGCATTATAATTACAAAGAAAAATATAAATAATGTTAACTGCCAACTTAATGCAAACATTGAGATTGTAACTGCAATTAATGATAATATTGAAGATACAAGTTGTGGTAAGCTTTGTGAAATCATTTGTTCTAATGTATCTGTATCATTTGTATAATGACTCATTACATCCCCATGAGGTACTGTATCAAAATACCTTATTGGAAGTTTTTGCATCTTTGAAAACATTGTGTCTCTTATTTTTTTTAAAGTTCCTTGTGCAATTATTACCATCAGTCTGTTGTATATAAATGTTGCAATTATTCCTACTAAGAAAACTCCACACATTATTAAAATCAAGTTTCTTAATCCATCAAAAACAGGATTTTCTGTTCCAAGTAATGGAACAATATATTCATCTATTATTTTTTTACTAAAAAGTGGTGCTGAAACAGATACTACAGAACTTATAACTAAACAAATACCAACTAAAAATAGATGCTTTTTATATCTTTCAGTTATAATTTTTAATAGTCTTTTTACTGTCCCTTTATTTAATTCAGGTCTTTTATCTTCCATCTTTTTCATTATGCAGCACCTCCTTGTTGTGTTTGAGACTCATAAACTTCTTTGTATATTTCATTAGATTTTATAAGTTCCTCATGTGTTCCAATAGCGTCTATCTTTCCTTGTTTCATAACAATTATTTTATCACAGTCTTCAACAGATGAAATTCTTTGTGCAATTATAATCTTCGTAGTATTAGGTATTTTGTTTTTAAATGCATCTCTTATTAATTTATCTGTTTTTGTATCTACTGCAGATGTTGAATCATCTAAAATTAATATTTTTGGTTTCTTTACTAATGCTCTAGCAATACATAGTCTTTGTTTTTGTCCACCAGATACATTTGTTCCACCTTGTTCTATGTATGTATCATATTTATCTGGGAATTCTTGTATAAAGCTATCAGCCTGCGCTAATTTACATGCTTCAATTAATTCCTCATCAGTTGCATTTTCATTTCCCCAACGAAGATTTTCTTTAATTGTTCCTGAGAAAAGTACATTTTTTTGTAATACACAACTTACTGCATCTCTTAAAGTTTCTATATCATAATTTTTTACATTATTTCCTGCAACTAATAAACTTCCTTCTGTAACATCATAAAGCCTTGGAATTAAGTTTACAAGTGAAGATTTACCAACACCCGTTCCACCTATTATTCCTACTGTTTCCCCCGATTTAATTTTTAAATTTATATTTTTTAGAACCTCTTTTTCTTTTTCGCCTATATAACTAAATGCTACATCTTTAAATTCTATTGAGCCATCTTCAACTTTTGTTATTGGATCAGCAGAATTTTTTATACTAGGTTCTTCTTCTAAAATTTCAACAATTCTTTTTGCTGATGCCATAGATATTGTAAGCATAACAGAAATCATTGTAAGCATCATTATTGAGAATAATACTTGAATTGCATAAGTAATTAAACTTGTTAGCTCTCCTGTTGTAAGCTCTGTACTATTTGTGGTAACTATTATCCTTGCACCAATCCATGCAATCAAAATCATTGCTGCATACATTGCAAATTGCATAGTAGGAGAATTATATGCTAATATTTTTTCAGCTTTTGAAAATAGTCCAAATATTTCTTCTGACTTTTTATTAAATTTTTCTTTTTCTTTTTCTTCTAAACAAAAAGACTTAACAACTCTCATACCAGATGTATTTTCTTCTACAATATTATTTAAATCATCATATTTTTTAAATACTTTTTCAAATAATGGCATTGCAAGTCTAGATATAATAAATAGTACTAGTGCAACAAATGGTATTAATCCTAAAAATATAAATGACATATTTAAATTTATCTTTATTGCCATAATTAACGAAAATATAAGCATTAAAGGTGCTCTTATTGCAATTCTTATTATCATTTGAAATGCATGTTGAACATAAGTTACGTCTGTTGTAAGTCTTGTAACTATACTTGATGTACTAAATTTATCTATATTTGCAAATGAGAAATTTTGTACTTTATAATACAAATCTTTTCTTAAATTTTTTGCAAATCCGCTCCCAGCTTTTGCAGCAAACATTCCAGATATTGCTCCAAAAAACAAAGATAATAATGTAAATACTACTAATGCAATTCCAATTCTTACAGTATTATCTATTGATGATTTATTAATTCCTTCATCTATTAAAAGTGCCATAAAATATGGCACAATAACTTCTAACACAACTTCAACTGCTACTGAAAGTGGTGTTAATATAGCTTGTTTTTTGTATTCTCTTATTGATTTTGCTAATTTTTTTATCATTGTTTTCCCTCACTGTCTTTACTTAAAATCTTTTATTCTTTCTTTTAGGTCTTTATAATCAATTAATTTCCAAGACCAATTGTCTTTACTTGTTGTCCCAGGTACATTCATTCTAGCGCTATCATCTAAACCTAAAATATCTTGCACAGTTATAACTGCCATTTTTGCTTTACATTTCATACAATATTGCATTATTCCAATATTTACGTTTATATCATAGCATTCATTTTTTCTTAAGAATTCTTTTAATTTTTCTTTATGCTCATCATCTAGTAATTTATACCAACCATAAATTGTTGAGCAATCGTGATTTCCTGGAAATACAAGTACATTCTCTTCTTCATTGTCTCTATCGTAACAATTGTCTAAATCAATTGAAAATTGAAGAATCTTTTGTCTTGTAAAGCCATAATGTTCTCTTAATTCTATTGTTTCTTTTCTTATATCTCCCAAATCTTCAATTATTAGTCTTTCTGGTTTTATGCTGCCATCTCTAAATAGTTCATCAAAGAAACCATAACTTACACTATCAACATATTTTCCCTCTTTGCCTGATTTCCCCATAGGAATCTTAAAAAATGAATCATACCCTCTAAAATAATCCACTCTAACTTTATCAAATATTTTTAAATAGTATTTAAATATTCCTACTAAATATTTGTAATTGTCTTTTTTCATTCCTTCTACATTAAATACAGGGCTTCCCCATTTCTGTCCATCCTCATTAAAATAGTCTGGTGGAGTTCCTGCTTCATATGTAAATTTACCATGATTCATCTCAAAGCAATCTGAATGGTACATTGTATCAACAGAATCAAAACTTGGATAAAATGGCATATCCCCTATTATTTCTATACCTTTCGAATTGGCATATGATTTAAGTTCCATCCACTGCTTATATAGCATAAATTGAAGAAAACCATAATATTCCTTATTATTCTTTTTGTTCTTCTTATGCATAAATTCCGAATATTTTACTATCTCTTTATTTGCTATAAATTCTCTGTACTCTTTTGTTTTTCTAAAATTAATAAATGCTTCTATGTAATACTTTTCTTTAAAATCATCATAAACGGCTCTATCCGTTTGTTCTCTTGTTTCAGCACTTTTAATTAATCCATATTCTATTAATCTATCAAGCGAAATATAGTCTTCATTTAAAGCATAATAACTAACCGGCGAATATGGTAATCTTCTGCACGCATTTATAGGCAAAACTTCCCAATATTTCATTCCATTTTCACTTAGTATATCTATAAATTCATAAGCTTCATTTCCAAAATCTCCAATTCCATATTTGCTAGGAAGCGAAAATATTGGGAGAAGTATTCCTTTTTCTTTCATTCGTATTCCTCTTTCTAATTTTGTTCTCTTTCTGCTTCTTTATCAAATTTACTTATATCTAATTCAGCATAATTATCTTTATCAAAATAACATTTAACGCCATTAATTTCTGTTATTTTTCTTGTAGTTTGCATTTTAAAAATATCACTTGTTGAAGCTGCTATCCAATCTTCCATCGTATATGGTTCATGATTTTTTATCCATCCATCTTGATAAAATTTAACCATTGTCATATCAAAATGTACCCATTTCTGTTCTTCTGGTAAATATATCAAGCTCCATCCATGTCCAGTTGTTCCAATACCGCTAACCTCAAGATGTTTTATTCCTAAATCTTTACATATTTTTTTTTCAAATTTTTTATATTCAGCACAAACTCCATCTATAAGCATCCCATTACTATATACTGGCTCATAATAAGGGCATCTTGTTAATCTTCGTATTTCATCATGTTCTAAAACTTCATGAGTTTTAAGAATTCTAGTTCCAGCCGGTTTATATGGAATATGTATTATCTTTCCATAATTTTCAAAGATTCTTTCTTTATTTCTTTCTGTTAGCTTTCTTCCTTCAACTTTTAAAAATGCTTCATCTAATAGTTCAATCGCTTCTTCTTTCGAATACGGTTTATCCACTTCATTACTATTTACTATTTCTTTTGGAGATTTTTGTGTCATTCTTGAAATTTCATTAATCATATCTATTCTCTTTTGTATTTCTTCAAATGCTTCTTCACATATACTACCCGGTTCATCTTTTTCATATCTATTTAATTTTACAAGTTGCAATTGGTCATAATTATATGTAACATATTTTTTATAATATTGATATATAAGATAAAGAATATCTTTAGTACTACAACCTTTTTCCTTTAATTGTCTTAGTTTTTCAATAAATAGATTATAATCTTTAACATCTTCACTATTAAATATTTTATCAAACTCCATGTCAATTTTTTCTCCTTATTAAATTATGGTAACTTTTTAATACCAAATATATCCAAATTCTCCTGTTGATAGTTTTACTGGCCAAGCGTCTGAATGATAAAAAGATAATTTGTAGTTTTTCTTAACTTCTTTTTCTGTTTTAAAGAATTTGCTATATGTAATTTTTTTAGTTCTTTCTTTCACATGTCTATCAAG
This sequence comes from uncultured Clostridia bacterium, assembly GCA_946415375.1. Classification (GTDB taxonomy): domain Bacteria; phylum Bacillota; class Clostridia; order TANB77; family CAG-508; genus CAG-269. Next base: position 15,562 of record CAMKSF010000008.1, read on the forward strand.
TGATGTGTCAAAAACATATCTTGTATCATTTATTTCTATTATTGTCCAAGTATGCTCTGTCCATCCTCCAGATCCAGTAGAAGTATATCCTCTTGCACAATATACCTTTTCAATTCCTAATACTTTAATCATTGCTGCAAATGTACCATTGAATTGTTTGCAGTGGTAATCATCATGACTCATGTGGTCTACAACATATTTATATACTGCTTTTACTTTATCATAATTACTATTTTTTCCTTTAGTTGCTTTCTTTATAATCTTCTTATATTCACTATCTAATTCTTTAAATCCTGTTGTTCCTGGTTTTAGTTTTATTTTGTTTAATTGTTTTTTTCTACTTCCTGTTGTTTGTCTACGTTTAGATGAAAACTGTCCATACTCTTTTTGATTTCCATTATTCTTATATGCTCTTATTTTGTAATAATAAAGTTTACCTAAACCGATATCTTTTTTATCTGTATAAGAAGTTATACTTTTCTTTTTAATTGTTTTTATTTTTTTGTATGTTCCATTTTTAGATGTTGCTCTATATATTTGATATCCTGTAACTCCTGAAACTTTTTTCCATTTTATTGTAATAGATTTTTTATTGTCGTTTGAATAAGAATCTTTTATTACAACTTGTGCATATTTTGTTTTTTCGACTATTTTTGAATCTGCACTATAATAATCTTTATCATATTTTTTATATGCTTTAATCTTATAGTAATATACTGTTTTTGCTTTTATGTTTTTATCAGTATATGATGTTGTTGAATTATTATTTATCTTTTTAATTTCTTCATAAGTTCCTTCTTTTGATGTAGATCTATAAATAACATAGCCATCAACATATTTATTTCTTTCCCATTTTAGTACAGCTTTATCATTATAACTTTGAATTGATGGATTTGAAATGTTAACATATGGCATAAAAACAATTTCAGAAAAATCACTTGTTTCTCCATTTTCTTTTATTGATTTTATTCTATAAAAATATCTTGTTACAGCAGTTGCAGTTGTATCTGTAAAACTATTGGTTTCAACTGTCATAATTTTGTCGAAACTTCCTGTATCTAAGTAGTCTCTATATATTTCATATTTTTCTGCTCCACTTACATTATTCCATGTTAATTTAATACCATTAGTAACTATCTCCGCTTTTATATTATTTGGCGCCTCTATCTTTAAATCTTCAGCTTTTACATTACATGTATAACACATTATTACAACAAATATAATTAAAAATATACTTAATGTTTTTTTCATTTTACACCCCTCCATTTTTTCATTTCCATTTTATCATTTTAATTATAATTTTACAAGATTTTTTTAATTATTTTATGTACTTCTACAAGTTTTGACAGACTTTGCAAAATAAAGGTGATAAAATGTCTTTTGCCCTCACACATAAGGAAGGGGGTGATAATATGAGTACACCAGATTTAATTTGGAATCTAGTCATGATGTTATTAGACTTAATTAAAGATTCCAAAAAAGAGGAAGAAACAAATGATAAAGACAATTAGTATAGTAATATACATATAATTGTAAAAAATAGCAAGGACGCACATCCTTGCTATTTTTTGACTTCTTTGTCTACACCAGATCTAATTTTAATTTAAACGATAATGTCTAAACTATATTTTTAATATATCACATTTTTATTATTTAGTCAATGATTAATTGGTAAATTTTTCTATTTCATTTAAAAATTTATAATCTTTGTATTAATTCAATTTCTACTTCATTTAAATCATTAATTCTTCCTGAAATAAAAATATAATCTCCTCTTTTTAGGTTTTGAAAACAAAAATCTGCAAATTCATCATAAGCTTTTACAATTATTTCTGTATTTTTATCTATCGCCAATTTAAATCTACTTATACTAATATGTAAGCTATCTTTAAAATTCAGATTATTACTAACTATAAATTTAAAATTAGGTTCACTCTCTATTACTCCACCAAAAAAGCATAAATTCATTTTTCTATAAACTCCTTTTTAAATCTCTTACCTAAAGACGCATTTTCTATAATTTACATATTAAGAGCAATAATTCTACATAAAACTATTGCTCTATTGAAAAATACATATGTTCAAAAATTCTACTAACACATATTTTTCTGTTTCATTTTTACCTTAAGAAATAGTAAAAAAATTTAAGTTCATTTTAATTATTTTAAATACTTATCTACATCAATTTTCTTCTTAAGGAAGGAATAAATCTCTTTAATACTAATACCTTTACTGTATATATTTCATGAAATATATAATCTAAAATATGTATTAGAGTGAGAGACGAGAAGCATTGTTTCCATTGGTATTGTCTGCATTGTTGTTGTTACGATTACCTGGTTTGTTACTGTTATTGTAATTGCCCCCTCTGTTAGCTCGATTATTAGTGTTGTTGGCCTTTCGATTTATCCCTAAAATTGCTCACAAAATTAATTTATTTTACAAAATATCTATTCTATATAAAATAATTTTTCCATCAAGTTTTTCACATTAGCATATTTTATATATCCCATATGTCCTGCTAAATACATTCTTGCATCTTTACTTGTTACTTCTCCATTATAGATTTTATTTGTTAATTTCTTTACTTTCTTTTTGAGTTTTCTTTTGCCTTTATCTCTTAGTTTTATCCTATATTCATTAATTTTGTACCCACAAAAATTAACCCCTTGTTTTCCTTTGAATATTTGTGTCTTTTTATTTAGATTTAGTTTTAAATTATTTTCTAAAAATCTTGTAATTTCTGTCAACGCTGTTTTAGCTTCTTGTTTTGTTCTTACTATTATTATGCTATCATCTAAATACCTTGCATAATATTTTATATGTAACTTATGTTTCACAAATTGGTCTTGTTCATTTAAATATATATTTCCAAACATCTGAGATGTGTAGTTTCCTATTTCTAGTCCCTTATCTCTTTTTTGAGAAAATAGTATTTCTTTTACAAGCCATAAAAGTTTTCTATCTTTTATTTTTCTTTGTAAAATTTTAAATAAAATATTTTATCTATACTATCAAAATATTTTGCCACATCCATCTTTAAAACATAATATTCTTCCCATTTTGCTAATGCACTTTTCATACATTTTTGAACATAAAGTGCTGCTCTATGCATTCCTCTATTCTTTAAACATGCAAAAGATGTATTTATAAATGTTGGTACAAATGTTGGTTCTAAAAAATTATCTACTAACCATCTATGTACTATTCTATCTATATATCTTGATTTTTCTATTTTCCTCACCTTAGGTTCTGTTACATAAAATACTTTATAGCCTCCATGTTTATATGTTCCATTTTTTAGTTCATTATATAGCCACATAATATACTCTTCTTGCTTTAAATTAAATTTTATTATTTCATTTCTATAGCCTTTTCCTTTTCTAGATTTTTTATGTGCTTCCATTAAGGTTTCATAACTTAGAATTTTATCAAATTTATTTCGAATCGTTTTTGGCATAGTATTTTGTAAGTCCTCCAATTATTCTCCCTATTTCATATATTAAATTCATAGTCACATTGAATTTCTTTGTATCTATCCATCTTTGTTTTTGCATTATTCGTAAAAAAATTCTTTGAGCATTTAATTTTGCATCTATTTTATTTACTAACTCTAAGCATTTCTTTTTATCTGTTGTTTTACTTATATACATTGTATCTTCTAACATTTGATACATGCTTTGTTTATATTCATTTCCTATATTAAATTTTTCTACTCTTGGGAGTTTCATTATTACATTTAACATATATTCTATATATCTTTCTATTTTTGGAATTAATTGTAATTTGTTTTCTGTTTCTTTTTTCATACAAAATCTTCTCCAAATTCTTCTTTTAAATACTCTTTTAACGCCTTTTCATATTCTGTTTCTACTGTGTATATTCTTCTACTACAGTTTTCGCAATCATTATTACAAGATGTTTCTTCTATGCTCTTTCCCTGCCTTTCGCTTATCTTAATAAGCTTATTTAATTCTTTGTTATAATCTAATATTATATATGAATATCCTATTTTATCCATCCTCTCTATATATTTATCTAATGAACTTTTAGGAACACCTACCTTACACACTCCTTTTTTAGCACAATTTAGTTTTAATCCTAATTCCTTATTTAATACTATCGCATCTGCTCCTATTGAGATATAGAAACTACCACAAGAAATTAATATTATTCTCATTCCATATATTAGTTGTAATCTTTGTACCATATCATAAAATTCCAAAATCACCACTTCCTATCTCTTTAATTTTCGTGGCGCTTTTTTGCATAGTTTATGAGCTAAAAGCTCTCAAACGCAAAAATAGCGCCACGCTAGTGGCGCCACGCTAGTGCAAATTTTCCTAGCTCACCCCTTTGGGATGGCAAGAAAATTTGCACTTTAGCGTATTACATTCGCTAAACCTATTTGTTTAGTAAATCTACATATTAAATTTATTGCTCTTTCTGCTTTATCGCTTTTAGCATTCAGACCTACTTTATATAAAGTGAGAGACGAGAAGCAATGCTTCCAACGGTACTGTCTGCACCGCTGCTGCTACGATTACCTGGTCGGTAACTGCTATTGTAAGAGCCCCCTCTGCTAGCTCGACTACCAGCGTAGGTGGCCTCTAATGTCCATTCATATGAATTACCATATATGTCTATAACATTGCTTAATTTATCATTATACTTCGGATTTCCTGTTATCCTTTGTCCATTTGTTGCATTATTTCCATCATTTTTTACTGTTCCACTCATAACTGTCGATGTTCCAACAGTTATTCCGTTCTTTGCCATCCAATTCATCATCGCATCATATTGACTTCCCCATATCATACTAGAATTATTTGAATATGCTTTATGTGTTCTATATAATCCATACCACATATTTGCTTCATCTCTATCACTTTTATCAGCATTTGTAAAACTTTTTGTTCCTGCTACACTTGCAACTTTTTTTATTTTATCATTCCAACTTGATTCAAATCTACCTACCCAAAATCCTCCATAAGCTTGAACCTGTCTTATCATTTCATCATAATCTTCTTGCATTTTTGCTCCAAATCCTGTTACTCCCTGCGTTTCAGTAAAACCTGCATTAGTAAAATATTGTGCGTCATAAGTTGAGCCTGTTACACTTGTCATAGGTGCCCATTTATCACTATTATTTCCTGTTATTAAACTTGGCTCTCTATAACTTGTTGTACCTACATTATATCCTGAATTGTATTTTACTGTAGTTGAAGTTGTGTCTCCTGCAAATGTATATAACATTCCTCTATAATATGTGTTTCCGTTATATGTGTATGTTGTTGCCATTGGAGTATAAAGGTCACTTGTTACTGTGACTGCAGATGTTGATGGTGCTGTGTGATTTGTTGTATCTAATACAACCTCATCTTTTTTTACAGGCACCCACACAAATTGGTCTCCTGCATCATTCATTATAACAAGTCCTTTTCCTGTATTTGTTTGGTTTCCTGTTAATTTCCAATCTATATCCTTTGTGTTATCGCCTGTTAGATTTGTATCTATTGCATAAAATCCTCCCGGTATTGTTGGATTTAAATCAGTCCCTTCTCCTCCATTTAATGTATAATTTGATCCAGATTTTTCTTTTGCAATCTTAGCTGTTGTTTTTACTCTACACTTACTCTCTGTATTATCTTTACCTTTTAATGTAATTGTTGCTGTTCCAGTTTCTGTTCCACATTTTACTACTCCATCACTTGTTACTGTCGCTACATTTGTATTACTTGATTTCCATATAAACTTTTCATTTTGTACTCTTGACGGTACAGCTTGACTTCCTGCAGATAATAGCATTGCTCCATCAATAGTTAGTATTTTACTGTCATCTGATTCAGTATTATCTGTATAATTTAGTGTTGAAACATATATTCCAGTTGCTTCCTCTGTTAGTTTCTTTTCTCCTACTGTTCCATCACTTTCTACTAGATAAATATCTTCTCCTTTTGTTACTGTTAGTGGAAAGCTATCTCCTGATACTGTAACTCCACTTACTTGTTTTTCTATATTTTCTTTTACTTTACCAGCATTTAAACTTCCTGTATTATCATACCCTCCAAGTACTGCTAATTGAAGAGCTTCGTCAAATTGCGCTCTATCTGTTAAGTCTCTTGCTCTTCCTGCTTGATTTAAAATGCTATTATCTCCTGAAAGCATTGATATTGAAATTCCTGCTAGAATTAATAAAACAATGATCGTGATGACTAAGGCTATAAGCGTAATTCCGGCTATTTCTTTTTGATTTATTTTTTTGTTTATCTTCAATTTTTGTTCCTCCTTTTTGTTTTTTCATAAGTTTTGTTGTTTGTTATGTTAAGTATTTATAGCGTTTTTTATTATTTTGTTTCTATATTAGCTTTTCATTTACACACATCTCTATTATGTTTTTATAGCCTTTTCTTATTCGAAATCACTCTTATTTAGTTTTCAATGTGCATAAATTTTAAGCTATATGAAACTTATTCGCATTTGTTGCGAATCTATCACTTTTATTTTATATTTTTAGATTATTTTTGTCAATGACTTTTATAGTTATATTTTTATAAAATATTTCTTATTCTTTTACAAGTTTCGACAGACTTTGCAAAATAAAAGTGCTATACTGTCTTTTGCCCTCACACATAAGGAAGGGGGTGATGATATGACTTCGTTTGATTTAATATGGAAGTTAGTTCTTATGTTATTAGCAGAAAAAGATGCTTCCAAAGAGGAAAAGAAAACAAAAAAAGAAAACAATTAATGTATTAATTACATAATTGTAAAAAAAATAGCAAGGATTTTGACTCGTTATCCTTGCTATTTTTGGCATTTTTTGTCTTCGTTTGATTTAATTTGTATAATTTAAACGATATTGTCTAAACTATATTTTTACTATATCACATTTTTATTATTTAGTCAATGACTAATTGGTAAATTTTTCTATTTTTTAGTTTTCACGCTTTTTGAACTACTCCAATCAGAACATATCTTATTTCCATTTACATTTTTATATGTTCTTATTCTTACATAGTATTTCTTTTTAGCTTTAAGTTTTTTTATAGTGCTTGATGTTGTTTTATTATTTTTTATTTTTATTTTTTTACTGCTTGTAAATTTGCTATTTGTAGCATATTGTAATTCATATCCTGTTGTTTGAGTTTTCTGTTTTTTCCATGAAGCTTTAAATTTCTTCTTTCCAGCAGAAACTTTATTTAAAGATGTACCTTTAGGTTTAATAGTATATGTTAGCTTTTTAGTTCCTTCATAATCACCTTTAAATTTTATAGTAGCTGTTGCAGTTCCAACATTTTTATTATCTTTATATGATACTGTATAATTGCTGGAAGATATTGTTTTTCCATTTGAATCAATAGCAATTACCTCTGGTTTTCTTGCTTTTCCATTATATGTGTAACTTGTAGTTTTTAATTTTACAGTTTTAGGTTTCTTCTTTTCTTGAATGAATTCTGGTTTTACAATACTTAAAACAGCTGAAATATTGTTAAGCCATGTTTTTCCACTACCTCTTCTTACTGTTAATGGATTAAGTATTATTGAATATTGAGATTTTACATTTATTGCTCCTTCACTATCTGAAAGACTTCCTGCTGCATTTATTACATAAGCTCTTCCTTCATAACTTCCAACATACATCATAGTATGTACTGTAAAATATAATAGAGAACCTGCTGGTAGCGTTTCTAAATACTTTTGTTTTTCAACATCTGACATTTTTGATACATCTTTTACTTTCCCTGGTGTGTTTTGTTGCCAAGTTGTATTTCTTGGAAGAACTAATCCAAAGCACTCATAAATCGCTCTTGTATATGCAGAGCAATCCATTGCTCCTAGCATTGCTCCCCATCCATATCGATTTCCTAAACATGAAAATGCAACATTTAAAATATTTGCTTGTGTCATAGGAATAAATCCACAACTTAAATTATAGTGTTCTGAAATTAAAGCATATTGTTTTACATATTTACCATTTTCATCTCTTGTTGGAAGATATACAACATAATTGTTCCATGTTCCTCTTTCTCCAAGATTTTGCGGTATTGAACTTTTTGGCACTAACTTTAATATCGTACCTAACATCAATCTTACATCTGATGTTTCTGGCTGAGAAATTGATGATTCTAAAGTAATTTTATCTTGTAAAACAACTAAAAAATCTTTTTTTGAAATATCTATTTTCCAGGAATTTGTCCATTCACTTTTACTACTGCATATAGCTAGGTTTTCTGCATTAATCCATCCACTACATACTTTGCCCTGGCAATAATAGAAAGTTTTCCCATCTACTACACACACATCTCTTATTACTACAGGCTCATTTACATTTAAAGCATAAGATTCTGATTCATCATCTGGATCTGATTTAGAATAACCTATTACTTCATCAGTAGGCCAGCATTTCATATCCGCTCTTTTGGTAACAACAGCATAATATACCTTTTTTCCTCTTTCTGTTCCATCGGAGAATTCTGATGTTTGTAAAGCATTTTCAAATTTCGTTATATATTCCTGTTGATTTATCTTTTTCCCATCTGCATAAAGTTGTCTTAATTCACCATCTTTTTCGAATTTTTCTACTGTAGTTGTTTTTAGTGGTTTTTGTATAGTTTCTAAATCATATACTTTTGTTCCACTGGCATCTACTATATCTTGATTTAATTTTTTTATTTCATCTAATGACATTAATACTTTATCAACGCTTTTAGCTTGATTTTTCCAAAAAGCAGGTTTTGTCATTAAATTAGATACATATTGCGCATGAATTGCATTTCCAGCAGATGTAGCTTCATTTTCATTGTTTGTAAGTAAGCTTTCATAAACATCTTGTCCATTTGCAGCTTTTACCGGATTATTAAAAGCTATTATTACACATAATCCTATAATTAAACTTATTAACATTTTTTTAATTATTCTTGATTCTTTCTTCATTTCCGCCCTCCTAAAAACATATATTATTATTTAATCATTTTATCTTTTAAGATTTTATCACAATAATCTATTTTCTACAAGAAAATAATCCTATTTTTTTCATATACTCTACAAATTTCGACAGACTTTGCGAAATAAACGTGTTATACTGTCTACTGTCTTTTGCCCTCACAAAAAAAGAAAGGGGGTGATGATATGTCTTCTTATGATTTAATATGGAAGTTAGTACTTATGCTATTAGCACAAAAAGATGCTTCCATAGAAGAGAAAAAAGCAAAAGAAAAAGACAATTAATGTACTAGTTACATAATTGTAAAAAAATAGCAGGGAACACACTCCCTGCTATTTTTTCTTTTTTGTCTTCTTATGACTTAATTTGTATAATTTAAACGATAATGTCTAAACTATATTTTTAATATATCATATTTTTATTATTTAGTCAATAATAAATTGGTAAATTTTTCTATTTTGTTTTAATATTTAAAACCTTACTCCATCCTGAACAATATTTCTTTCCATTAACTGTTTTATATGTTCTTATTCTTACATAGTATTTCTTTTTAGCCTTTAATTTTTTTACTGTACTTGATGTTGTTTTGTTTTTCTTTATTTTTATTGTTTTCTTTCCACTTGTAAAAGCTTTATTTGTTGCATATTGTAATTCATATCCTGTTGTCTCTGTTTTTTGTGCTTTCCATGTTGCTTTAAATTGTTTACTTCCTTTTGTTAATTTACTTAATTTTGTTCCTTTTGGTACTATAGTTAATTTTGCTGTTTTATTTGGTATTGCATTATAATTTGTTGTATCTCCAGTAAATTTGGCTGTTACTTTATATTCTCCAATTTTCTTTTTACTATTATTTGTATATGTAACTTTTACTCCAGTTGGAAGTCCTGTTGCTTTAAGTGATTGATTCTTGCCATTATATGTAACAGTTTGATTTTCAAATTTTACTTTGCTCATGTCATATGTTGCTTTATTTATTTTAAATGTTAATTCTTTTGTTCCTTCATATTTTTCTTTAAATGTAATTATTGCTTTATATTCTCCTACATTTTTACATCCTGATGAATATGTAATTGTATAATTTGAAGAATCAATTATATTTCCCTGTGTATCTTTTATTATAGCTGTTGGTTTTTGTTCTTTTCCGTTATATATATAACTTGTCTTTGAAAGAGCTATTGTTTGTGGATGATATATTGTAAATGTTTCTCCTCTACCTCCAACAACGTCTCCACATAATATACATGTGTTTTGGATTGATCTATTAATAATTCCATCTTCATTTAAAGTTGCTTTTTTAGTCACCGTATCTTCAATTATTTCATGTAAGTCATGTGAGTGAAATATTACCCTAATTAAATATCTTTCACTTGGATTAATAGGGATACTTATTTCTCCTCCACTCATTAAGGTTTCCATATCTATATTTTCATTTATTTGATCCATATCTGCTTCGCCATGTACTTCTCCAGAATGTAATTGATATAATCCAAAAAATTCTGGTTTAGAAGTTATATCTGTTGCTAATTTGATATATAAAGTATCTGAAGTCATATCTAATCTATAATTTTGTTCTTGTGTTACTTCAATATTTGCTGTCCCATCAAATCCATAAAACATCTTTGACTCTAGTGACATGTTCTCTATAACAATATTAAGATCTGATAAGCTTGAATAATCTATATCTGGATGTCCACCTGGATTTCCCGAATCACCTTGTCCTTGTTTATATTCTATACTAAAATGAAGACCCCCACTTGGTAAATTAAGTCCTTCAAAATTCGCATTAAGCCCGTTTACACTTAAATCTCCTCTGTAACCATTTACTCCTCTTACCGCAACACACATTTTATCATTATCATAGTTTTCACTTAACGTAAATGAAACATTATTCAAATCATCCCATGGGAATTCTAACATATTATTAGAAATATTTGCACCTGTAACTGTTGCTGTTACTGTTGTAATTTCATCTAATACAAATGACACAACATTTCCTGAAATAGTAGCATTATCGAAAACAATTGACATTGTTTCCTCATTATTGCCACCCCCCGGATTATTTGGGTCTCCTGGATTTCCTGGGTCACCTTGGTTATTATATGCTTTTCTTATATAAACATTAAGACAATCATTTTCTGGTTGATCAGTTGCAGCTAAAAGCTCAGCTAATGATTTAACAGAGTATCCTTGACTTAATTCAACTCCATGTCCTCCTACTTCAAGTAAAATGTCATTTTCTGATGCATTTTGATTTATTGCATCTACTCTAAAATACATATTTGCATAATCTATTAAGTTACTTGAAATATAGTCGTTATCTGGTGCATCTCTATATACAATATCTTTTACATCTTCCACTCTTGGCTCTATACTCTGTACTTCTCTTACAGATATTTCATATTGTACTTCATTCATTGTAAATATTAAAGCTTTTCCATCTTGTTTTAAAGAAAGTGTTCCATCACTTTCGTTAGCAGTAAATACTGTTGATATCTTATTTGGGCTAGCATAAACAATACTATTAAGTATTGGTAAGCAATTACTAATTATTATTGCAAAAGCTATAAATATTGCAATTATTTTTGTTCTTTTCATTTCTTTACTCCTTTTATCTTATTCATTTTTATATAATAACTCTGAAGAAAATTCTTCAGAGTTATTGTTTTATTTCTTAGTAGTTATATTTTTAACTTTACTCCATCCAGAACAAATTTTCTTTCCACTTACTGTTTTATATGTTCTTATTCTTACATAATATTTCTTTTTAGCTTTTAATTTTTTTACTGTTTCTGATGTTGTTTTGTTTTTCTTTATATTTACTGTTTTCTTTCCACTTGAGAAGTCACTATTTTTAGCATATTGTAATTCATATCCTGTTGTTTGTGTTTTTTGTGCCTTCCATGTTGCTTTAAATTGCTTCTTTCCTGCTGTTAACTTACTTAATGATGTTCCCTTTGGTTTAATTGTAAATTCCAAATCCTTTGAACCTGTATAATTTCCTTTTAAAGTTACTTTAACTTTGTATATTCCTACATTTTTTCTTCCACTTGGATAAGAAACTGTATAATCAGTTCCATTCTTAAGTACTTTTCCCTTACTATCTTTAACTGTAACTGTTGGCTTTTTAGCTTTTCCATCATATGTATATGATGTTTTATCTAATTTAACATTTGATACTTTTGCAATTGCTTCTGTTTTTGTTGCATCTTTTGAAGTACAAGTATATGTTTTTACTCCATCTGCTGTAAATGTTGCTTTTTTTGTAACTTTTCCACCATCAAATGTATGTGTATGTACTTTTCCTGGTTTATAGTTAAATGAAGAACCTTTTAAAGTATATATATAAAATCCTTCTTCATATACTGTTTCAATAACCTGTGTTAGGCTATCTACTGAAACTGTATTATTATCTGTAAAGATATATGCTTCAGAGTTTGAATTATTTGTTCCTATATTTTTTACTTCTTTTATTACTTCCTGTGTATCGTCATTATGTACATATATAGTTTCATATACAGCATATTGTTTGTTATTGCTATCAACATATACATTATATTCATCATAATAAGCATAAGCATCTATAGTTTCATCTGGTACTAAAGTATAACCAGAACTATCAAATTCTGAGTATTTGATAAATGTATATTCATCTAATGTTGTTGATATATAGAAATCTAAATCAGCATCGTAAGCAAGTTTATATATATAGTATCCATCTACCCATCCTTCTCCATCAATATACTTGTCACGATGTGCACGTCCATAAATTCCTGTTGTATCTGTTGGGTGCTTAACTCTTTCTAATTCACTATGATATTTTATATCATATCCTTTTATTGTTTTTGGTTGTTCATAATTGAATACCTCTTTTGTAATATTTGCTGTTTGCCCATTTGCAAATACAATAGCATTAGCCGTAGTATTAATTGTTGTTTGATTTATTACCGCTACATCTCCTTTTGCATAAAGATTTAATGTTGCTTCTTCTCCTACTTTAAGTGCTGCTGCTGCTGATTCTGCATTTAATTTAATTGCTTCATCATATAATTTATCTGGGTTAACTGTTAAAGTTCCATCTCCTGTAAATGTTAGAGTTCCTCCCCAACCCCAACCCCAAATAACTATGTGACCTATTTTGTTATTACCAACTAGTTTTATTTTAAAATCGTCTCCCATTGCGTTAACTGATAGTAACATATCTGTATTTAAATTTGTAAATGTTAATGTATTGCTTGTTTTGTCATAAGATGCTCCTTGCATTTCGTTTTTTACTGTGCCTTGTGAATAAGAATACTTATATATTCCATCCTCTTTATTTTCATAGAACATTATAAATGCAGCATCCCAATATTCTCCTCCCCCCATATCCATAGGTGGTACTGGTCCATTATTTGCAGCAAATACATTTACCCCCATCAAAGCGATAAAAAGTATTATTACTAAAATACTTGATAAAAATTTTTTCATTTAAAATTCCCCTTTCGTTTTAAAAAAATTCATAAAAATATTTTATCATATTGATATTTCTATATCTCATTAATTACCAAAGTGTCATTTGACATTTTTGGTAATTGTTAGTATAATATGTCACAAATATATGAAAAAGGTGATTTTATGAATTTTTCAGAAATACTAAATAATTATTTAAATATTTTAAATTGCTCTGCGCAAGATTTAGCAAATAGTTCTAATCTTTCTCCTACTCTTGTTAGTAGATATTTGAATAATAAAAGAACTCCAAGACAAAAAAGTGAATATTTGAATAAACTAGTTGATGGAATATATAACTTATCTTTAAAAAACAATTTAAATCTAAATAGAGAAGAAATATTAGAAGCACTAAATAGAAGTATTATTGTTGAAAGTATTGATTTTGATGATTTTGTAGATAACTTTAATTGTTTAATTGTTGAATTAAAAATCAATATTTCAGATATAGCAAATTATGTTGGATATGACACTTCTTTTATTTCAAAAGTAAGAAACAAAAAAAGAAAGCCATCTGATTTAAATGATTTCTCACAAAAAATAGTTGACTTTATTGAAGAAAAATATAACACAAATGAGTCTATTGAGATAATTTCAAGTATTACTAATTGCACTTCAAAAGACTTGAATAAAAACTTTAAAGCAGTTTTATATAAATGGTTAGTATCTCATCAAGAAAATCATTCTGAAATAATAAAAACATTTTTACAAAGGCTAGATACTTTTGATTTAAATGACTATACTGGTATAGACTTTAAAAAAGTTAAAGTTCCAACAAGCCCTATAATATTAAAAAATAGTAAAGTTTTTTTTGGTACTGAAGGTAGAAAAAAAGCTGAAGCTGACTTTTTAAAAACCACTTTACTATCAAAATCAAAAGAACCCATATTTTTTTACAGTAATCTCCCTATTGCAAAAGCAGCACAAGATGAAACTTTTAAAAACAAATGGATGTTAGCTATAACAATGGTTTTGAAAAAAGGATTACATTTAAATATGATTCATGATATTGATAGACCCTTAAATGAAATGCTTTTAGGTCTAGAAAGCTGGATTCCAATTTACATGACAGGAAGTATATCTCCATATTATTTTAAAGATCCTCCATCAAACATGTTTTATGAATCATTATATCTATCAGGTTCAATTTGTGTATCCGGAAATTGTTTAAAAAATAATGATGAGAATAGTAAATTTTATTTAACCACTAAAACAGATGAATTAAATTTTTATAAAGAAAAAGCTAAAAATATGCTTTCACATGCAAAACCATTGATGACAATATTTAAAGAAAAAGATAAATCAGAATTTGATGAATTTATAAAAATAGAAAAGAAATCTAATATAAAAAAAATAGAAAATAATTCTTTTAAAAATATTGACTTTTATGTATTTAAAAATAAATGGATTTCAATTAATAAAAAAACTTCTCCTGAAATGCATTTTGTAATTTATAATCAAAAATTAAGAGGAGCAATTGAGGCATTTTTAACAAAATAGAAAAGGGGACGGTTCTCTTTTCCCAAAAAAATTGGAAAAGAGAACCGTCCCCTTTTCCATTATTTTTTATTTCTTTGTTGTAACTTTTTTAGATGAACTCCATTTTGAATATATTTTCTTTCCGTTTACACTCTTATATGTTCTTATTCTAACATAGTATTTTTTCTTTCCTTTTAATTTCTTAACTGTTGTTGATGTAGTTTTATTCTTTTTAATTTTAACTTTTTTGCTTCCGCTATTGAAGCTCTTGTCTGTTGAATATTGTAATTCATATCCTGAAGTTTGCTTTGTTTGTTTTTTCCATGTTGCTTTAAATTGTTTTTTACCTGCTGTTAATTTATTTAAACTTGTTCCTTTTGGTGCTATTGTCATTTTTGCAGTTTTATTTGGTATTGGATTATAATTCTTTGTATCTGCTAAAGTAAATATTGCTGTAACTTTATATTCTCCAATATCTTTTTTCTTGTTATTTTTATATGAAACTGTAACTCCTGCTGGTAATCCTGTTACTTGTATTTTTTGTTTTTTACCATTATATGTAAGCTTTTTGTCTTCAAATTTAACTTTGCTCATATCAAAGTTTGCTTTTACTATCTTATATGATAAAACTTTTTCACTTCCGGTATAAGTACCTTTGAATTTAATTGTTGCTTTATATTCTCCTACATCTTTGCTTTCAGAAGAATAATTAACAGTATATGCAAATGTATTGATTATTTTTCCTTGACTATCTTTTACAATAGAAGTTGGTTTTTGAACTTTTCCATTATATGTAAATGATGTTTTATTAAGTTCTGTTGAAGCTGGATTTCCATATACACATATTTCTTTCAATGTTTCATTATATTGAGTTGCAGAATTCTTTACTATAGAGCTATCTGTTATATAACATCCACTTGGAATAATATCAGATAATATTTTAGTACTACTAAATCCAATTGCGCCTCTATTATCAGATGCATCTGCTGTATTACATTTAAAATATCCACCCTTTATTGTAAGTGTGCTATCTACTGTTGATGTAAGAGCATTTTCTTTTCCTTCAAATGTTCCACTATTAATAGTTACACTTCCACCCTCATTACGAACTGCAAGTGTATTAGTAGCTTTAAATGTTCCATCATTTATTTCCAAAATACCATCTTCAGTTTTAATTAAATAGTTGTATCTTGTTTCGCTTTCGTTTTTTGTTGTTGCAGGTCCTCCATATGAGTATGTTCCACCATCTATTGTAGCTTTAGCTGAATCAGATTTTACCACTAAAAAATATCCTGTTTCAGTTGAAGAATTATAATTACAATTTTTTAATGTTACTTCACTATATCCATATACCTGAATTACATAATTAAAAGCTGCATTTCCAACATTAAATGTTACATTTTCTAAATTATAATTTGCATGTTGTTGCGTTCCAATTATATTACTATTTGAAGTAATTATTAAATTTTTCAAATTTGTTGTATTAGTACCACTATTAGCAAATATTGCGTCTTCACCGGATGCCCCTATAATATTTACATTTTCTACTGTCAAAGTTGATGAACTTAGTGCAAAAACACTGTCTATATTTGTTTTTATATAACTTTTTCCACTCTTTGTAGAATCAACAATTTTTAGTTGCCTAAAGTATTTGCCCAAATTGCGGCTACTCCAGGCTTTGATGCAAATTCAAATTCTAAAGCATATCCATTTAAATCTATTGTTAATGGTTTTTTCTCTGAATCATAAATATATAAATCCTCGGTTGACTTAACATTATTTTGCAATGTTACTGTTGTTCCATCAACTTTTACTTTTCCTCCAAATTCATTCATCCATTTTGCTAAGTCTAATTCATCTGTAATTGTAGTTGGTGCAGCTGCATTTACTTGACTACATACAAGTACTATAAGTAAGAAAACTATAGATGCTAATAAAACTTTTAATTTTTTCATTTTATTCTCCTTTCTTTTTTTAGGACATATTGTTGCCTGTCCTATGGCAATTTTTAATTATTGTTTTAACTATATCATACTTTTTTATATTTTTCAATCTTTTTTTAATTATATAAAAAAGCGTTAAATCAATATAGTTATAAAGGATTGACTAGTTAGTCAATCCTTGTAACTATTATTTTACTTTAATATTTTTTACTTTACTCCATTCAGAACAATATTTCTTTCCATTAACTGTTTTAAATGTTCTTATTCTTACATAATATTTCTTTTTAGATTTTAGTTTCTTCACTGTTTCTGATGTGGTTTTATTTTTTGTAATTTTTACTTTTTTGCTTCCACTATTGAAACTCTTATCTGTTGAATATTGTAATTCATATCCTGAAGTTTGAGTTTTTTGTGCTTTCCATGTTGCTTTAAATTGTTTCTTTCCAGCTGAAAGTTTCTTTAAAGATGTTCCTTTTGGATTTATTTTAAATGTTTTTGTAATTATTCCGCCATAATTTCCTTTTCCTGTAATTGTAATTGTTGCTGTTCCAATTTTTTTGTTTGATTTATATGCAACTGTATAATCTATTCCTTCTTTTAATCCTATACTTCCATCTTTTATAGTTATTGATTGTTTTAAACTTTTTCCTGTATATGTTTTGTCTTTTATTCCAGAAACAATTGTATTAGCTATATTTTTCATAGCAATTGTTAATGTAGCTGTTCTATTTGGAATTACATTATAGTGTTCATAGTCTCCCTTAAAACTTACTGTTATTTGGTATGTTCCTACATTAGTTTTTCCATTATTTGTATAAGTTGCAGTTACACCTTTTGGTAATCCTGTTGCAACAATACTATGTGTTTTTCCATCATATGCAAAAGACATATTACTGAATTTAATTTTGCTTAAATCATAATCTGCTTTATTTACAATTAATTTATAGCTAACTTCACTTTGTTTATATAAATCGGTTTCACTAGCAGTAGCTGTAATATTTGCTTCTCCTACTCCAACAATAGTTACTTCACCAGTTTTGCTACTTACTGTAGCAACATTTGTATTAGAAGATGTATAAGTTATTTCTCCATCTCCAACATTATGTATTGGTGCAATTTTAAATTTTGCATCATTATATTTTTTAGTTACAGTAGCTTCTGCAAAGCTTAATTCTTGATTCATTTTTTCTATAATGTCAACTTGTTTTTCTACTGTTCCACTGTAGTTTCCTTTACCTTCAACAGTTACAGTAATTTTGCTTCCAATTTCACCATTTTGTCCTGCATATGATACAGTATAATCAGTATCTTTTACTAATGCCTTTTCATTAACACTTACCTTAACACTTGGAGTTAATTCTTCTCCTGTGTATCCAATACGGTCTGTTACTTCTACATCTGCTTCTTGTAATTCTTTTGCTGTTATATTAAATGTTTTTTCTATATCTGCAAAAGTATAATTACTTGTTGATACAGATTTTACTGTAATTGTTCCTTGGCCTTTGTTTATATTTTCTCCATATTCTACTGTATAATCTTTATCTTTAACTAGTGTGGTTTCTACACCATCTGTAAATTTTACTGTTATTTCAGGTTCAAATGCATTTCCAGTATATGTATAAGAATCTTCATATCCACTAACTTCTGGGTTAACTTCTTTTCTTAAAATTTCAAATTCTTTTGTTGCAGTTCCTCCAAAGTATAAGTCGGTCTCTCCAACTGTATATTTTACAATATATTTTCCAGCTTCTGTTGGTACAGTTTCAGAAAATACTGGTTCTACACTAGAACCTGCTTCTGTTTTTTGTGCATATTCAAATGTTTCCGTACCATTGCCAATGTTTCCTTCTCTAACAGGTTCAACTGGTGATGCTCCATAAGTCCAGTTAGATATATCTACTGATAATTCTGGGTGTGCTTTAGTTACTGTAAATTCAACCTGTGCTCTATATTCGTCCTCATCCACAGTTATAATTTGAATTTGAGTTTTGTATACTCCAGGAGTAATCTTAGTTCCCGGTTCAATTTCAGTATTAGGTCGAATTGAAAAAGTTCCATTTTCTTTTCCAGGCAAAATTTCTATTGGTTCATCTATGTTTAACCTTGAATCATTGACAAAGAAATTACTATCATCTCTTAATAATGATATATCGCGTATCCTTATGGTATCATCACTAATATTTTTTATTCTTATATATGATACTTTGTCAGCATCATCGTTAAAACCATATTCTCTTGTTTCCAAAACTACCTTTTCAATTTTTAGACCTATCTTAGGCATAACAATTAGTGTACAATCTCCTCTATATGCCTCTCCACACGTTGTGTTATTAGGTTGATCAATAAGTTCATTATTATAGTTTATATACACTAATTTAGAGTTATTTCCTAGTATTGTAGAAATTGGTTCATCTGAAAGCTTCTCATATTCTAGTTTTATCAAACTATCATCAATATATCCATTCAGGTTTCTTATTGTTATTCTGTTTATAGTTATTTTAGATTCGTTTTCATTATCAAATTTAAATAGAGAGTTTCCAATCAAATAGAATCCATTATTTATAGTTAAATAAAATTTTTTTTCATCTTCAAATACCCAATCCACAGATGTCTCTATTGATAATCCATTTACTGTCATATTAACCCTATCATTAGTAAAGTTCCAAGGTTTGAAAATAGGTCCACTTGATGAATTTCCATTATCCGAATAAATTGTGCCACACATCGATTCATCATTGTTAACAACAAAATCATGGTTTGTATAGTAATTTATATTTATTACTGCATCCTCTTCAAGTGTTAACTGGTTTCCATTCAAATCTATTATTTTTTCATTTCCATTTATTACTATATTTAAGTTCTCTGATGTAGTAATACTATCATTCAACACTACTGTTTTTACCTCAGGAGCCTGTACAGCATCATTTAATTGTTCAATAGTTTCTACATATAAGGGGTCATCATATAAAACCTTATCTTTTATGACAATTCCCGTTTCACTTTCACATACACAACTAATTAACCCTAAAGGCATTCTTGGGTTGTCTGTATATTTTCTAATACCATCTACCCAAATATCACTATTTTCACTAATTACCTCTGATATTTCTATTGCATCATTTGTAATAATAAAGTTTCCATTTTTTAGTTCACTTTTCGTTACCATTTGATTTATTGTCAACTCAAATACATCATTAGCAAAAACGCTTCCCGAATTATAGTTAATAATAAATGTACCCTCATTAACAGTAAAGCCTATTTTGTTAGATGAATCTTTTAATTGTGCTGCCATAATTGGTTTTATACTACTTGGTCCTTCATAAATACCACCGTTTATTTCTACTTTACAATTCGAATAATCTATATCTCCATCAGCATTGCTAATATTAAAAATAGAATTGACGTATCCCTTAGAAGTTATTTTTCCTCCTCCAACACTATCAATAATTGTTAATTTACAGTTATTATTTTCAAATAAAATTTGCATCTCTTCATTGCTTATTGTCAAAATATGTCCATTTAAGTCAAATACAGAATCTGTTTTTATTATATATTTACATTCTATGTTTCCTCCTAATACTATATCTTCTATAAGTCTTACATTTGAATTAATAGTAGGTGCTTTTAAAGTTTCTATAAGTTCAAAATCGTTTGTTGCATCTGTAGCATTTACTTTTCCATTAAACATAAATAAAAATGCAAATGCAAAGACAATTATTAATAAAATTGCTTTTTTATTTAATTTAATCATTTTTACCCCTTTCTTTTTTAGAGCATATCATTGCCTGCTCTATAGCAATATTTAACTTTACTTTTGGGTTTTTACAGATAAAGCCTCACTCCATGAAGAATATATTTTCTTTCCCTTAACTGTTTTATATGTTCTAATTCTTACAAAGTATTTCTTTTTTGCTTTAAGTTTTTTGTATTTAATAGATGTTTTCTTGTTATCTTCTATCAATTCTATGCTTGCATTTTTTGTAAATATATCATTTGTTGCATATTGAATTTGATATCCTGTTGTTTGATCCGTATTTTTATTCCAAGTAGCTTTAAATTGTTTTGAACCTGGTTTTAATTTTTTTAATGTTGTTCCTTGTGGTTTAATTGTATATTTTAACTCTTTTGTTCCTTTATAGTTACCACTAAATACAATTGTAACTGTATATTCTCCAACTTTTTTACTCTTTTTATTTGAATATGTTACAGTATAGTATTTTGAATCTATTGTATTTCCTTTGCTATCTTTTACTATAACTGTTGGATTTTGAACTTTCTTGTTATATTTAAATTTCTCTTTTGAAAGCTTTATTGTTTTTGGATAATAAACTATTTCGGTTGTCCTTCTTGTGCTAATTATATCTCCACATACTGTACATTTTGTTTGATAATTTCTTACTATTTTACCATCTTTTTTTAATGTTGCTTTCGTTTTTTCTTTTGAAATCATCTCTTCTTTAGTTGTATGTGCTAATTTTGGAGTTACAGTGCTTGCAAGTGTTATCTCTTGCACTGCTCCTGCATCTTTAAATAACTTACCACATATTGTACATTTATAGTAAGCTATATTTCCAACTGTTTTGCATGTTGAAGCTTTTGCAACAATATTTGTTAATGCATGTTTATGCCATTTTGCATAAATTCTAGTATCATCATGTTCAATTTTTGTATTTTTAAAATCAAATACTGTTTTAAATGTATTGTCTGTATACCATCCATCAAATCCATATCCATCTTTTTTTGGATTTTCTGGTTTAGTAGCATATGGATTATTGGTCCATACAATTTGACTTGCAACTTCTGTTCCCCCGTCTGTTACAAAATTAACTTTGTAGTCTATTAATTCGTGTACGATTGCTTTTATATTTCTGTCCTTATTTGCAATAAATGAATACGTTGATTCTGTTGAAAGAACTCTATCATCTTCTTTCCACGCTTCAAAGAAGTGATCATCGTCTACATTTACTTTTAATGTAACTCTTTCTCCTTCTTTAAATGTTCCTGTTCCTTCAACATTTCCTTTTTCTACATTGGTTCCATCTAATGAAGTTTTTGCATTAATAGTATATAGTTTTAGCCATTTTGCATATAGAACTGTATGTGTAGATATTGTATCTATATTAAAGTCAAATTGATTTTTTAGTGTTTTTTCTTTATACCATCCATCAAATGCGTATCCTTCTCTTGTTGGATCATCTGGTTTTGTTGCTTTTTTCCCTTTTTGAATTATTTGACTTTCTATATTGTTTCCACCATTGCTTTCAAATGAAACTACAAAGTATCCAGGATTAGTCAAAAAGTATTCTTTTGAATATGTTTGTGCAACTGAACGATGTAACTCATTATTAATATACTCTGTTTCTTCCGCATTCCACGATTCATTATTCACCTTTACACTAATCTGTTTTGCTAATTTATAGTTATCTCCTGCTGTTGGATCTTCACCTGAATTATCTATATTTACTTTACATGCAAATCTCCAAGTACCATTTTCAAAGATTCCTGTTGGATTTACATTCTCAAATTTTCCTGTACTTTCATTTTTCTTTTGCCAAAATCCCATTGTATAAAGAAAACATGCAGGGGTTCCACTTATAACCTTTATTTCAGGATTTCTTATACTTTCACCACAAACAGGTATATCATCTATCTCATTAGAAGATGCAATTATTTCTGTTATAATTTTTCTTTCATTCAAATTAACTTCAGTGTTTGCAACACTAATTTGGATTTCTTCTGATTGTTTTGGAGTTGAACTGTCTTGCACTAAAATAGTAACCATGCTATTATCTCCTACCTCAGTTGGAGTTCCACTAACAGTTCCATCGTTTGAAATATTTACCCACTTTGCTCCCGAAACTTTACTAAATACATATGGTTTCATTCCTCCTTCTACATATGGAGCAATTGAATACTCTGTTATAGGAATTCCTTTTGTATTGGTGCCTATATTCATTTCATTTGAATTATACACTGTAAGTTTACTTGGCTCGGGAATCAGGTATTCCTTCGAATAAATTATAGCATTTGAATAGTTTGAGCCTATAGTTGAATTCTCAATTATTAATTGTTCAGATTCATCATTAATTTTTAAAGAAATCTTTTCTGCCAATTTATATAAATTTCCATCACTTCCATCAGTATACTCAGGGTCATTATCTATACAAATCTTACATTTATATCTCCATACTCCCGCTCTGAATTTTCCAGAGCTCTGAGCTTCTTGCCAAACTTCTCCTTCTTTTCTTTGCCATCCACTTATTCCAGCAGTATAAAAATATGCTGGTTCACCTTTAGTAACTATAAATGATGGATGAATTATGTCCCCCCCAAAAACAGGTATTGAATCAATATCATTTGATTCTGCTTCAACTTCTGAAATAACTTCCCTATCATCACTTGCATATACTGTTGTTACTGGCATTATTAAACTTATTGTAAAAATAATTAAGATTAAAATTGAGTATATTTTTTTCATTTTTTCCTCCTATGTTTTTATATAATTACATATATTAAATCACATTACATTTTTTTTTACAATACATTTTTAGACAAAAAATGTAAAATTCTTTTTGTGTTAATTTGCCCAACAAAAAATTTGACAATTTTACATAAAAGGGGTATACTTATATATAGGGACGTATACACGTCTAGAAGCAAACAACAGCATCATGGGGGCGTTGTCCCCACGGAGGAAAAGAAATGAAAGAAACAAAAAAAGCCAAAGAAAAAATCTGTAAAACCTGTGCCAATTCTCCGGCAAAGCCGGACAGTTGGCCTAAATCTGGCGGAGGCACCGTCTGGTGCCCTGTAGCCGACAAATTTGTTCACTGTGACGGTTGGTGTCACAGTTGGGCACCGCAGAAGTAAAACAAACCGTGGAGGATATCACTTTTGAGTCCTCCACGGTTTATTTGTTATAATTTATTTTATACTATTTTCTTCCAATATAATAAAATCCATTTGATTTATTTCCGTTCATTGTGATGTATTCTACATCTTCAAAAATAATCTCATTAAATTGTTTTAGTAATTCTCTAATCCATTCTTTTGTATGATGTCTAACTATAGCTCCTTCAGGTAATTCAAACACTCCATATTTGTTGTATTTATCTTTAAACTCATTATATCTGTTTAAATTTCTTTCATCATTATTTAGTAAAAAATCATTTATGTATATAATTCCATCTTTTTTTAATACTCTATATATTTCTTCGATTAAACGTTCTTGCTCTTTATCGTCTATAATGCAAGTTAAAACTGCTAAAAGTATAACACTATCTACACTATTATCAGGTAAATCTATTTTTGAATTTTTCATCACTCTAAAATCAATATCTGGATTTAATTCTTTTGCCCTTTCAATCATACCTTCTGAAAAATCTATTCCAATTGTATTTTTAAATCCATTTTGATTTAACTGTCCTAATGTTCTTCCATATCCACAACCTACATCTAAAATACTATCGTCTTTTTTTACATACTTTGAAAACTCCTCAATTTGAAATGGTGTTGAAAATTGTTTTGTTTTTGAAACCTTATTCCAATATTCTTTTTGTTCCATATTAATCCCCCTATTTCATTAATATTTTTACTTCAATATTCTCTGCTATTTTCTCTTTAAATTCTTGTGCATCCTGCACACTTCCTACAATTGTTTTATAATGTGTTGGAATTGCAACTTTTGGATAAATTGTATTTATTAAATCTGCCGCTTCTTCATAAGTCATTGTGTATGTTCCTCCTATTGGAATGCAAGCAATATCACATTTAACATTTCTTGCTTCTTCAGTATTGTCTGTATCCCCTGCTACATATATTCTTTCACCATCAATATTTACAATATATCCTACCCAATTAAACTCTTTTTTGTGAAAATCTTTGTTTATGTTATATGCTGGTATAGTACAAAATTCTATATCTTCTATATTATACTTATTATTTGGCTTTACAAGTAATACATTACTTTCGTCAAATCCTATTTTTTCTATTTGTTCTCTTAAATCTTCTGGAGCAATAATTTTAGTTTCTTCTTTTTTTATTTTTAAAATATCTTCAGGTGAAAAATGGTCAAAGTGTGAATGCGTTATATATATTAAATCTGCATCATTATTGTAATTTACACCTAATTTAAATGGATCAAAATATATTACTTTATTATCTTGATTCTTTATTCTAATTGCACTTTGTGCAATTAATTCAATATTTTCAATCATAATCGTTCTCCTTTTTATACATATTAACATAAATGTAGATTTTTTTCAACCTACAAATTTAAAATTGTAAAACTGTTCATTCCTGTTGACTATTTGTATTATTGTGTTATAATAATTTAAATACTTTAAATTGGAGGATAAATACTATGTCTGATGCAGAAATAAGAGAACCTGTTCAAAAACGCTCAATTGAAACAAAAGATAAGATTATTGAAGCAGGTTTTGAATTAATTTGTAATGATGGATACTATAATACTAATACAGCTAAAATCGCTAAAAAAGCTGGAGTTTCAACGGGTATTGTATATCAGTATTTTAAAGATAAAAGAGATATATTTTTAGTAGGTCTTGAAAGATATGCAGATCATATTTTTTATCCAATGATTAATATTTCTAACATAAATTTTGAAAAAAAAGATTTAGCAAAATTAATTAAAGATATGATAAATAAATTTATTAGTAATCATAAATTATCAGCTATAGCTCATGAAGAAATTACAGCCATGACTCATTCTGATAAGGATGTGGCTTTCTATTTTTATAAACGTGAAATGGAAATGACAAATAAATTTGCCACAATTCTTATTGATAACGGATTTACTATTTCTAATTTAAATGAAAAAGTTCACATAGTAATTGGTTTGATTGATAATCTTTGTCATGAAATTGTTTATCACAAACATAAAGAATTAGATTATAATGTAATGACTGATATTGTTGTATGCGAAATAGAAAATATTTTAACAAAATAACGAATTAATCTTATTATAAAAAAGTCCTATAAGTTACACATCTTATAGAACTTTTTTGTTATTATATGTATTTATATATATAATTAAAACAAATCTTACTAAATTGGTAATAATAATTTATTTACAACTATCACAATATGGGCAACTAGAACATCCACTTTTTTTATTTTTTAGTTTTGAAATTAGTATTCCGATTACTGCTAATATAATTGCTCCAATTATTAAAATATTTGCCAAATTAAATGTTCCATTTTCTATTCTACTTCCTATTTGATATACAGCCGTTGCTAATACCCATGCACAACTTGTTTGGAATAAAACTGCTTTTAACATTCTCTTTGTAGATCCTAATTCTCTTTGCATTGCTCCAATTGCTCCAAAACATGGGGCACTAAATAAATTAAATACCATAAATGCATATGCTGAAGCCATTGTAATTCCAGCAAATGGAGTTCCTTGTGCGAAGATTTGACTTCCTTCTTCTACATCTTCTGCTAGTCCTGCAATTACTGCCATAGAAGATACAACTTGTTCTTTTGCAACTAATCCTTGAATCGCAGATACTGTTGCTCCCCAGTTGTTCTGTCCAAGCATTGGATAAAATACCCAAGATATTGCTTTGCCAATTGAAGCTAACATACTATCTTCGATATCTACACCATATTCCATTTTAAATGAGAAAGAAAGTAAAAACCAAATAACAATTGAGCATATTAGAATTACACTTCCTGCTCTTTTTATAAATGCTATTACTTTATCAAATACATCTTTTACAACATATTTTATGCTTGGCACTTTATACTCCGGAAGTTCTGATATGTATGAGCTACTTACATGTTTAAATTTTGTTCTTGAAAGTATAAATGCAGAAATAATAATTACTATAATTGCAAAGAAATATAGTGAAGCTGATGCAATTCCTGAATTTTCTCCAAAGAAATATCCTGCAAATAATGAAATTATAGGAAGTTTTGCACTACAAGGTATAAATGGCACTAATATACTTGTCATTTCTCTTTCATCTTGATTTTCTATTATTCTCGTACCCATTATTCCCGGAACAGAACATCCAGATCCAACTATAAATGGAATTAAGCTTTTTCCGCTCATTCCTAGTTTTCTAAATAACTTATCAAATAATAGTGCTATTCTAGACATATATCCTGTTGTTTCTAATAAAGAAATACATAGGAAAAGAATAATTAATTGTGGTATAAATCCTAAAACAGCTCCAACTCCTGCTATTATTCCATCTACAACTAAGCTATTTACCCATTCAGATGCACCTGCACTTTCAAGCATACTTCCAGCCCATTCTCCTAATTTATCCACATTTTCTCCAACCCAATCTACTGTTGCAGACCCAATAACTCCAACTGATAGATAATAGATTAAAAACATTACTATTATAAATATTGGAAAAGCTATCCATTTGTTTAAAAATATTTTGTCTAGTTTATCAGATACAGTTATTATATTTGCCTTCTCTTTTACACATTCTTTTTTTGTATTTTCAATAAATGAATATCTCTCTGTCGCAATTATTTCTTCCATATCTGTATCATAATTTTTTTCTAGTTCTTTTCTAATCTTGTCAAATTCTTTTGTATTTTTGTCCACAAATCTAGAATCCATTTCTAATAGTTTAACCGCCATAAATCTATTATGTTTTGCAGATAGTTGATTCGAGATATCCAATACTGCTCTTTCAATTTTACTATCAAAAATTCTTGTTCTAGTTAAGTCTTCTTTATTGTCTATTTCTTTAATCATCTCATCTATTCCTGTTTCTTTTAATGCAGATATTTTAAAGACTTTAGTCCCTAATTTTTGTTCTAACTTTTTTTCATCTATTTCTATTCCTTTTTTTTCTAACAAATCTGCCATATTAAGTGCAATTATTGTTTTACAATCAAGTTCCATAAGCTGAGTTGTTAAATACAAACTCCTCTCTAAAGCTGTTGCATCTACAATATCTATTATTACATCTGGCTTTTCATCAAAGATAAAATTCCTTGATATTTCTTCTTCTATACTATATGGGCTTAATGAATAAATACCTGGTAAATCTGTTATCTCATGTTTTGTTCCTTTTATTTTGCCTGTTTTTTTCTCTATTGTAACACCAGGCCAGTTACCAATTTTTGCGTTCATTCCCGTTAAATAATTAAATAAGGTGGTTTTTCCACTATTTTGGTTACCAACTAATGCAATCTTCATTATTTAATCACCTCCACCTCAATTTTTTCTAAATCAGATTTACTAATACACAGTTCATAATCTCTTAATTTAATATCAATAGGATCTCCCACTGGAGCTTTTTTTCTAATTTCAATTTCTGTTCCTCTGGTTAGTCCCATATCTAAAAGATGTCTACGTATCTCTTTATTTTGGACATTAAGTTTAATTATTTTAGCTCTTTGTCCGACTTTTAGCTTACTTAAAACCATATTTATTTCTCCTTTCATAATTGAAACTTATTTCATATTTGAATTTATTATATACTTTATAAAAATATATGTCAATAAAAATTGAAATATATTTCAATTTCTTATTATAATTATAATTTTATTACAATTATTTGTTTTAATTATTGGCTTTGATACAAATAAAAAAGCTGACTTTCATCAGCTTTTTTATTATATATTTAATTATATTAATTAAATCATAATTCATACTTTTTTAAAACTATTGCAATAAAATTTAAGTATTTACATGCACCCGCTTCAATTGCTTTTTTATCATTTCTAGCATATTCATTGTCACATTTTATCCAATCATTCCAACATTCTTCATTGCTTTCCATCTCATGAATTGAAATAATTTCGCTATCTCTAGATTTTGAAATTATTCTTTTCCAATATTCTATATCATGAATATATTCCAATTGTTCTGGAGTCCAAGATAACAACAACTCATCTGGAATATTGTTGTGACAATCTTTTTTCATTCCAGGAACAACTATATAAACAAATCCCCCTGTTTTTACGAATGGTAGAAGACTTTCATCTAAATAATCTTCATTTCTTCCAAAATAGTTATACGAATCAGTGCTAACAACTGCATCAAAAAAGTTCTTTTCAAATTTTAAATCCGTTGCATCCATTTTTACAGAAATAATCTGTTCATTGGTTAATCCCATTTCTTCAAAAAATCCCATGTTTTCTTCTGGATTACTCCAAAGATCTGTTGCATAGACTTTAAATCCATATTCTTTCACCAAAAATACAGACGTGATTCCCTGTCCACTTCCTAAATCCATAACTATTGAGCCGGTTTTTATATAATTATCCTTCATTAATTCTTCTTCTAATTTTAGTGGGTTAGGCCCCATAATTTTTTTATTAATTAAATCATTATCATACTTTAAAGCTTTTTCATATTTCATTTTTATTTTCTCCTATCAATTTGTTTTTACAAATTAAATACGAGTTCTAATATACACATATTATTTTTTTCCAAAAATAACCTCCTATTTATTACTTTATATTTCTTTTATTACTCCAACTACGCAAACTATGGCTCCTAAAACTATAAATACTATTCCAAGTATATTTGAAGTTTTATCTCCTTTAATAATAAACTCTTCTACATTATTTGGATTATATAAAATATTTACTTTATCATTCATATGGTATACAGATGAACTTGATCCACTGTCACTTTGTTTTGTAACTATTCTATCTCCTGCTGTATATTGTATAATTGGATAATATGTATGAGTTAAGTTTCCATCCTCATCTATTGATGTATCATCTTTAATTTCTACTACAATTCCTACTATTTCTTCAGTACATCTTTTTGTTTGTTCTTTTCCTTTTATAAATATAAATATTCCTACTATAACAAATATTAGTCCAAAAATAATAACTCCTATCTTTCGCATTTCGCTTCCTCTTTTCTTTCTTATATACCATTTACTTTTTTATAAATTGTAAAAATCATTTCATCTACTTAATAAATAGTAACAGATGTTCCAGGAGTTATAGTTTGTAATACTTTAACCATATTTTCTTCTGCTATTCCAACACATCCTCCTGTTGGAGAATTCTCTCCTCTCCAGCAATGTAAAAATATTGCATTACCCGCATATGGAGCACATGCAGCATTATATCCTAAATCTAATAAGTAATTATATACTACTGGATAATCAATTAAATGTTCATCTTCTGAATAATCCGCATCTGGGTTTTCACTTTTATAAATTAACTTATTGTATTTTTTACTGTTGCTTCCTGTTGCACACCAATACATATCTTCTGTAACTTTTGTATATTTAATTTTACTTCCAGGGTTATCTTTAATTCCATAAGCTTCACCTATTGTCCATGTTCCAAGAGGTGTCTTTGTATCTCCTTCTGATTGTTTTCCTGGTCCATTTTTCCCTACAACAGCAGGACATGTAAATACAGATTCGTATTTACCATCTTTCGCTTCATATATTGTTAGTTCTGCGTGGAAGTCACCATTTATGGCAGTCTTTATTCCAATACGAAATTCTCCATTTCTTTCTTTTGAAATTGGTTGTCCAAATAATGTCTTTTCAACTTCTTCTTGTGATATAATGTTCTTATATCTTTTATAATGACTGTTGTTTACTAAAACATAAATTAGACCTCCTAATAAAATAACAATAATTAAAACCAATAAAATAATTAATAATGTACTTTTCTTCATATTAATACCCCTTTCTATTTTTATTTATATTTATATTGTTTAAATGTTAATAACTATTTATATAATCAATATTCCTAAATGTTCTAATAGTATTTTTAACCCAATAAATATTAAAATTATTCCTCCAGTAAATTCTGCTTTATTTTGAAATTTATCCCCAAATCTATTTCCTATTATAACACCTAAAAATGATAAAATCATTGTAATTATACCAATTATTATAATAGAAAGAAATATATTTACTTCAAAAAATGCAAATGTTACACCAATAGCCAATGCATCAATACTTGTTGCTATTGCAAGTAAAATCATTGTTTTAAAATCCACTTTATCATTTCTTTTTTCAGTTTCGTCGTCTTTAGATTCTTTTATCATATTTCCACCTATAATTGTCAATAGTATAAATGCAATCCAATGATCTAGTTTTTGAACGATAACTGAGAATGAACTTCCCAAAAGATATCCAAATACTGGCATTATTGCTTGAAATAATCCAAAGTAAATTGCAATAATTAAGGTGCTTTTCCAGTTGATTTTTTTCATTGATAATCCCTTACAAATTGACACTGCAAAAGCATCCATTGCAAGTCCAACGCCAATTAAAATAATCTCATATAATTTCATTTTATTTTTCCTTTACCTTTTGTAATTTTATTACATTATTTATTAATATGCTTTAAATATCTTTCATATACTTCTTTTACTCTATCATCCCAATTTACATATACATCTTTATATGCATTTTCACTTACTCTTTTATACAATTCTTCATTTTTCATTATTTCTATAATCTTATCTGCATATTTTTCTTCATCATTCTCAGAAATAAACCCATTTACATCTTTTGTAATCGTTGCAGTAGTAGCAGCTCCTTCAATAAATAATGTTGGTGTTTTTTGTGATGCTGCTTCTATTTGTACAATAGATGAAGCGTCATATAAAGATGGAAATAAGAATAAATCTGCTCTTGCATAATGATAAGCAAGTAAATCTCTATCTGTTATTTTCCCACACATTATTATTTCATCTTCCATATTATAGCTTTTGATTAACTTTTTTAAACTCTCTTCATCTTGCCCTGTACCTACAAAAAGCATCTTAAATTTAAAATCACATTTTTCTTTTAATAGTTTTAAACTGTTTACAATAAAAAATATATTTTTTAATTTATTAATTCTTCCAACAAATAAAAATACTTTTTCATCTGGTAGAATATTTAATTTTTGATTTATAATACTTTTTACTCTTTCAATTCTGGGTAGTAAATACATATCTGTAGCATTATTCATAACTGTAAGTACTCCTCTATAGTGATATTCTTGATAATAAATATTTGCTACCTCTTGATTTACAGCCCAACATTCATCACATCTTTTAAATTGTTTTATAATTATTTTTGTAAAAAGGTTTGCAAACCATTCAAATTTTACAGCTCTTAAAAAATCTTGTTTAAATTGACTATGCATTGTGCCAATAACTGGTATATTATTTTTCTTTGCATAATTAATTCCTATTTTTCCAAGTGAAAAAGGTGAATGAATATGAACTATATCTAATTTAGTATTTTTTAGTTCTTTCTTAAACTTTCTATCTAATTTTGGAATTGGCAATGAATAATCAACAAAAGGAAGTTTTATTGATTTGCATCTTACAACTTTATAATTAAATTTTGAATCATCATATTTTGACCCTGGATATTTTGGTGCAAATACAATTACATTAGCATACTCAGATAGTCTTTTAGCATAATTGTCAACTACCATTGTTACACCATCTATCATTGGAAAAAATGTATCTATGAATAAACCTATTGTAATTTTCTTATCCACACCTACATCCTCCTTCTTAGAAATAATTTATCATGATTATATCACAAAATATATTTAATGTATATTAAAAAAATGAAAAATTTGAAATATTATTTTTAATATTATAAAAACCCCTCTCTGTTATGCGCAGAGAGGAGCTTGCCATCACTTAATTCTGTTTGTTGCTTCGACTGTAGCAACACATTCATGATTTGTCGGGTTGTACTCGATCACAATCATCCAGCTGTCGACAGTTCTAATAACATAGACCTCTTTTTTCGACAGACCTGAATCCTTCTTTATGTACGGTACAGGTTGTAGTTTTCGCAATACTTCAACCTCGACATGGCAGAGCGGAATTTTTTTCTCAATTTCTGCCTTAATAATTCTTGCAGTTTCTTCAGTCATTTTTACCTCCTGGGGCATCGCCCCCGCTTTGTTGATTGTAACACGATGAAAGGAGTAAAACAATTCATCTATTATTATTATACCATATTTTACATAAAATAGCAATTTTTAAGGGTTTAAAAATTTTTTTATTCAAAAAAAGGCTATAAATTAGGCTTTAAAAATTTTTATAAAATTATTTTTTATTTTGTTGCAATTGCAACAGTTTTTTATTTTTTTTATCATTATAATTTTTATACAACAAACAAAAGAAGGAGGTAAAATGAGGATTGCAGGATATGAGAAAATAAGCTTACAAGACTATCCAAACCACATATCTTGTATAATATTCACACAAGGATGTAATCTTAAATGTCCATTTTGTCAAAATTCAACATTAATCCCTATGGACGCAAATAACTTAATAGATGAAAAAGAAATTTTAGAATATTTATCTTTAAGAAAGAATATTTTAAATGGTGTAACCATCTCTGGTGGAGAGCCAACATTACAATTAGATTTAAAAGAGTTTATTAAAAAAGTCAAAAATATAGGATTAGATATAAAACTTGATACAAATGGTATAAATTTTAATTTATTAAAAGAATTAGTAGAAAATAAATTAATTGATTATGTTGCAATGGATATAAAAAATAGTTTTAGCAAATATGATTTAACATCAGGTGTAAAAAATTTAAATATTGAAAATATAATAAATAGTATTAATTTTTTAAAACAAAATCATATAGACTATGAATTTAGGACAACCATTATTAATGAATATCATACAATACAAGATATATTTGAAATTATAGAGCTTATTGGTAATAGCAAATACTATTTACAAAATTTTAAAAATAGTGATAATGTGTTAGATAAAAGTTTAACATCATTTACAGAAGAAAAATTAATTTTATGGAATGAAATTTTAAAAAACTATGCGAATGTATATATTCGCGGAATTGAGAAAGGGGTATAAAAATGTACAAAGTAAGAAAAAGAAATGGAAAACTAGTAAATTTTGAAATTAATAAGATATCAGAGGCTATGAAAAAGGCTTTTGAAGCATCAGAAAAAACATATGATAATGATGTAATTGATTTTTTAGCAATAAAGGTAACATCAGATTTTGAAAGTAAAGTAAAAGATGGCGTTATAAGTGTTGAGGACATTCAAGATAGTGTTGAAAGTGTATTAATAAAAGGTGATTATGTAGATGTAGCCAAAGCATATATATTATATCGTAAACTACATGAAAAAATGCGTAATGTAAAAAATACTGTATTAGATTATAAAAATGTTGTAGATAGCTATTTAAAAGTTGCAGATTGGAGAGTAAAAGAAAATTCAACTGTTACATATTCAGTTGGAGGATTAATTCTTAACAACAGTGGTGCAATTACAGCTAATTATTGGTTGTCAGAAGTATATGATCAAGAAATAGCAAATGCTCATAAAAATTGTGATTTTCACATTCACGATTTATCTATGCTTACAGGATATTGTGCTGGATGGAGTTTAAAACAATTAATTAAAGAAGGTTTAGGTGGAGTTCCAGGAAAAATAACATCATCTCCTGCTAAACACTTATCTACACTTGCAAATCAAATGGTTAACTTCCTTGGAATTATGCAAAATGAATGGGCTGGTGCACAAGCATTTTCATCATTTGATACTTATCTTGCACCATTTGTAAAAATAGATAATTTAACATATAAAGAAGTTAAACAAGCATTACAATCTTTCATATATGGTGTAAATACTCCATCTCGTTGGGGAACTCAAGCTCCATTTACAAATATAACTCTAGATTGGACAGTTCCAAATGACTTAGCAGAATTAAATGCTATTGTTGGTGGTGTTGAACAAAACTTCAAATATAAAGATTGTCAAAAAGAAATGGATATGGTAAATAAAGCATTCATAGAGATAATGATTGAAGGAGATGCTAATGGAAGAGGATTCCAATACCCTATCCCAACATATTCAATAACAAAAGATTTTGATTTCTCAGAAACAGAAAATAATAAATTATTATTTGAAATGACAGCAAAATATGGAACACCTTACTTCTCAAATTATATAAATTCTGATATGGAACCAAGCGATGTTCGTTCAATGTGCTGCCGTCTAAGATTAGACCTAAGAGAACTAAGAAAAAAGAGTGGTGGTTTCTTTGGTTCAGGAGAATCAACAGGATCAATTGGTGTTGTTACAATTAATATGCCAAGACTTGCATATTTAGCTAAAGATGAAAAAGATTATTTTGAAAGATTAACTAAATTAATGGATTTAGCAGCTAAATCATTAAAAATGAAAAGAGATGTTGTTACAAAATTATTAGATGAAGGATTATATCCATATACAAAGAGATATCTTGGAACATTTAATAATCACTTCTCTACAATTGGTTTAGTTGGAATGAATGAAGCTTGCTTAAATGCTAGCTGGCTAAAAAAAGATTTAACAGAAAAAGAAGCTCAAGAATTTACAAAGAAAACATTAAACTATATGAGAGAAAAATTATCTGATTACCAAGAAAAATATGGAGATTTATATAACTTAGAAGCAACTCCTGCTGAATCTACTTCATATCGCTTAGCTAAAAAAGATAAAGAACTTTATCCAGATATTATAACAGCTTCTAATGATGATACACCATATTATACAAATAGTTCTCACCTACCTGTTGGATTTACAGATGATTTATTTAAAGCATTAGATATTCAAGATGAACTTCAAACACTATATACATCAGGAACTGTATTCCACTGCTTCTTAGGAGAAAGAATTCCAGATTGGAAAGCATGTGCTTCTCTTGTTAAGAAAATTGCAGAAAATTATAGACTACCATATTATACAATGTCACCAACATATTCTGTTTGTAAAAACCACGGATACATTGTTGGAGAAGTAAAAAAATGCCCTGTATGTGGAGAATCTACTGAAGTATATTCAAGAATAACTGGATATTACAGACCAGTTAATAACTGGAATGATGGAAAGACAAAAGAATATGAAATGCGTAAAGAATATAAAATTGATGAAGAAAAAGCATGTGACACAAAATCTACAGAAAAAGTAGAAAAAAAAGAAGAAACTAAACAATCTACAAAAACAAATGGAGTAAAAGGATATTTACTATTTGGAACAAAAACATGCCCTAATTGTGAAATCGCAAAGAAAAAACTTAAAGAAAAAAATGTAGCTTATGAATTTATTGATGCAGAAGAAATGCCAGGACTAACACAAAAATATGATGTTATGTCTGCACCTACTTTAATTAGAATTAATGAAGAAGGATATGATAAAGTAGTAAATGCATCTAATATAATAAATTTCGTTGATAAAATATCTTTATAATAATATAAAATAATAAGAGGAGATTATAACATATCTCCTCTTTATTTAATATCTGTTAAATTAAACTTCTTCCCTGTCCTTGCTTCATATATTTCTTCAATACTTCTCCCTTGGTCTTCCGGATCTAAATCAACACTTCTAGCATTTTCTTTCCACTTACTTTGATCTGGAAGAAAATCATAAGCAATATTATGTTGTACCCATTCATATACTAAATCATCAATTGTTCTAAAAGATTTCATATCTTTTCCATGAATAGGATAAATATCTGTTAATGCCTTACATATTATAGTAATGTCATTTTTATTATTAATTTTATATGAATCTTCTATATGCCAATTATCTTTTGTATAAGTCGCATTAAATACTTCATTCATATAAATAAATGTAAAATTCGTTTTTTTACCATCTACATCCTTTAATGATAAATCATCAACTGATTGAAGTATTCCATTAACTTCATTATTTTTAGCTTCAATATTCCTATTTTCATCAAACCCTATTATATTCTCATTGTAAATTTCATTTTCTTCTTTTATATCATTATCTATTTTTCTTATTTTTTGAAATAAAAAAATTATTAGAAAAATAATAAAAATAATAATTACACTTATAACTAAAATATTTTTTCTTTTCATATTATCCTCTCACTTAAATAAATTTATATTTATTCTATAATATCATAAAAGCAAGTAATTTTCAATAATTACTTGCTTTTATATACTTATTGAATTTCAATTTTTTTAGCTTCTGGCAATTCTTTTTTTGCTTCTTTTTTAGGAATATTAATTTTTAAAATTCCATTTTTAAATTCTGCAAATATTTCTTCTTCTGTTACGTCTTCTCCAACATAGAAGTTTCTTGAACATTCTCCATAAAATCTTTCTTTATGAACATATCTTTCATCTTCATTATTATTATTTTCTTTTTCAACTTTTGCTGAAACTGTTAAATATCCATCTTTTAATTCAAGATTTATATTTTGTTTTTCATATCCTGGTAAATCCATTTCAATAATGTACTTATCACCTTTTTCCTTAATGTCTGTTTTCATTAAAGATTGTTCTCTTCTTGGAAAGAAATCATCTCCTCTAAAAAAATCATCGAATAAATCAAATTCATTCCTTCTTCTTGGTATCATCATCATAAAAATCACTCCTTTTAATTTTTTTTATGTGTTGATACTCTTTTTAAGGGTATTCACATATATGTAATATTTCCTATTACAATTATATTATACCACTATTTTTAGCAAAGTCAATAGTAGAGTGCTAATTAATTGTGAATTTTTAGTGAACAAATTCAATTATCTATATTTTCATATATACTCAACTATTTATAATTTCTTTAATCTGATCTATTGAAATTGGTCCTTCTCTTATTATCTTTATTTCTTTTGAGGTACAATCTATTATTGTACTTGCAGTTCCATTTGGAATATCACTTTTCACTATTCCGTCTATATTAAGACATTTTCTTTCAATTTCTTCTATACTTTCACATACAGGTTCATCACTTATGTTTGCACTTGTCATAAAAACAGGCTCTTTTATATTTCTTATTAGTTCTTCTAAAAATGGCGAAGTAGCCAATCTAACTGCAATTGTATTACTTTTAATAATATCCTTAAGAAAATCACATTTTTTTTCTAAAACTAAAGTAATAGGTCCTGGCATTAATGCATTTATTATTTTTTCTGCATTACTATTTACTTTTGCAATGCTTCTTAATTGCATTTCATCTGCACACATAATAGGAAACAACTTATTTAATGGACGTTTTTTTACCTTTATTAGTTTTTCATATGCTTTTTTTGAATTTATTTTTGCACATAAACCATAAACTGTATCTGTTGGCACTGCAATTACACCATCATTCATCAATATATCAGTTAACTTTTCTATTTCATCTTCTCTATATTTTCTTATCATTGCTTTCACTTTTCCTTTTATATTTTAAGATTTTAACATTTCAACAATTTTTTCATATCATATACAAAGGAGTATTTTTATGCAAAGTTGTGAATTAGTAAGTTTAATTTCTGCACTTGCTTGTACAATTTCCAAAGATAAAACACCAGAAGAAATATCATTACTATCAGTATTTTTTGTACAACTTCGGAGATACTTTAGCAACTATTACACTACTTAACTCTAATAATTAAAAATATTATTATACACCTTTCTCTTTATATGCCTTTTTAATAATATTATCTATATATTCATTTTTAGAACTAGTATACATCTTTCTATTATCTGCATACTTTTTTGCTAATTCCTTTTTTAATGATTCATATTCTTTCATAGCCTCTTCATGTTTTCTTAAATAGTTTCTAAATATAATTGTATCTTTATATCTTTTACTATTTATTTCCATTACATGAATAAAATGAGTCCTATTATCTTCTGCACCTTTTCTAATCAAAATTTCATCTTCATCACTATCTTCTTTTACTGAATATGGTTCTTTTTGGAATTTTTCTTTTACTTTTTCAAAATCATCTAGCTTTTTTAATGCAACAGCAATATCAATAATAGGTTTTGCTGAAAGACCTTTAACTGATGTAGATCCAATGTGTTCTATTTCAGTTGCTAAATTACCAAATATTTTAGCTAAATCTTCTTTTTCTTTATAAAATTCTAATTCCCAATTTGGATTATATTTTTCAATTTTAACGGTTCCCACTTTTAATCCCATAATATACCTCCATTCTATATTTTTTATTTCATCTCATTCTTTTGTAAAAAACTTAGTATTTTATTATACAACATTTTTTGTTAGAAAGCAAGTAAAAAATAAAAAACAGCAGATAATATAACCTGCTATTTTTTAATAGTATATAGTTTATTTTGTTTTAACTTTTAAAACTTTACTCCAACTTGAATAGATTTTCTTTCCCTTTACTTTTTTATATGTTCGTATTCTAACATAATACTTTTTGTTTTTCTTTAAATTCTTTATTGTTTTTGATGTGATTTTATTCCCCTTAATCCTTATTTTATTTTCATCACTATAAAATGTACTATCGATGGCATATTGTATTTGATATCCTGTTGTTTGTGTAGTATTTTTATTCCATTTTACTGTAATTTTTTTGCTTCCACTTGTTATTCTCTTTATAGATACTGTTTTTGGTTTTATTTGATATGTAAGTTTTTTTGTTCCTTTATATTTACCTTTAAATTTAATTTTTACTGTATATTCTCCTACCTTTTTACTATTTTTATTCGAATATGTAATAGTATAGTTTGATTTATTTACTGTCTTTCCATTACCATCTTTTATAATAATAGTTGGCCTTTGTACTTTTTGGTTGTATTTAAATGATTTTTTTGATAGTTTTACTTTTTTTGGAAAACAAGTTTTTATATTTCCACAAAAACAACATTTATCTAAAATGTCTCCCTTTTTAGTAGTTTCAGTTTCATATCTATGCTCATCTTCTACCAATTCTATCTGTGCTTTGTATTCAACTCCTAAAAATCTAACAGTTAAATAATTATTTTTTCCTAATTTCCATTTATTATTATAAAATTGATCAACAGTAATTCTAACAGGACACTCTATTCCATTTCCTTCATCATCAAAAAACTCTCCCCAATCTTCATCATCATAGTATCCACTATAATAAATTCCATAATTATGATTATAAATTCCTTTATTATATGTATAAATCTTCTTTGTATTATCTTTATATTCTACTTCTAGTTTATCTCCTGTTTGACATCCAAATGTAAAGAATACACCATGCTGTGTCAAATAAGACCTACTTCCATTACTAGTATAGCGTACATTAGATACTGGAATGTATTTTATAGATTTTACAGGAGTCTCTACAACTGTAATTGGTATTTTCTTTTTTATACCAAAAGCTTCCATCGTAGCATAATATGTACCAACTTTCCAATGCTCTTTCCATTGATCAGGATATGCAAACTTTAGTCTTGTGTTATCATCATCTGCCCCTTTATACCATAATCTATTCCCTTTTAAATCTACATATCTATTATAGTTATCATCATAACCTCCATCATATTTATATATATGCTTTGTTCCATCTTTATATATAATCTCTATAGTATCCTCGCCTTGTAACATATTATAATGAAAATATTTATTTCCGTTGGCGTCAATATTAAAATGTCCATTATCATTTTCTACAAATAAATATTCTCTTTTTGGAATATAATTAAAATCTGCAATTTCATCTATTTTTTCTTCTGCAAATACTTTGTTATTAATACTAAATATCAATAATGATATAAAAAATATTATATTTATTAATAAAATTCTTTTTACAATCTTCATACTAACTTTACCCTCTTTCTTTATTTTAAATCCTAAAAGCTTAATATATTAACATTTTATAAATCTAAATAATATCAGTTACAGTCATAGTACAGTCGTACCATTTTTATTATTAATCGTATTTATAATATACTTTCCATGTACCTTTATTTTTACAGGTGAAAGAATATTTGCTTTTTTTAATTCTTCAATTGTTTTAGGCATTAATTCTAGTAATTTATCTAGTTCATCATTAGTAAAAACATAATAAGCAGGTATATTCATTTCTTTCGACCTATTTGTTCTTAATCCTATTAATCTCTCTTTTAATTCTTCCTTATTTATTTTCTTATCATTATTACAATATTTATTCTTATAAAACTCATAATAATTAATTTTATCTTTTATTGATAAATTAACATATGATTTTGCTAATTCTTCCATTTTCTTCTGTGAATCTAGAATTTCATCGCTTTCTCTATGATTAAAATCATATTCAATCTGTTTTACTAATGTATCTGCTCTCAATATTTTATATTTTATTTCTTTTGGTGCTTGGTTGGTATTAAGTATGGTATCCGGATTAGCTGCAACTACAATAACTCTTCTATAATGATTAAACTTATTAGCTGCAAAAAGCTTTATCACATTAGATGTGTTCTTTTCCCAAATTTTTCTTACCACTTCTCTTTGTGCTTCAACTTGCCTTAGTGGTGAGTATATACCTTTTTTTATTTTCTTACCATTAAATGTATATTCTCTAATAAAATCTCCTTTATCAGTAACAGTAATATTTCCGATAAGATTTTTGCACTCAATATAGTATATATATATTGGTGTAATAATTACATAGTCAATTTGTGCAGTTAAATCTTCATATTTTAGTTTTATATCACGCAATACATACATTCCAATATTAGCTTTTTTAGCTCATAAGCAATTTCGTTTTCTCCATCTAAACCTTTTTTTACAATATATATTTCATTTAATAATTCTTCATTATTTGGGTATTCTTCATTTAATTTTTTTAAAGCATCATATTTATCTTGTAAATCACTTACTTCTTTATAAAATATAGTATCTTTAAATCTAAATGCTTCAAATGCATCATTTATAATTCCCATTTAAATCCCCCCATAATTAAAACTATTATATCATTATTTTTTTATTTGTAAATAAAAAAATAACAGATAATTACTTATCTGTTACTTTGGCGCCTCGTGTTTTACTCGATTTATAATAAATCGTCCTAAAACAGGCTATTTATCAACATTTATAAAAATCTATTTTTTGCTAGTTACAGTCAAGTTATAGTAGTAAATATTTAAAAAATAAAAAACTCCCAAACTAGGGAGTTACTCTGTTACCAAGATTTTTTTCGCTCATTATCCTTGAGAAAAAAAATTACTTTTTTCTTGTAACAATGATTTTCAGACGAGGATGTTTTGCATCTCTTTCTATCGTTTTATATAATATTATTATATCATAAACTTCAAAAAAAGTCAATTTTTTTTTTAATACAGTCAAAGTTACAGTAGCGCCGAGAAATTTTAAAGATATTTAATTATATTTGAAAATTGTAAAAAATCTAAAAACATTGAAAATACTAGCTTATAAACATACATAGACCTTGAGTAAAAGTACTCAAAGTCTATATTTTTGGCGCCTCGTGCAGGGCTCGAACCTGCGACCTATCGGTTACGCACTACATTAATTTTCATTAACACTATATAAATATAGTTTGTAGTCTGGACTTGCTCTTTACCATATCATATGACTTAGGTAGGTGGTGTAAAGTCTCTACACATAGCTTACGCCTTGCTCGGTGTTGTCTTCAGCTATATAGCTGTTAAGAGTTTCACCGAATTAGCCACCTTCTTCATCTATATGTTTCCATATAGAGCTGCTAACTCTTTGGTTAAAAACCTGCTCGACAGCCGAGCGCTCTACCAACTGAGCTAACGAGGCATATATAAAATCTAGCGATAACCTATTTTCCCGGCAAGGTAACTCGCAAGTATCTTCGGCACTATTCTGCTTGACTTCTGTGTTCGGAATGGGAACAGGTATTACCAAAATAGTCATCATCACTAGAAAATTGATAACATATTTATTACATTTTGTATTATATTACATTATTATCTTTTTTGCAATACTTTATACAAAATTTTATATATTTTTAAAGCACACTCAAAAATACATAGATGAATGGCAAGTTTTAGTAATTAACTTCA
>CAMKSF010000009.1 GCA_946415375.1 uncultured Clostridia bacterium
AATTCTTTGGAAGTTCACAACTTTCACAATTCATGGATCAAACAAATCCACTTTCTGAATTAACACATAAAAGAAGAATTTCAGCATTAGGACCTGGTGGTTTGTCTAGAGAAAGAGCAGGATTCGAAGTTCGTGACGTTCACTACACACACTATG
The DNA here is from genome assembly GCA_946415375.1 of uncultured Clostridia bacterium. Lineage (GTDB taxonomy): Bacteria > Bacillota > Clostridia > TANB77 > CAG-508 > CAG-269. Next base: position 157 of record CAMKSF010000009.1, read on the forward strand.
GTAGATTATGTCCAATAGAGTCTCCAGAAGGACCAAACATTGGACTTATATCAGCACTTACATCATATGCACAAATAAATGAATATGGATTTATAGAAACGCCATATAGAAAAATAGACCCAAAAACTCATAAACCAACTGATGAAGTTGAATATATGAGTGCAGATGCAGAAGATAAGTACTATATAGCACAAGCTTCAGAACCACTTGCAGAAGATGGAACATTTGCAAATAAAAGAGTAAGAGTAAGATATGGTAACGAAATAATGGAAGTTGAAAGAGATGAAGTTCAATATATGGACGTATCTCCAAAACAATTAGTTTCAATTGCAGCTGCAATGATACCATTCTTAGAACATGATGATGCAAAACGTGCTCTAATGGGTGCAAACATGCAAAGACAAGCTGTTCCACTTATGATTACAGATTCACCTATGATTGGAACAGGTATGGAATACAGAGCTGCAAAAGACTCTGGAATATTAGTATTAGCAGAAGATGATGGAGTTGTAGAACATGTTTCTGCAGATTCAATTACTGTTAAATATAAAAATGGAAAAACAGTTACACACCATTTACGTAAATTCAAAAGAACAAATGGTGGTACATGTATAAATCAAAAACCTATTGTAGTAGTTGGTGAAAAAGTTAAAAAGGGTGATGCAATAGCAGATGGACCTTCTACACAAAATGGTGAAATGGCACTTGGTAAAAACGTACTTATTGCTTTCTCTACATGGGAAGGATATAACTATGAGGACGCTGTTTTGCTTAGTGAAAGACTTGTTAAGGAAGATGTATTTACATCAATTCACATTGAAGAATATGATTGTGAATGTCGTGATACAAAATTAGGACCAGAAGAAATAACAAGAGATATTCCAAATGTTGGAGATGACCAATTAAAAGACTTAGATGAAAATGGAATTATAAGAATTGGTGCTGAAGTTAGAACTGGAGATATTTTAGTAGGAAAAGTTACTCCAAAAGGAGAAACCGAACTTACAGCTGAAGAAAGACTATTAAGGGCTATCTTTGGAGAAAAAGCAAGAGAAGTAAGAGATACATCTTTAAGAGTTCCACATGGAGAGGCTGGAACAATAGTAGATGTTAAAATATTTACTAGGGAAAATTCTGATGAATTAGCACCTGGAGTAAATCAAGTAATTAGAGTATATATTGCTACTAAGAGAAAAATCTCAGTAGGAGATAAAATGGCAGGACGTCACGGAAACAAAGGTGTTGTTTCAAGAATTTTACCAGTAGAGGATATGCCATTTATGCCAGATGGAACACCAATCGATATCCTATTAAATCCATTAGGTGTACCTTCTCGTATGAATTTAGGACAAATCTTAGAAGTTCATTTAGGAATGGTAGCAAGAGAAAAAGGATGGAAAATAGCAACACCAGTATTTGATGGAGCAGACCAAGCAGAAATCGAACAGCTATTAAAAGAAACAGGATTATCAGTAGATGGAAAATCAATTCTTTATGATGGAAGAACAGGTGAGCCATTTGATAAGCCAGTTACAGTAGGTGTTCAATACATGCTTAAATTACACCACTTAGTAGATGATAAGATCCATGCTCGTTCAACTGGACCATACTCACTTGTTACTCAACAACCACTTGGAGGAAAAGCACAATTTGGTGGACAAAGATTTGGAGAGATGGAAGTTTGGGCACTAGAAGCTTATGGTGCAGCATATACATTACAAGAAATGCTTACAGTTAAATCTGATGACGTAGTAGGAAGAGTTAAAACTTATGAAGCTATAGTTAAAGGAGAAAATATTCCTGAACCAGGAATACCAGAGAGCTTCAAAGTATTAGTAAAAGAACTACAAGCATTAGGATTAAACATTAGACTATATGATGATGATAAAGAACTTGAACTAAAAGAAGATATAGAAGATGCAGTAGACTTCAATATTGATGAACACAAAAAGATGATTAGTGGAGAAAATTCAGATATTGCAGTAGATAGTGAAATTGAAGAAAACTATGTCGATGATGAAGACGAAGATGGAGAACTCCTTGAAGATGACGAAGAATTTGACGATGGAATAGATGATGATGAATTATTTGATGAACTAGAAGATGAAGGTGAAGACGATTTCTTTGATGAGGAGGAATAGATATATGATTGAAGAAGAGAATAATGAAATTCGCCAAACCACATCTTATAAAAGAATCAAAGCTTATTTATTGGAGCACTATGATAAGGGAGATATAGTATTTTATGATTGGCAAGGTAGGTATCAGATTTTTGAAACAGTACATAGATTATATTCAATAAATGAATGTTTCTCAGAACCAATTAAATGCATAATTTGTCAGTTAGCTATGAATGATTTAGTTGAAATTGGTATTTATAGTAAGTTAGGGGATCAGTATGTTAGAGTAACCGAAAATACAACTAAATTAGAAAAAGAAGAACCTAAAGCTAAAGCAAAAAAAAATCTTGATAAAAATAAAAAATTTAGACAACAGCAAAAAGCTGCTAAAATAAAAGCTAGAAAAGAAGCCAAAATAAATAGACTTAATAAAGAAAAAACAAGGGGTTTTGAGCATTAATGATTCCTTTGATGAGGAGGAATAGAGGGAGTGAATAATCTGTGCATGATTATGAAATAGAATATTATGAAAAAAAAGGAACGATATCCGTAATAGTGAATACTACATAGCAATGAAAAAATACATACTAAGAAACTTTGAAAAAGACGAAATCATACCTTTAGATTTTAGAGGTAGATTAAAGCTAGATACTTTAGCTAATATACAAGCAGATGCACCATATGGGTCGGAAGATTGCTTTAGTCAACTTATAGTGGATTTAGTGACAGAAGGAATAATTAGAGCTGAACATAGTTTAGGTAGAGAATGGTATGTGAAATTAACAGAAAAAGAGGTTAAAGATAAAGTAATCAGTAAAAAAGAAATTGACAGAAAAGCAAAGAAACCACATATTTCACGAAAAAGGAAAAAGCAAATGAACAGTCAAAATAAAAAAGTTGAAGATGAACGAGAATCTACTAAGACAGATTATGGACGTTAGGAAAGTGCAAGAAATAACAGAGTTGTGTATGATTATAGAAAACTGGATTTAAGTAAAAGCCATTTATATGGCAATTAAACAGATATATGTAAAAAAGTATTTATAGAAGAGAATATATAATTGAATATAGGCTATTAGACTAATTTTGAAAGACAACAAAGTCTGCAACAGCGGTGGATTTTCAAAATTAGTTTATGCCAAAACAAAACCTAAATAAAGGAGGGGCTTTATTAAATGGAGGAAGCATTTAATAAACTAAAAATAGGAATTGCATCTGATGAGAAGATCAGAGAATGGTCAAAAGGGGAAGTAAAAAAACCAGAAACAATTAATTACAGAACATTAAAACCAGAAAGAGATGGATTGTTCTGTGAAAGAATATTTGGACCAACAAAGGACTGGGAGTGCCATTGTGGTAAATACAAAAGAGTAAGATATAAAGGAGTAGTATGTGATAGATGTGGTGTAGAAGTTACAAAATCAAAAGTTAGACGTGAGAGAATGGGACATATAGAACTTGCAGCACCAGTAGCACATATTTGGTATTTTAAAGGAATACCAAGTCGTATAGCTTTAATGCTTGACATTTCACCAAGAAACCTTGAAAAAGTTATATACTTTGCTTCATATATAGTAACAGACAAAGGAACATCAGGATTAGAAAAAGCACAAGTCTTAACAGAAAAAGAGTATCATGAAGCAGTAGAAAAATATGGAAAAGATTCATTTAAGGCAGGAATGGGAGCAGAAAGTTTAAGAGTTCTATTAGAAGAAATAGATTTAGACCAATTATCTAGTAAAATAAAGAAAGAAATTTCAAAATCAACAGAACAAAAAAGATTAAAACTATTAAAAAGACTAGATACAGTAGAGTCATTTAGAATATCAGGAAATAGACCTGAATGGATGGTTATGAATGTAGTACCTGTAATTCCACCAGATTTAAGACCAATGGTTCAATTGGATGGAGGAAGATTTGCTACATCTGACTTAAATGACTTATATAGAAGAGTTATAAATAGAAATAACAGATTAAAAAGATTAATTGAATTAGAAGCACCTGAAATTATAGTAAGAAATGAAAAAAGAATGCTACAAGAATCAGTTGATGCACTAATTGATAATTCAAGACGTGGAAAACCTGTTACAGGAGCTGGAGGAAGAGCTTTAAAATCTCTTTCTGATATGCTTAAAGGTAAACAAGGACGTTTCCGTCAAAACTTACTTGGAAAACGTGTTGACTATTCTGGACGTTCAGTTATCGTTGTTGGACCTGAACTTAAAATATATCAATGTGGTGTTCCAAAGGAAATGGCAGTAGAATTATTTAAACCATTTGTAATGAAAGAATTAGTAGGACGTGGAATAGCACATAATATTAAGAATGCAAAACGTATGGTAGAAAGATTAAGACCAGAAGTATGGGGAATATTAGAAGAGGTTATAAAAGACCACCCAGTAATGCTTAACCGTGCTCCAACACTTCACAGACTTGGTATTCAAGCATTTGAGCCAGTTTTAGTAGAAGGAAGAGCGATTAAACTTCATCCATTAGTTTGTACGGCATTTAACGCAGACTTCGATGGTGACCAAATGGCTATTCACTTACCATTATCACCAGAAGCACAAGCTGAAGCAAGATTTTTGATGCTTTCTACAAATAACTTGCTAAAACCACAAGATGGAAAAACAGTTACTGTACCTACAATAGATATGGTTTTCGGTGGATATTATTTAACAATGGAAGTTCCAGGAGAACTTGGAGAAGGAAAATACTTCAAAGATCCAGAAGAAGCAATTATGGCTTATGAAAATCATGAAGTAGGAATGCATGCAAAAATATTTGTAAGAAGAACATTAGAAATAGATGGAGAATTAAAATCTAAGAAAATAGAAACAACAGTTGGAAGAATAATATATAATGATGGAATTCCACAAGATTTAGGATATAAAGATAGAACAAATCCTGATGAAATGTTCCAATATGAAATAGATTTTCCTGTTGATAAAAAGAAATTAGGAAAATTAATTGATACATGTATTAAAGTTCATGGATTGGCAGTATCAGCATCTTTATTAGATAACGTAAAAGACAAAGGATTTAAGTTTTCAACAAGATCTGGTCTTACATATTCTATGGAAGATGTTAAAGTTCCAGAAGATAAGCCTGAGATTTTAGCAGAAGCAGAAGAACAAGTTGAAAATATCAGAAAGCAATATAGAAGAGGTTTAATTACTAATGATGAAAGATTTAAAGAGGTAGTTAATATTTGGAATAATGCAACTACAAAGGTTGGTAAGTCTCTAGAAGAAAGATTAGAACCACTAAACCCTATAAACTTAATGGTTAAATCTGGAGCAAGAGGTAACTTAAATCAATTAAGACAAGCTGCAGGTATGAGAGGACTTATGGCAGGAACAACAGGAAAGGTTATCGAGATTCCTATTAAGGCATCATTTGCTGAAGGTCTTGATGCACTTGAATACTTTATTTCTTCACACCAAGCGAGAAAAGGTCTTGCAGATACAGCTTTAAGAACAGCAGACTCTGGTTATTTAACAAGAAGACTGGTAGATGTTGCACAAGAAATAATAGTAAGAGATCATGATTGTGGTACAACAGAAGGACTTTGGGTATATGATATTAAAGATGGAAATCAATTAATTGAAAAAATTCAAGAAAGATTAGTTGGAAGATTTGTAACAAAAGATGTTATTAATCCAGAAACTAAGGAAGTAATAGTTGATACAAACACAATGATTACTGACGAAATAGCAGACAAAATAGTTGAAGCGGGAATTGAAAGAGTAGAAGTTCGTACAGTTTTAGCTTGTCGTTCAAAACATGGTGTATGCCAAAAATGCTATGGTATGGGATTAGCTAGACATGATTTAGTTAATATTGGTGAGTCAATTGGTATTGTTGCAGCACAATCAATTGGTGAACCTGGTACACAGCTTACAATGAATACAAAGCACGCTGGTGGTGCTACAGGTACAGATATTACACAAGGTCTTCCAAGAGTTGAAGAGTTATTTGAAGCTCGTAAACCAAAGGGATTAGCTGTAATTACAGAAATTGCGGGAAAAGTTAAAGTGAAAGAAACAAAGAAGAAGAAAGAAGTTGTTGTAACTTCTGATGATAATTCTAAGACATATACAATTCCATTTGGTTCTAAAATGAAAGTAGAAAATGGAGATATGGTTGAAGCGGGAGATCCATTAATCGAAGGATCAATCAATCCATCAGATATTTTAGCTATAAAAGGACCAGAAGGAGTTTATGAATATTTAACAACAGAAGTTCAAAAAGTATATAGAAATCAAGGTGTTGATATCAACGATAAACACATCGAAGTTATAGGAAGACAAATGCTTAAGAAAGTTAGAGTCGACGATAATGGAGATTCTGATATGTTCCCTGGAACATTAGTTGATATGTATGAATTTGCAGACAAAAATGCAGAATTAAAAGCACAGGGATTAAAACCAGCTAAAGGAAAGAGAGTGTTACTTGGTATTACAAAAGCATCTCTTGCGACAGATTCATTCCTTTCTGCAGCTTCATTCCAAGAAACAACAAGAGTTCTTACAGAAGCAGCTATAAAAGGAAAAGAAGACGATTTAATCGGATTAAAAGAAAATGTTATTATTGGTAAATTAATCCCAGCAGGGACAGGAATGAAAAAATATCAAAACATTCATATTAATACAGAGCAAAAATTAGAAGAGGGTTCAGATATCAATGCTGCAGAATAATTAAATAGAAAGAAGATTCAAAAAAATAAAAAGATAAATTATAATTAAAAAACAAGCAAGGTAAAGATAGTTATTTTGCTTGTTTTTTATAAATTATGAGTATGTAAAAAATTAGCTGTCCGTTTTAGGACAGCTAATTTTTCAATATCGAAAAGCTATAATTATATTAGACGCAATTAGCGTTAAATAAAACAACTTTCCAAAGTTTGTAGTTGTACGCCAATCGTGGCCAATTCGAAAGGTTAGTGTAAAAGCTAAAAATAAGTTTAACATAAATCCTCCTTTTTGCTATTGGTAATTGCCCTGTATCATTTTAATTATACCATATTTTTTGTAATGATTTAAATTATAAGTATTCTATAAGAGATAATTTAACAAAATAATAAAAACTATATTGATTATAGTTGAATTTTTAAGGATGATGTAGTAAAATAACCACAGAAAGTAAAATAAAAAATAACAATAGAAGGGAAAGTGGAAAATATGAAAAAAGTATTAGTAACAGGTGGTACAGGATATATTGGAAGCCATACAGTAGTTGAATTATTAAATTCAGGAAAAGAGGTTGTGATAGTAGATAACTTAGCAAATAGTAAGCCTGATGTAGTAGATAGAATTAAAAAGATAACAGGAAAAGATGTTAAATTTTATAATATAGATTATTTAGATAGAGAAAAATTAGAAAAAGTATTTGAAGAAAATGAGATAGAGTCTGTAATAAATTTTGCAGGTTTTAAAGCAGTAGGAGAATCTGTAAAAGAACCTTTAAAATATTATCACAACAATGTATCTGGAGCAATTGTATTGTTAGAGACGATGCAAAAATACAATGTAAAGAAATTTATATTTAGTTCTTCTGCAACCGTATATGGAGCACAAGGAAATGGAAAATGTATAGAGACAATGAAAAGAGGAGAAACTACAAATCCTTATGGGACTACTAAATCAATAATTGAAAAAATATTAGAAGACTTATATTTTGCAGATAATGAATGGGATATAGCACTTCTTAGATATTTTAATCCAGTAGGAGCACATGAAAGTGGATTAATTGGGGAAGACCCAAAGGGAATTCCAAATAATCTAATGCCGTTTATTATGAAGGTAGCAAATAAAGAAATAGATCATTTGAATATTTTTGGAAATGACTATAAAGAAACAAAAGATGGAACATGTGCTAGAGACTTTATACATGTTGTTGACTTAGCAATTGGACATATAAAAGTATTAGATAAGCTTGATAAAGAAAAATCTGGAATATTTGTATATAACTTAGGAACAGGAAATCCATATACTGTTCAAGAAATGGTAGATACTTTTATTAGAGTAAATAATGTTGATGTACCATATGTTTATGCTGCAAGAAGAGAAGGAGACCTACCTGTACTATATTCAGATGCAAGTAAAGCAAAAGAAGAAATTGGATGGGTTGCCAAAAAGACACTTGAAGATATGTGCAGAGATGCTTGGAATTTTGTTTTAAAAAACAATTGAGATTTTAAAAGAAAGGAAAATAATGAAAAAGATTTTAATAGCTGCTAAAAATCTAAAAATTGGCGGAATAGAAAAGTCACTAATTAATTTAATAGATTATCTAGAAGAAAATGGATACAATGTTACTTTGGTTTTGGAAGAAAGAAAAGGAAGGCTTATAAAAAGAATTAAGAAAGGCATAAAGATTATAGTATTTAAGCCATCAGAAGTTAAATTTGTTTTTTTAAGAAAAATAATAAACTTTTTTAAACAGATAAAATTTATTTTAAAATATAAAAATAAATTCGATGTATCAATATCATTTGCAACGTATTCTATTCCAGATTCTTTTGTAGCAAGAATTTCTTCAAGGAATTCAATTCTATGGTGTCACGCCGACTATTTAGCATTAAATAAGGGAGATATTCAAAAGACAAGAGATTTTTTTGAAGATATTTATTATGATGAATTTTCAAAACTAGTTTTTGTATCAAGAACAGCAAAAGAAAGCTTTACTGAAATATTTCCAGAACAAAGAAATGTATATTATTGTAATAATTTTATAGATAGTACAAAAATTTTTGAACTGGCAAAAGAAAAAATACATATTAGATATAATCAAGAAATAACTACATTTTTAAATATTAGTAGACATGATGAATCTCAAAAAAAGCTTTCAAGAATTATCAAAGCAGCATCACTTTTACGAAGAGAAAACTATAAGTTTAGAATTATATTTGTTGGAAATGGGAAAGATACAGAGAAATATAAATATCTAGCAGAAAAATACAATGTTACACAAAATATAATATTTGAAGGTTCACAAGACAATCCGTATCCATATTATAAAATTTCAGATTGCACAATTCTTTCATCTGATTATGAAGGATATCCAGTAGTATTTTTAGAAAGTTTTTTATTTAATAAGCCAATTATCACAACAGATGTTTCGGACTATAAAGATATACAAGCAGGAAGGGGAATAGTAGCTACAAAAACCACCAAAGGTATATATAGGGCGATGAAAGAATTTTTAGATAATGGATATAGGATAGAAAAAAAGTTTAATGCAAGAAAGCATAATATGGAAGTAGAAAAACAATTAAAGAAAATTTTAAAAAATGGTTGAAATTTTTTAAGATATAAGCTAAAATATAAAAGACATAGATGTTGATTAATATATAAATTTTTAAGGATATATCTTATGTTGTTTACATTAGTGTAAGAATTTATATATTAATCAATTTTATGAATATTCGAAAAAGATATGTAAAACAGAAGGGATGGATTTTAGATGAAAAAAATAAAACTAATTACAAAAATAATTGCTATTATAATTATTATTTTAATAGGATTGGTAGGAATATATTTACCATGGAAAAATCCTATAAATATGAATAACGAGATAAAAGATTTTTCATTAGGAAAAGACTTTACAGGATATAGAGAAATAATACTAACATTAAGTGATGCAAATAAAGTTTTAGATTCTGATAAAAAAGTAATTGGGGATACTGACTCATATGATGATTCTAGTATAAAGTCAAATAAATATACAAAATCTGATGAAAAAGTAAATAGTAGTGATAGCTTGAATATAGAAAACTATGAAAAATCAAAAGATATAGTAGAAAAAAGATTAAATGCTATGCGAATTCAAGAATATAATTTAAGCATGGATAAAGAAACAGGAAAAATATATATTCAAATTCCAGAAAACTCAATAACAGATAAAGTTGTAAGTAATATTACTGAACTTGGAAGTATAGAATTAAAGGACTCAAAAGATGCATCAAAAGTTTTCCTAACAAGTGAAAACTTAAAAGAAACAAATGTAATGTATGGCTCTACTGATGCTGGTACAGCTGCATATTTGGATATTCATTTTGATAAGAAAGGAAAAGAAGTTTTAAAGGATTTAAGTGAAAATGAATATAAAAAAATAAAAGAGACAGAGAATAGTGAAGAAGAAAAAGACGAAACAGAAGATGATAAGGAAGAAGAAAACAAAGATGAAGAAAAAGCAGAACAAAAAGAAGTAACTATATATATGTCTGGAAATGAAATAACATCAACAAGTTTTGAAGAAGTGATTACAGATGGAAAAATCAGTCTAAGAATGGGGCAACCTACAACAGATGCAGCTTCTCTTCAAGAGTCTTTTAATTCAGCACAAATGGTATCAAATATACTTAATAATGGAGTAATGCCATTAAAATATAAAGTGACAGAAAATAGATATATAGAGTCAGAAATAAAAACAAGTACAATAAGGAATGTATTAATAGTTATTGGGGTTATTTTGACAGCATTATTGGTACTTATGATTATAAAATACAAGAAAAGAGGAATACTTGCAGCTCTATGTTATATTGCATTTACATCTTTATATTTAATACTAATAAGAGTATTTAATGTAACTATTGCAATGGAAGGATTTGCTGGTGGAGTAATAGTACTTGTACTAAACTATTTAATTAATTTAAAGTTAATAAAAGTAGAGTACAATAACAAAAAATACTATAGTGAATTTTTAGATATTATTATGAAATTAATACCAATTTTTGTATTATCAGTATTATTTGTATTCATTCCAATAACAGCTCTTTCAAGTGTAGGAATGGTTATGTTTTGGGGAATAATACTAATTTTGATGTACAATGTGGCAGTTACTAAACACATTTTAGATTAAGATACAAGGAGGGGAAGAACATGAAAAACAAAAATATAATTATATATATAATAATATGTTTAATAATTATTGCAGGTATTGCTGTTTGGGAGACAAAAGGATTTAGAACAGAAATGCAATTTACACCAAGAAAAGAAATTGAACTTACAAATTACACAGGGATAGAAGTTTCAGATATTGAAAGTATAGCATCTGAAGTATTAGGAAATACTAGATTTATGGTGCAACGTGTAGAAACATTTGGAAATGCAGTAGTAATCGTTGCAAAAGATATTACAGAAGAGCAAAGAGATAGTATTGTTACAAAGTTTAATGAAAAATATGGAACAAAATTAGAAGGTAAAAATATTGAAATAGTTTCTATACCATTTACAAGAATAAAAGATGTAATAAAAAAATATATAGCACCAGCAATTATATCATTGGCATTGGTTTTAATATATTTTGTTGTAAGATTCAAAATAATAGGGTGGAAAAAAGTAGCAATAAAAACAATACTTACACCTGTTGTTGCAGAGTTATTACTATTTAGTATAATCTCAATTACAAGATTACCTTTTAGTAGACTTGCAGTAAGTATAGGAGCAGGATTATATATTTCAATAATAATTGCACTAACAGTAATTTTTGAAAACCAAAGAAATAAATTTATAAAAGAATTAGAAAGTAATTAAAAAGAAAGGATTTGGACAGATATGGAAGAAAAAGAAGTAATTTTAACACAAGAAGGGTTTAACAAGCTTGAAGAGCAATTAAACTTCTTAAAAACAAAAAAAAGAACAGAGATTGCAGAAAGGATAAAAGTAGCAAAAGAATTTGGAGACTTATCAGAAAATGCTGAATATGATGAAGCAAAAACAGCACAGCAGGAAAATGAACAAGAAATAGCAGAATTAGAAGCTAAAATAAGAAATGCAAAAGTAATAGATGAGAAGGAAATAGACTTAGAAACAGTACAAATAGGTAATATTGTAAAGGTACGTGACTTAGAATTTGACGAAGATATTACTTATACGATTGTTGGATCAACAGAAGTTAATTTAGCAGAAAACAAAATTTCAAATGAATCTCCTTTAGGAAAAGCACTTTTAGGACAAAAGAAAGGAAAAACTGTTGAAGTTAATGCTCCAGCAGGAGTAATGAAATATAAAATTTTAAGTTTAAAAAAATAAGAAAAAATATGAAGAAGAAAACCACAAATCAAATTAGATTTATGGTTTTTTTTAAAGTCTTTTTTTTTACTCTACTTTTTGGGGTATAGTTCATAAAGGCCTTTATTTTATTGAATATTTTTTTCATTAAATCATATTATTTAATAAGATTGGGTGTGATTTAATGAAAACAATTTTTATTGAAGAAAATAAAAAAATAGGGTTATTTCAAAGAATTAAAAAAATAACTAGAGAAAATAATAGAATAATAATAAACAAAAAAATAGTAAATTTAGGTTTGAAGAATAAAGCTCTGATTATAAAGAGAATAAAAAAAATATTAGAAAGAGAAAATGTAAGACAGGTTGTAATCGAAAAAAAATTAAAAGAAGACGAACAATTTGTTAAGTTAATCTATAGTAATAATCTTAATTTATGCAGTCAAAAGTGGATTTTAAAAAGATGCACAGATAAAATAGTAGATTTGATTTTAAAAGAAAAGAAAAAAGAAGAATCAGAAATATGGATTTGTGTAAATGAAGTCGATAGCTTGGTAGAAGAATATATATATAAATTTGCAAAAGAATTTAGAAGAATTAATATAATAACTAACCACATAAGCAAGTTTAAAAAGATAGAAGAAAAATTATATAATGAAGAAGGTATTTTAATAAATGTAACAAATAATAGAAGAAAAAGCTTATCAAAAGCTGAAATAATAATAAATGTAGATTTTACTAAAGAAATAATTAATGAATTTAATATATATGAAAAAAGCACAATAATTAATTGGGATGAACCACTAAAAATTAGAAAGAAAAGATTTAATGGTAAGATAATAGAAGAAATAGAGGTCAAAGCAAGCAATTTATCTAAATTAGTAGATGAAAATGAATTTGAAAATTATGATGAAAGAGATATCTGTCAAGCTTTTGAAATAATTCCTAATGAAATAAGATTTAGTTGAATAAAGATGTTCTAATTTTGTTTATCTACGAATATAAATATAGAGGGAAAGATATACAAAAGGAGGAAAGTTTTATGATAGTAGAGGAAAAAAGAAATATGAGTGATAATATAAACTCATCAAATGTAGAAGTATTACAGAATTTAATATTAGAAAATAGAGAAAAAATAAATGTTTCAGGTGTTAATGATGTATTAAGTTTTGACGACCAAGTTGTAATTATGGAAACTGAACTTGGATTACTTACTATTAAAGGTGAAAATTTAAAAATTAATAAATTAAACATAGATACGACAGAAGTGATAGTAGAGGGAAGAATTAATAATTTAGCATACAGTGAACATCAAGCGAAAAGTGAAGGAGGCATATTTGGAAAAATATTTAAATAAGGTGAGTTGTAATGGCATGTAATCAGGCAAATCTCTTTATTATGTTTTCTCTTGTAGGAATGATAATAGGATTATTATTTGATATTTTTAGGATTTTTAGAAAAACATTTAAAACTAAGGATATAGTTACATATTTAGAAGATATAGTGTTTTGGATATTAACAGGTATTATAATCATATATTCAATGTATAGATTTTGTGATGGTGAATTAAGATTTTTTATGATAGTAGGAATTATATTTGGAACAACAATGTATATACTTACTTTAAGCAAGTATATAATTATTTTTTTTACTATTGTAATAAATGTAGTGAAAAAAATAATAATTTATCCAATAAAGTTAATAATTAATACTATAAGAAGAATTATATTTCGACACATATTTGTTATATTTATTAATTTTAGAAAAAAATTATGGAATTTAGGTAAAAAAAATAAAAAAATAAGGGGATTTTTTGAAAAAAAGGAGAAATATAATAGTATATAGGTAATTATCTGTGCAAAGGAAGAATGAGGATTAATGAAAAGTATAAAAAAATTAATAAAGAGGTTAATAATTGTATGTATAATAATATATGCATTTATAACCTTTTGTAATCAACAAAAAATATTAAATACATATGCAACAAGCAATATAGAAATTGAGAAGAAATTAGAACAAGCTCAAAAATATCAAGACGAGCTTAACAAGATGAAAGAAAATGTGAATTCAAAAGAATATATAGAAGAAACAGCAAGGGAAAAACTAGATATGTATCTACCAAACGAAAGAGTATATGTAAATCAAGAATAACAATGACAATTTATTTCAAATATGTTATTGTTATTTTTTTGTTTCAAAATCGTTACTATATATTTAAAATTTAAAAAAAAGAAAAAGTTTTAAAATTTTAAAAATTGTATTGAAAAAAAATAAAGGTTGTAGTAAAATAGAATATGTCAGTAAAAACTCACAAAAAGGGGATACGAGATATGGTAGATTCAATGGAAAAATTAGTAGCATTATGCAAAAATAGAGGATTTGTTTATGCAGGTTCAGAAATATATGGTGGTTTATCAAATACATGGGATTATGGACCACTAGGTGTAGAACTTAAGAACAACATAAAAAAAGCTTGGATGAAGAAAATGGTTCAAGAAAACAAATACAATGTTGGAATAGATGCTGCAATACTTATGAATCCAGAAGTATGGGTTACAACTGGGCATGTAAGTACTTTTGCAGATCCATTAATAGATTGCAAAGAATGTAAAACTAGACATAGAGCAGATAAGTTAATAGAAGAATGGGCAACAAAACATGGAAAAGATGTTATTGCGGATGGATGGACAGATGAAGAAACTGTTAAATACATTAATGATAATAACATTGTGTGCCCAGTTTGTGGAAAACTAAATTTTACAGCAATTAGAAAATTCAACTTAATGTTTAAAACTTTTCAGGGAACAACTGAAGATGCAAAATCAGAAATATATCTTCGCCCTGAGACAGCACAAGGAATATTTGTTAACTTTAAAAATGTTTTAAGAACGACTAGAAGAAAATTGCCAATGGGAATTTGCCAACAAGGTAAAGCTTTCAGAAACGAAATAACACCTGGTAATTTTATATTTAGAACACGTGAGTTTGAACAAATGGAAATAGAATTCTTCTGCAAGCCAGGAACAGACTTAGAATGGCATGAGTATTGGAAAGAAACATGTAAACAATTCTTGCTAGCTCTTGGTGCACATGAAGAAAATATTAGATTTAGAAATCATACGAAAGAAGAATTATCATTTTATAGTAATGCAACAGCAGATATAGAATATAAATTCCCATTTGGTTGGGGAGAAGTTTGGGGAATTGCAGATAGAACAAATTATGATTTATCAAGACATATGGAAGCTACCAAACAGGATTTAACATATACAGATCCAGAAACAAATGAAAAATATGTTCCATTTGTAATTGAGCCTTCTGTTGGAGTAGATAGATTAATGTTAATGTTTTTATGTGATAGTTATGAAGAAGAGAAAATAGCTGAAGATGATACAAGAGTTGTAATGCATTTTCATCCAGCAATTGCACCATATAAAGCAGCAGTCTTACCACTATCAAAGAAATTATCAGAAAAAGCAATAGAACTACATAAAGAATTATCAAAAACATTTATGTGTGATTACGATGAAGCAGGTTCAATAGGTAAAAGATACAGAAGAGAAGATGAAATTGGAACTCCATATTGTATAACTGTTGACTTTGATACTTTAGAAGATAATCAAGTAACAATAAGAGACAGAGACACTATGGAACAAGTGCGTATTCCTATTTCAGAGGTTGAAGAGTGGATAAGTAAAAAAATAGAGTATTAATTATTGACCCTAGAAATTGGAAATACCATTTCTAGGGCTTTTGTATATAAGAAAAGGACGATTAAAATCGTCCTTTTAACTGTATATCCTATAATCTATATCAGGGAAAATTGCATCTTTTTCTTCTATATCTTTTAAGAAAGCAGAATCAATTTTACTTTCCTTGATTTGATGATATAGTTTTGTAAATCTTCCAATATGATCTTTTATTCTTTTATGCGCATAGTCGACCATAGTATTGTTTGTAATAATAAATAGCCAATCACTACTTTGTGCAAGCAATAGTTCTCTTGCCATTTGATTTAATGCTTGAACCTTTAGCTTTAAACCTTTATATTTTTTAGTTGATGTAATAGAGGTAATAGATTTTTTTTCTGCCCTTAATTTCTTTACGTCTTTTTCTAGTTGCAATAGTTCGTTATAGCAATCTCTATTTTCATAAGCTAATTCACACATTCTATCACCAGCTGTATGTAAATGTTTATGAGCATAATCATTAGAAGGATTAAGCCATACTTCACTATATCCATTTGCACCCCAGCTTGAACGACAAGGTTCACATTCTTGAATTTCAGGATATTTATCAAGATATTCTGATGGAGTAATTAGCTCGAAATTACATTTATCATAATAGATTTTTTTAAATAATACATATAACCAGTATGGACCTTCATACCACCAATGTCCATAAAGCTCTGCATCATAAGGACAAAGAATAATAGGTGGCTTGTCCATATATTTACTTGCATTTTTTATTTGTTTTACTCTACTATCTAGAAAATGTCCTGCTTGCATTTCTGCAGAGTCTTTGGCCCACTGAATATTATATATATCTTTATTATCAGTTTTGCCAGTAATTCTATGATATTTTATTCCAGTATTAACTCTTACACCATCATGGGCTATGTAAGGCTTTATATAATCATAATCTGCTTCATAACCAATATCTCTATAAAATTCTCGATAATTGAAATCTCCAGGATAGCCATTTATTGAACTCCAAACTTGTCTTGAAGATTCTAAATCACGACCAAATACAGTAAATCCTCTTGGAGAAGTAATTGGAGCAAGCGTTCCATAAACTGGAGTTGGATTTGCATATAGAATTCCATGAGTTTCAACAATTGCATAGTCCAGACCGAATTCACGTAAATATTTATCAGCTTCTGGAATATAACCACATTCAGGAAGCCAAATTCCTCGAGGTTTTTTTCCGAAATATCTTTCATAGGTCTGAACACCAACAGCAATTTGAGCCTTTACAGTTTTTTCGTTTACATATAGGATAGGGAAATAACCATGAGTTGCACCACAAGTAATAATTTCTAAAACTCCTAAATCTTGAAATTTTTTAAATCCATTAATTAAATTACAATTATATATATCTTTAAACCAACGTAAGTCTTCTGAATATCTGTCAAAGTAGTATTTAGATAAGTTATTAATTCTTTTATCATATTCAGTTCTTTTTATTTCTTTTTTCGAAAGTTCTATGTGTTTTTTTAGATAATCTATATATTTATTCTGTAATAACTTACTATCAAGCATTGATAGAAGGGGAGGTGTCATTGTCATAGTGATTCTAAATTTAACTCCTTCATCAACAAGCTTTTGAAAGTATTGTAATAGAGGTATATATGTTTCTGAAATAGCTTCGTATAGCCAAGATTCTTCTAAATAATCATCACTTTCAGGGTGATGAATAAATGGAAGATGAGCATGTAATACAAAACTTAAATAACCTTTTTTCTGCATTTTTTAGTTCCTTCCTTGGAAAAGGGGACGGTTCTCTTTTCCAAATTATTAAAAATTGGAAAAGAGAACCGTCCCCTTTTCCAAAATATTTTTATTCTCTATATTATTTAAATTGAGATGAAAACATTCCTGATGAAGAAAGTGCACCTGATGAAGTATTTCCTAAAACAATGTTTTCAAATTCAAAGTTTTCATTAGGGAATAAGAATGTATATAAATCTTTGATATTGAATATTCCAAAATTAGTAATAAATGTAAATTGCATAATATTTTTTTCTATAACTTCGCCTGTTTTTACATTTCTAAATCTAAGTGTTCTAAGATTTGGATCAAACATTATTGTATTATTTGGAGATGTCATTTCATTTGACGATGTAACATATACATAGTAGGGAATATATATAGGCTGATTATATTGATGAATATTTGGGATTGGTTTTCTTCCAAGTTCAACATGATATTCGCAATTTGCATCATTTATATGTAAATACCAACTATTAGCAAAATCATCAACTTCAACTTCAAAAGAATAATTCATTGTATCATTATATACAATTAGAACTGGCTTAGTATGATTAAAGAAATTTTCGCCGTAAAGTTTTTTAAATATGTCTCTATCATCTTCAGATATTTCCCAATATACAAATAACATTTTTGGTGTTTGCGCTAAAACTTTTACAATGGTTCTATTGTACATATATGGCAAATCATAATATTCAGATTGGAATTTTAATTCTTTTGATTTTACATTAGAAACTTTTTTTCTTGATGACTTTTTACTGACCGATGGTTCAGTTTTTTTAACTGTTTCTTTTTTTGTGGATTTTTTTACAGTAGTTGATTTTTTAGCGGTAGTCTTTGATTTTGCAACTGTTGTAGCTTTTTTTGCTGTGCTTTTTTTCGCTGTGTTTTTTTTTGATGAACTTGATTTTTTAGCAACAGCTGTTTTTTCTTTAGATACAGCTTTTTTTGTAGTAGGTGTCTTTTTTTCTGATGCGGCTTTTTTCTTTACTTCAGCTTTTTTAGCAGATGATGTGGCCTTTTTTGCTACAGTTTTTTTAGAACTACTTGTACTTTTTTTAGTTGCTTTTTTACTACCAGAAACAGTCTTTTTTGCCTTCTTTTTTTCAGTTGTTTCTATATCTTTTGTTTCTTTTGCCATAGTTTATCCTCCTAAGTATATTTTTACTACTTATATATACTATAATAAAATAAAAATAAATTCAAGAGTTTTTTGAATATTTTTAAATATTTTTGTAAAAATTATATAACATTTTTATATGGCAAATTTAGTTCAACTTTTTTCGATTTTGCAATTCTTGTTAAATAGTCTAATTTAGACTGAAGAGCCATAATTTGATAAGTATAGAAATCAATAAGTTCAAATTCTGCATATTCAAAATTAATATGTGCTTTATTTAATTCATCCCTTGTTGAAAAAATAGACTCGATTATTTGATGATTTTTTTCTTTATCTGTTTTATCTAAAATTAAAGGGCTTTCTTTTACAAAATCCATCCTATCACCTCTATATAATGTAATATATGTAAAAAATATATATTTATACCATGGTTTTTTATTCAAATATTAACAGAATTTTACAAAAATATGACATTTATAATATTTTATTGACGAATAAATATGTAAAATGATATACTATGTGTATAGAAATATTTGAAAAATAACAAAAGAGGTGTAAAAAAATGAGGAAAACAAAGGCATTGGCAATAATCTTAGTTATTAATCTTATATGCTTTTTAATATTTGGATTGCGTCCAAGTGTAGTTTTTGCTGCAACCCAAAGAATAGATAATCAAATAAATAATATAGATGATAAAAAATATCCTAGAATAAAAAAGATGATAGAGAATCTTCAAAAGTCACATACAAATTGGAAATTCAAAGTATTATATACAGGACTAAATTGGAATACAGTAATTAATGAAGAATCAAAACATGGAAGAAATGTAGTTGGAATAAACCAACCAAACTATTCAGGAGATTGGCTATGTAAGGAATGCAAGAATAAAACATATAGTGGGGGAAATTGGGTTTGTGTATCAAGTGCAGCTATATCATACATGATGGATCCAAGAAACTCACTATACTATGAAGATGTATTTCAATTCCTAGAATTATCTTATGATTCGACAGCTACATATGATTCAAATATTATTAAAAATATTTTAAAAAATACATTTATGGATGATGGAAAACTAGATACATATATTACAACAATAATAAACAGATGTAGAGAGAAAAATGTTAATCCATACTATATTGCAGGAAAAATAATACAAGAACAAGGAACAAAAGGTGGAGCAACATTTAAAATGAAGACGACAGAAGATGGAAAAACAGTGTATTATTATAATATATTTAATATAAATGCAACAGGAAGTACAACTGCTGCAATAGTAAGTAATGCTTTAAATTGGGCAAAGCAAAAAGGATGGAATACAATAGAAAAATGCCTAATTGGTGGAGTTGATTTTATTGCTAATGGATATATATCAGTTGGACAAGACACAATGTATTTTGAAAAATTTGATGTAATTGCAGATTCATATTATTCACATCAATATGCACAAGATGTAATGTATGCACAAAACCAAGGGGAAAAATTAAGAAAAATTTTAGAAAAAATAGATGCAACTGAATATGCGTATACATTTGTTATTCCACTTTATGAAAATATGCCTTCGTCAGCATGTCCTAGACCAGCTACAACAAGTACGGGAACAACATCTTCAACAAATAATAATACAAATGGAAATACAACAAATAGTGAAGATAATATTATAAAAGGTGATATGACGGGAGATAAAGTGGTTGATTCTGCTGATTTACTATATTTAAGAAAATATTTATTAGGAAAAATAACTTATACAGAAGAACAGAAAAAAGCTGCAGATACAAATAGTGATGGGAAAATTGATTCTGCAGATTTGCTAAATATAAGAAAATATTTATTAGGAAAAATTACAAATTTTTAGATGGAGATAGTTTATGAAATTAAAAAATAAAATAATAATAAGTTTGATAATGTTTTTATTAGTATTAACTATTAACTCAAAAGTTAATGCTGCTTCAGCTTCACTATCAGTTAGTTCTACAAGTGTTACAGTTGGTACAAAAGTTAAAGTTACCACTACAATTAAAGGTGCAGCTTGGGATTTAGATTTGAAAGGTGCAGTTGTTGCAAACTATGCAGATTCTACTGCAGATGCTGAAGATACGACAAAAAAGGAAACGACAAGTTTTACACCAAAAAAAGCAGGAAAATATACTGTGACTTTAACTGGAAATGTCACGGGTAGTGATGATAGGGCTTCAACTCCAATTTCGGTATCAAAAACTATAACAGTAAAAGAAAAAAATACAAACAATAATACAAATAATGATAATTCAGAGAATAATGCTGAAAATGATGCAAATAATGCAACCAATGAGGCTCTTTTAAAAGATGCTACACTTAAAAATTTAGGAATTAGACCAAATGATTTTAGTGGATTTAGAAAAGGTATTCCAAGTTATTCAGTATCTGTTCCAAAAAATGTAGATAAGGTTTCTATTTATGCAGAAGCAACAAATCCAAAAGCAACAGTATCAGGAACTGGAACTAAATCTTTACAAATTGGGAAAAATACATTTAATATAAAGGTTATAGCAGAAGATAAGAAAACTACAAAAACATATACTCTAATAATTACAAGGAAAAGTGAAGACGAAAATGCTTCTGATGCAACACTTACAAATTTAGGAATAAGACCAAAAGAGTATGACTTTACAGGTTTTAGAACTGGAACTTTGAGCTATAATGCTAGTGTTCCAAATGATGTAGAAAAAATAACTATTTATGCAACAGCAAAAAGTGATAAAGCAACAATAACAGGAATTGGAAGCAAAACATTAAAAGTTGGGGCAAATAGATGCGAAATAATGGTAACATCTGAAAATAAAAAAGCTACAAAAACATATGTAATTAATGTAACAAGAAAAGAAAAAGAAGAAAAGCAAGAAGATGATGAAGATGAGACAGAAGCTGAGGATGAGAACACTACAGAAACAACTACTAGTAATGAAGAAAAGTTAAGTGATGGATTAAAGAACATCCTTGTAAAAGGATACAATCTTGAACCAAGTTTTTCACAAGATGTTCATTCATATAAAATAAATGTTCCAAGTAGTAATGGAAAACTAGAAATAGATACAGAAACAACAGGAGACAATATTGAAGTTGAAGTAGCAGGGAATGAAGAACTAAGACAAGGAGAAAACATAATTACAATTTTAGTGCATGATACAAAAGATGATTCAACTTTAACATATCAAATTACTGCAAATGTCGAAAAATATTTGTCAGCTGAAAATTCTGTAATAGTAGAATCAGAGCAAAAAGACAAAATGAAGACATGGATTATTATTGGCATAATTTCAGCAATAATTATTTTGATAATTATATTATTTATACGAAAGTACAAAAGGGAAAATGAAGAATATTTTGATGAAGATTATGAAGATGAAAATATATATGAATCAAGGAATGAATATTATACTCAAAAAGATAGATATGAAGAGCAAAAAGAAGATGAAGACATGAATGAGACTAATAGGGAACTTAGAGATATAGGACTATTTGATGATAAACAAAAGATAGAATTTGAAGACTATGATGAACCAAAGAGACATGGAAAATACAGAGGAAGAAGATTTAAATAATAATATAAAAATTATACTTTATAAAAAGTGAATAAAGAATTTTTTCTTTTTTCACTTTTTTAAATTTTTTTAAAAAATACTATTGCTAAAATAAAATAAATGTAATATAATTGTAACGAATTTGTAATAAAAATGTAATTAATAGATATAATATATATATAACAAAGGAGATATAGGCATGTTTAAATTTGGATTTGGGCAAGATATTGGAATAGATTTAGGTACTGCAACAGTAATAGCATATGTAAAAGGAAAAGGGATTGTTTTAAGAGAGCCATCAGTAGTTGCAGTTGATAATAATACAGGTAATGTTGTTGCAGTTGGAGTCGAAGCACAAAGAATGCTTGGAAGAACACCAGGAAATATAGTTGCAACAAGGCCATTAAGAGATGGTGTTATTTCTGATTATACGGTTACAGAAAAAATGCTCAAATATTTCATAAATAAAGTTGGAGGAAAAAATTTATTTGCTCCAAGAATTATGATATGTATTCCATCAAGAGTTACAGAAGTAGAGAAAAAGGCGGTAATAGATGCTGCAACAGAAGCAGGGGCAAGGAAAGTATACTTAATAGAAGAACCAATTGCTGCTGCAATTGGAGCAGGAATTGACATTTCAAAACCATGTGGAAATATGGTGGTTGATATTGGTGGAGGAACAACAGATATTGCTGTAATATCATTAGGTGGTTCTGTAGTAAGTACTTCAATTAAAGTTGCTGGAGATAAATTTGATGAATATGTCGTTAAATATATTAAGAAAAAACACAATGTAATTATAGGAGAGAGAACAGCAGAAGAATTAAAACAGAATATTGGTTGTGTATTCCCAAAAATACAAGATGTAGATATGGATGTTAGAGGAAGAGATTTGGTAACAGGACTTCCTGTTACAATTACAATTCATTCAAGTGAAATGTTAGAAGCATTAGAAGAGCCTGCAAATATGATAGTAGATGCAGTTCATTCTGTTCTTGAAAAAACACCACCAGAGCTTGCAGCAGACATAAGTGATAGAGGAATATATATGACAGGTGGGGGCTCTCTAATAGATGGACTTGATAAACTTTTGCAAGATAAAACAGGGATAAATGTTATGATAGCGCAAGATACTGTATCATGTGTTGCATTAGGAACAGGAAAGGCATTAGATAACCTTGATGCTTTAGACGAAAAAGAAAGAAAAAGATTGTAAAAAGTAATTTTTTTCAAAAATTTTCATAATAAAAAATGAATAAAAAGCAATAATAATTTTGAAGGTGATTAAATTGAAACCTAAAAAAATATTAATTGCTTTTTTATTATTTTTTTTAGTAATAGTATATGTATATTTTTGTGCAATAAATGCTATTCCAAGAAATATAATTCTTTTTAAGGGAGAAAAAATAAATTTTAAAAAAGTATTTGGAATAACTCTTGAAGATAAAAACTCAATATCTGATACGATTTTTACTTTGGCAGAATATACAGAAAAACAAGGAATTGGAAAAAAAGAATATAAAGTAAAACTATTTGGTATATTTGATGTAAAAGATATTGATATAAGTGTAATTGAAAGAACGAAAGTCATTCCTATAGGACAATTAGCGGGAATTAAACTACGTACAAGTGGAATTCTAATTGTTGGAATGTCAGAAATAGAAGGAGAAGACAATATAAAATATAAACCATATGAAAATTCAGGGATTCAAGAAGGAGATACAATATTACAAATAGATAATATAAATGTGACAGATACAAAAGACTTGATTGAGATAGTTAATCTTTCAAAAGGAAAAACTGTAAATATAAAATATGCAAGAAATGAAGAAATGTTAGAATGTAATATTAAGCCAGTAAAAATAAGTGAAACAGAATATAAATTAGGATTATGGGTACGAGATAGTGCAGCAGGAATTGGAACTATGACATATATTGAGCCCAAATCAGATAAATTTGCAGCACTTGGCCATGGAATCACAGATATTGATACTGGAAATATTTTAAATATCTCTAATGGACAGTTTATAACAACAAAAATAGTTTCATTAATAAAAGGGACTAACGGTAACCCGGGAAAAATACAAGGTTCAATTAATGAACAATCTAAAATAGGAAAAATAGAAAAAAATAGTATATTTGGAATTTATGGAACTGTAGAAGATATAACAAAGGTTAATCCTAATAATAATCAAGCAATAGATGTAGCAACTAGAAATGAAATACAACTTGGTGATGCGACAATACTTTGTTCTTTTGATGGAAATAGAGTGGAGGAATATAGAATTCAAATAGATAAAATATATATTAACAATGATTATAATAATAAAAGTATGCTTATTAAAGTTATAGATGAAGAATTACTAAAAAAGACAGGAGGAATAATACAAGGAATGAGTGGCTCGCCAGTATTACAGAATGGAAAATTTATAGGTGCAATAACTAATGTATTAATAAATGACCCTACAAAAGGATATAGTGTATTTGGCGATTTAATGGTAAAAGAAATGAAAAGTGTATATTGAAAAAAAACAAATAAAGTAGTATAATTGGCAAAAAGGGATGAAAGTCCCAAAATGGAACTAAAAGGAGAAATGTAAAATGAAAATAGGAATAGTAGGATTACCAAACGTAGGAAAAAGTACTTTATTCAACAGTATAACAAAAGCTGGAGCAGAATGTGCAAATTATCCTTTTTGTACAATAGAGCCAAATGTTGGAGTTGTTGCAGTACCTGATGAAAGATTAGATAAATTAGCCGAGATGTATCATCCTCAAAAAGTAACACATGCAATAGTTGAGTTTGTTGATATTGCTGGTCTTGTTAAAGGAGCAAGTAAAGGAGAAGGTCTTGGAAATAAATTTTTATCACATATTAGAGAAACTGATGCGATA
Source organism: uncultured Clostridia bacterium (assembly GCA_946415375.1). Lineage (GTDB taxonomy): Bacteria > Bacillota > Clostridia > TANB77 > CAG-508 > CAG-269. Next base: position 25,356 of record CAMKSF010000009.1, read on the forward strand.
GCACAGGTTGTAAGATGTTTTGAAGATTCAAATATTACACATGTTGATGGAAATATAGATCCGATAAGAGATATTGAAACAATAAATTTTGAGTTAATATTTGCAGATATAGAAACAGTCGATAAAAGGTTAGACAAGGCAAGAAAAATGCTTAAAGCTGATAAAAAATACCAATTAGAAATTGATGTATTAGAAAGAATTAAGCAAAATTTAGAGAATGGAAAACCAGCAAGGGGTCTTGAATATTCTGATGAAGAAATGCCAATTGTAAAAGATATGTTTTTGCTTTCTGCAAAACCTATTATATATATAGCAAATATCTCCGAAGACCAATTGACAAATTGGGAGCAAGATGAAAATGTACAAAAAGTAAAAGAATATGCACAAAAAGAAAATAGTGATATAGTTCCTTTATGTGTAAAAATAGAAGAAGAAATATCAACATTAGATGATAATGATAAAAAAGAGATGCTAGAAGCTTTAGGACTTGATGAATCGGGATTAGATAAGCTGATAAAAAAGAGTTATGATTTACTAGGATTAATGTCATTCTTAACTGCAGGAGAGCCAGAAGTAAGAGCATGGACAATAAAAAAAGGAACAAAAGCGCCAGAAGCAGCTGGAAAGATACACACAGATATACAAAGAGGATTTATAAAAGCAGAGGTAGTGTCATATGATGATTTAATGAAAGAAGGCTCTATGAACATGGCAAGAGAAAAAGGATTAGTACGCTCTGAGGGAAAAGAATATATAATGAAAGATGGGGATATTGTGCTATTTAAGTTTAATGTTTAAAACAATATTACATCAATATTACAATTACATTACATTTGTGTTAAATGTATTGCTTTTTAAAAAGAATATGTATAAAATATAGATAGTTAACTGGTAGTAAAATGTAAAAAAGGAGAAATAAGACCAAGGAGAAGGAAAATGCAAAAGAGTTTAGGAATATATATTGAAGAAAACCTAATTAAATATGCAAAAGTTTCTAAAGACCGAGATAATGTAAAAATCGAATCTTTTGGAGTAAGATTTTTTCAAAATTTGACAGAAGAAATAAGCAAAATTATAGAAGAAACTTATAGCTTTAACACGCCTATAAGTATAAATATGTCAAATGAAAAATATCTATATATTGATGTGTTTGCTTTATTAAATAAAAAAGATGTCGAAAAAACTATACAAACTGAATTTGAGAGCTTTTGTGAAGAAAAAAACTATAACTCAAATGCTTTCGAAAATAGATATGCATTAATGCCTAATCAACAAGATAAAGAAAAGATTAGAGCATTAGATATTTATATTAATAAAATTGAATTAAATAGACAAAAACAGGCTTTAGAGAAATATAAACTTACAAAAATGATGCCTGTTTCTATTGCTATTGGAAATATTGCAAGATTAAATAAAAAAGAAAATCAGTTAATTGTTAATATGGAAGAAACTACTACAATTACAACTATTTATGATAAACAAATATATAATGTAGAAACATTAGACATAGGAAGTAAAGAAGTATTAGATAGTATAAATAAAGTAGAAAACTCTTATGCAAAAGCATATGAAATATGCAAGAATACAACTATATATACAACAGAAATGGAAGAATCTGCAGAAGAACAGCCATATCTACAAAATATAATGCCTACAATATATAAAATAGCAGAAAAAGTACAGGAAATAGTTAGTTCAAGTGAAGAAAAGATACAAACAATTTATTTAACAGGAAATTTGTCTGTAGTTAATAATATTGATTTATATTTTCAAGAGTTTTTCACAGATATAGAATGTAAAATTTTAAAACCAAATTTAGTTGATGAAGCAGTTACGAAAATTAATATAAAAGAATATGTTGAGGTAAACTCTGCAATTGCATTAGCTACAGTTGGATTAGGACAAGGTATACAAGAACTTAACTTTCAAAAGGAGAAAACTGGAGACAAATTATCACAATTCTTAAAAATAGAAATGCCTAATGGAAAAGTGATTGGTGGAAATACAAAATTTGACTTTAATTTTGGAGGATCTTTAAGCACCGGAGAAGCATGGCTTACAAGATTAATTGTTGCTTTATGTTTGATTTTAATTATATATTGTGGTTTTTCTAAAATGCTTGAAAATCAAATGATAGCAAAAGAAAACGAAATAAAGGAAGCGGAGTCAAAACAAACTTCTCAGATTTCATTAATTGAAACAGATGAATCTTCAATAAACTCAAAGACAGATAAATATAAGAGTTTAATTGCTGATTTAAAAAGAACAAATGAAAGAATAAGTGATATTGCTGCAAGAAGGAATTCTATTCCGAATTTATTAAACCAAATTATGTATAATATACCAGATAAAGTACAATTAGCTTCAATCGAAAACACAAAAGATAAAAGTATTTCAATCATTGCCCAATCTACTGATTATGACCAACTAGGAATTTTTATTGGAGTAATTAGAACAAAAAAAATATTAAAAAATGTAACATCAACAAGTGGTGTGAAAACAGGTGATACTGTAAGCGTTACAATAGAAGGAGAATTGCCATGAGAAAAATATTATTTGCTTTACTAGCAGTAGCATTGCTGATTGTTGTTGGATTGGTAATATATAAGGGAGCTAGTATAGGAAAGTTTGAAATATGGGGAATTAAACAAATAGTGGCAGAAAACGAACAAATTGACAAAGCTAATGCACATTTGGAAAAATTAGCAAATGAAGAATTTAATTCTGCTAAACAAAAGCTAGATAATAGCGGAGAGACAATGCAAGCAACTAAAAAGGAATATGAAGAACAAGCTGTATTGATATCGAATAGTAAATATTATATGCAAACAGAAAAGTATAAAATAGATTTTTTATGGACTAGAATTGGAAATTATGCAAAAGATCATAAAGTTACTCCTAAGATGGAAGTGGCTAGTGGATCAACAAAGGGAATATATAATTTAATAATCACTGCAGTTGGAAAATATCCTGATGTTGCGGACTTTATATATGCAATTGAAAATGATTCTAGACTTGGATTTAAAATAGAAGATTTTAGTATGTCGCAGTACACGTCAGAAGAGGCTAGTAATTTGGTTCAAGGAAAGTTTACATGTAAAGAAATAAAAATAGATATAAAATCGATTGATAGTGAAAGTAAGAGTAGTAGCAGTTCTAAAACTGCAGATAGTAATTCACAATCAGATACAAATCAAAATAATAATACTACAAACACAACAAATACAACAAACTCGAATACTACAAATCAAACAAATTCTAATGTGGTAGAAAATCAAAATAATACAGAAGTAACAAAAGAAAATCAAACGGAGAACTTTACTCCAAATACTTAAGGAGGAAAATATGGCAAAGGTTATTAAAGAAATAATAATAATGTTGTTAATATGTTTAGTCGGAATGCTACTATTTGCAGTAATATTATATGAATATATACCTAATAGAAAAGTTGTACCAGAAGTAGCCATGTATAATGCATCAGAAAAGATTAAAGAGTTAAAAGCTGATGATATAGACAAAAAAAATGAAACAATTATTAAAACATTTCAAGTAACATCATCAGATTTGACAAATTATAAAGTTGCAAATGACTATGTACCAGGAAAGTCAAACCCATTTGGATCAAAAAAGACAAATCCTGATGCTGGAAGTAGTACAAAAAAATCTGGTAATACAATTGATACAAATTCAGGAACTACAAAGAATGTAAAAACAGCAGATAGTGAAGATGAAAAAACAACTAAAAATGAAAAAGAAGACGAAAATGTAATAACAACAAAATAATTAAGTTTTTAAAGTTATATTAATTAAGATAATAATTAATATACTCAAGATAAATATTTTAAATTAAAGGAGGGAAAAAATAAATGAAAGGAAACAAAGGTATAACACTAATTGCATTAGTTATAACAATTATCGTTCTATTAATTTTAGCAGGTGTATCTATAGCAATGCTATCTGGAGATAACTCTATATTAAAAAATGCACAAGCAGCTAGAGATAATTCTGCAGCTGGAACATTAGATGAAACAGTTAAACTAGCTGTTGGAAACATAATGACAGCTAATTTAGGATGGCCAACTGATGTGACAGGTGCTGCTACAAATCCTTCTACGGAGGCTGCAAAATTAAAAGATTTAAAAACACAAATAGAATCTGTAAATGCGAATATAAGTAGTTTATCAGTTACAGATCCAGCAACCGGAAAAACAGCTTTTACAGTAACTGGAACAATAAATGGTAAAGTACAAACAGTTTATGTAGTAAAAGGTACAGGAGCAGTTAGTACAACAAATCCTGATGCATAATAATTCTAAAAAAGACTATAAAGCATATGCATGCTATATGCATATGCTTTTCTTAAAATAAACTAAAAGAAAAAAATGATAAAATAATAGAAGAAAAATAGAACGAAACACGAAAGGAAAAAATAATGGACATATTCTTATACATAATAGTATTTATAATGGGAACTGTATTTGGAAGTTTTTATACACTTGCAATATACAGAATACCAAATAAAATAGATATAACACATACACACTCTTTTTGCCCTAATTGTCATCATAAATTAGGATTTTTTGAGTTGATTCCTGTTTGGAGTTATATATTCTTAGGTGGTAAATGTAAAGAATGTAAGCAAAAAATAAGACCAAGATATTTAATAATAGAAATATTATCTGGAATTACATTATGCTTAATTGCTTATGCAGCAAAAATCAGTTTTTGGAATTTAAATGTAAATACATTAATAGATATTGCATTTTTTGCTTTGTATTTATCAGGAATTGTAATAATAGCTGGAATTGATTTGGAAAAAAGAAAAATAGAAAAAAGTGTTATATATTATGCCTTAGGAATATTAGTTTTATACATAATATATCTATGCATAGTAGATACACCTAATATATATAGATATATTATGTATCTATCACTCACTCTTATATTACTTATAATTGATACTTTAAATTTAAAGAAAAAAGCGAAAACTAGTTATGTTTTATCAATATTAATTTTAATAATAATAATGGCTGTTTTTACAGGTGAAGCTGTAACAATACTTTCTATTACGATGACATTATTAACGATTTCCTTTTATATTATTTTAGAAAAACTAAAACAAAAAAGAAGTAAAGTGAGTAATAGTGAGAAAAAAATATGCAATAATTTGAATATTGGATTTTATTTAACTATATCAAATATAGTAATGCTTATAGCTGTTATGTATATAGTTAGGTAAAAAAGAAAGGGAATAATATGAACCTAAAAAACAATAAAGGTTATGTAATTACAGACGTATCAATTGCCATAATTATTTTATTAATTTTGATTCCTGTAATTATGGGGTTGATTTATGGAATTGATACTTCTAAAATATCATCAGAAATAAAATCAGAAGCTATAAATATTGCTATAAATACTATAGAAGCTGCAAAAGGATTATCAATAGAAGAAGTTACACAAAGCAATGTATTAACAGAAGTATCAAATATGGAGGCTTATAATAGTAATAATAATGAAGCTACTATTATAGACTCAACTGCTGTAATTAAAACTAAAAAAGCTAGTTACAAGCTGGAAGTAAATGTAGTAGATTATAATACTATTAATAATAATGCAGATCCTAATGTGGTAAAAACTGTGACTGCAACAGTTACATATAAAGTTAAGGGAACTGAAAAAAATATAGAGTTAAGTACAGTTGTAAAATAGCGGAGGTATATATGAAATCAAATAAAGGTGTTACAATTATTTCACTAATTGTGTATATAATAGTTCTTACTTTTGTTATAGGAACTACATCTATGCTTGTTAAGTATTTCTATAATAACACAGAAGAAACTGTTATATCAAAAAAAACAACGGACCAGTATTCTAGATTTATGGCATATTTAACTGAGGATGTAAATTCACGGTAAAATAAAAAATATAGAGTCAAATCCATCAAATACACAAGAAATAACTTTAGTTTTTAAAGATGATTCAAAACACAAATATTTATTTAATAATGAAAATAACGAAGGTGAAGTTATCTTTATTGTTAAAGAAAAGAAAAAAGATTCAAATAATGAAATAGTTGAAGAAGAAACAAAATATATTACGTTATGCGAAAGCGTTGCTGATTGTAGATTTAACTATGATTCTGAGAATGCAGAAGTATTAAAAACAACAATGAGAATCAATGATTTAACATATCAAAATAGCTTAAAAATATTATCCACAAATTAGAAAAGAATGTAAATTTATGTAATATAAAAAAAATAAAGACAAATGAAAAGAATAATATTATAATATAAATAGAAAAACATATGAAAGGAATGAGAGAAAAATGGCAAAGAATCAACCATTAGGAATTGAATTAGTAAAAAGAGGAATTGTAAATGGAACAGACATTGAAAAAGCTCTAAAATATCAAGAAACACATCGTTCAAGAAGAATAGGGGATGTTTTATACATATTAAAAGCAGCTGAACCAGAGTTATTAATAAATGCTGTTGCTGAAATATTGGGGAAAAAGGGAAAATACATTGAATTTGATAGTATGAGAATTGAACCAACAGATTATATTCCTTTTGATGTAATGAAAAAGAACAAAGCAGTACCTTTTGCTGTTGAAGCTGGCAAAATAAAGGTTGCTTTTGCAGATGTTGCAAGTAGTGAGAATAGTATAAAAGCTATTAAAATGCTTATGCTTAATAAAGGACTAGTATTAGATATATATATAGCCTTTCAAACTAATGTTGAGGAATATTTACAACAATATGAAGATAGATTAAATGAAAATATTGAAGATATTGGTGGAAATGAAACTACAACTGAGATAATAGATAACATCATAAAACTTGCAATAGAAAAAAGAGCAAGTGATATTCACTTTGAACCTCAAATTGATTCTGTAAGAATAAGATTCAGAATTGATGGTGAGTTATTTGTTATGACAAATATTCCAAAAGATAGACAGTCGCAATTAATAGGAAGATTAAAAGCAATTTCTAATATGCATCAAGAAAAACAAAATTCACAGGATGGTAGAATTTTACTATATCCTGACTACAATATTCGTGTATCTTCACAGAAGAATATATATGGAGAGAAATTTGTTTTAAGACTTTTAAAGAAGAATTCAGATATTAGAAATATTTTTGAATTAGGATATCCATATGATGAAAACGAATTAGATAGAGCAGTAAATAAGAAAAACAGTTTAACAATTATGGCAGCACCAACAGGAGAAGGAAAAACAACTACTTTATATAGTATTTTAGATTACTTGAAAAATGATAGTATAAACATTACAACAATTGAAGATCCAGTAGAAATAAGAATCCCTGGATTGAATCAAATAGAAGTAGAGAATAATATTGGATTTTCTGATAGTTTAAGAACAATTTTAAGACAAGACCCTGATGTAATACTAGTAGGAGAGATAAGAGATAAGGAAACAGCAGAAATTGCAATTCAAGCTGGACAAACAGGACACTATGTATTATCAACAATTCACACAATTGATGCAGTAGAAGTAATAACAAGATTAAGAAAGGTTGGAGTTCAAGATTATGATATTGCAAGTACTGTAGCAACCACTATTTCTCAAAGACTTGTAAGAAGATTATGCCCTAAGTGTAAAAAAGAACGTGATTTTACAAAAGAAGAGAAAGAGTATATTAAGAAAATAGGGGACAAATACGGAATAGAATATAATCTAAGTGGTAAAAAGACATACAATGCAGTTGGATGTGAATTCTGTAATCATTCTGGTTATTTTGATAGAGTTGGACTATTTGAAGTATTAGATATAACAGATGAGTTAAAAGAAATGATAATGGATGGAAAGTCAAGTATAGAAATTAGAAGAAAGGCATTAGAACAAAGATATAGACCTCTAGTAGTTGATGGAGTAAATAAAGTATTAAACGGATTAACTAATTTAGATGAACTTAACAAAAAATTATTAATATACAATCAATAGATAAAGGAGAAAAAATTATGATAGATATGAATAAAATATTGGATATTGCAATTGCAAAAGATGCATCAGATATCCATTTAGTACCTGGAAACCAACCAATGTTAAGGATTGCAAGAAGATTAGAACCTGTTGAAAAGTCAACAGAATTAACTGAAGATGATATGATGGAAATATATGATTATTTGGTAAAAGGAAATGTTGAAGCAGATGAACAATTTAAAGAAAATAGAAGACTAGATACATCTTATGAACATTCAGGATTAAGGTTTAGGGTAAATATTTCTCATACAGAAAATATACCTGTTGCAACATTAAGAATTATAAAAAATGATTTGCCTAAATATGAAGATTTAGGATTACCTGATATTGTAAGAAGAATGACTTATCAACCACAAGGATTAATATTAGTAACAGGAAAAACTAACTCTGGTAAAACTACAACGTTAAATGCTTTAATTAATGATATAAATGAAAATCAAAATAGAAAAATCTTAACTTTGGAAAACCCGGTTGAATTTAAGCATCATTCAAAAAAGTCTTTGATTGTACAAAAAGAGGTAGGAAGAGGAAAAGACTCATTATCATTTAGTGATGGTGTTAAGAACTCTTTAAGAGAAGACTGCGACATTCTAGTTATAGGAGAGATTAGAGACAAAGAAACAATGGAAGCAGGAATTGAAATGGCAGAGTCAGGACACTTAGTAATTGGAACACTACATACAAAGTCTTGTGCGGAAACAATAGACAGAATGATAAATTTCTACGAAGTAAGAGATCAGGCTACTATAAAATATTTATTAGCATCTTTATTAAAAATGGTTGTATCTCAAAGGCTTCTTCCATCTTCAGATGATAATTTAGTTTTAGTTCCAGAAGTAATGGTTGTTGACAATATTGTTTCAGGAATTATTAGAAAGGATAAAATTAGTGTTTCTGAAATAGAAGATGCAATACAAAGTGGATCATCAAACGGAAGTATAGGATTAATAAACTCATTAGCTGAATTATTTGTTAATGATAAAATAACATTAGATCAAGCAAAATCACAAATAGAAGAAAAAAATATAGAAATATTAAACAGAACTATAATGCAATTAAAAATTAAAAAGCAAAAATAAAACTGGTGATATAGAATATAAGAATATAATATAGGAGGTTAAAATGCCAACATATATTTATAAGGCAGTTACTAAAAAGGGATTAATAGTTAGAAATAGAGTTGAAGAGGGAAGTAAACTAGTGCTTATTAGAAAACTAAAAGCAAATGGACTTTCTCCAATTTCCATAAATCAGACTATTGCTAGAAGAATTCAACCTACTACAAAAAGAAAAAGAAACATAAACAACATACAAGAAGTTATTAATAATGCAGGAACAACACAACTTGATGCTAATAGCAAAAGAAGAATGAGTAATTTGGATTTAATAAAGTCATATTTTGCTATGCAACAAAAAATTACTGAAAGGGATTTAGTAATTTTTACTCAGAATTTCTATCTGCTAAAAAAAGCAAATTTTAATAATGTTCATGCATTATCAACAATAATAGATAGTACAGAAAATATGGCATTTGCTGGAATACTAGAGGATATATTAGCAGGTGTTGAAGCAGGAGATTATATGTATAAGACTATGGAATACTATTCAAATGTGTTTCCATTTATATACATAAACATGATTAGAGTAGGAGAACTTTCAGGGTCATTAGAGAATTCTTTACAACAAGCGGTTGAATATTTAGACAACTCTACAGCTATAACCAAAAAAATAAAAGGAATATTAATTCCAAATATAGCACAATTTGTACTATTAATAGCGATGCTATTTATAGGTACTCTTTATGCATTACCACAAGTACAAGGTGTACTGGATAGTTTAGGAGCAAGTAAGGAAGTAATACCTGCTGCAACTCTTGCGTTTCAAAGCTTCCTAAGAGGATTCTTAAAATGGTGGCCAATTCCAGTAACAATTCTAGGGGCGATAGTTGCTGCTATAATAATATATATACAAACTCCTAAGGGAAAATATAAATATCACTATTTTAAATATACAATGCCAATTTTTGGAAAACTAATATTTTCACTTGACTTTTCAAGACTTATGAAAGCTATGCTGTTAAACCTTAGAAATGGAATGAGAATACAAGATGCATTAGATGTTAGTAAAAATGTAATAAACAATTATGTTATGCTATCAATAATTGAAAACTCATTAAACAACATATTATTAGGAGAATCTTGGATAGATCCTTTTGAAAAATCTGGACTTGCATCTTCTATGATTATAGAAATGTTAAAAATAGGAATGCAAACAGACTTACCAGAAATGATGGATAAACTTGTAGAATACATGGAAATAGATATAAACAATACAATAGAAAAAATAACAATGGTTTTACCACAAGTTATGTACTCAATTGTTGGTGTTGTACTAATATTCTTCGTTGTAATAGTACTTGTACCAATGATTCAAATCTACTTTGGTAACTTCTTATTTGATATGTATTTATAAAAAATATAAAAAATTGAGCAAAATTTTAATTGAGTTTTGCTCTTTTTCTTTAGTAAAAATAAAAAAATATTGATAAAAAAAAGATAAAAATGTATAATAAAGAAAAAAGTTAAGGAGAGATTTTATGAAAATTGGAATTGATCTAGGTGGAAGCCATATTGGATTTGGTGTAATTGAAGACGAAAGAATGATTGAAAAATATGAAAAGGATTTTACAGATGAAGATAAATCACATATTATTGAGGTAATTGAGGAATATATTGTTGGAAAAGTAAAAGAATTAGAGGAAAAGTATAATATTGAAAGCATTGGAATAGCTGTTCCTGGAAGTGTAAAAGATGGAAATATTTTGAAAATGGTAAACTTGGGAATATATAATTACAACATTAAGCAAAGTTTAGAATCTAAACTAAATAAACCAATTAATGTAAGAAACGATGCAAAGTGTGCTTGCTTAGCAGAATTTAGTGATATTGTAAAAAAAGATGGAAGTTTAAATAATGCAAATATTGTATTTTTAAGCATTGGAACAGGAATTGGTGGAGGAGTTATATATAACGGGAAGCTTCTTGAAGGACATAATTTTGAAGGATATGAAATAGGTCATATGGTTATAAAAGAAAGTGGACTTCCATGTAAATGTGGCAAATATGGATGTTTTGAAAGATATGGAAGTATTTTAGAATACAAAAATAAGGTGAAACAAAGACTAAATATTCCACAAGATGTTCATGGAGATAGCTTACGTGAGATAATAGATAACCATAAACAAGAAATTTTAGATATAAACAATACATACATTTCTGATTTAGCACTTGGAATTTCAAACCTTATTAATATATTTGAACCAGATATAGTAGTACTTGGCGGTGGTTTTGCACATTTTAGCTACATGTTTAAAGATAAAATTATAAATCAAATAATTAATTCACCTTTATTATTTAATAGAAGAGAAAGTTTTGATTTAAGAATTGCAGAACTTGGGAATGATGCAGGAATAATAGGTGCAACACTTTAATAAACTTTACAAATAAAGCAAAAAATGGTATAATATAATATAATGATGAACAATAGTTCATTTTATTATATATTTCTTTCTTACTACTACTTTGTAGTATTTATATAATTGCAACAAATAGGAATAATAATCAACCAAAAAGTTAGTAGGAGGAAAAAAATGGAAATGTATCCCAATATGTTCAAGGAAATTCAGGAAAAAGAGGAGAAGAGAAAAAAAGATAAGCTGAATAAAAAGCTTTCTTTCATCCAGAGATTACAAGTTGGAGTTATAGATTTAAAAATCTATTTTGCTATGAAAAATGGTGAAAAGAAGCTCATGCTTATGAGCCTGGATGAAAGATTAATAAAGGAGTTCCGGGAACGTGGTTTTCATGTGTATGAAACCACAGTCGGATGTTCAGCAATCTTCTATGAGCAATTGGTTTTTATCAAATGGGATAAATAACTTTTCATGTATAGAGTGGTAAATAATTACTACTCTATATTATATTTAACAAAGAGAATTTTTGACAAAATAGAGTATTTTATGATATAATAGTGAATGAGTAAGTTGATTAGTCGCTGGTATATTTCGAAAGGAATTACGAGAGGAAAGTCCGGGCTCCATAGAGCAAGGATGCTAGATAACGTCTAGTGGGGGTAACCCTAAGGAAAGTGCAACAGAAAATAACCGCCTTATTTTAAGGTAAGGGTGAAAAGGCGAGGTAAGAGCTCACCGCTAGTATGGTGACATATTAGGCTGTGTAAACCCCATCCGGAGCAACACCTAAACAAGAAGGATACACCTGCTCGGTGCTTCTTAATTGTGTGGCTTGAGATATATAGTAATATATATCCTAGATAAATGGCTAATTTAAATGACAGAACCCGGCTTACAGATTTACTCTTTTTTACTTTTGTGAATTTTTTGTAAAAAGATTGACAATTTTTGAAAGAAAGTATATACTATTATCGTGTTAAAAAAAACAAGAAAGGAGGCAAATATATTTAAGCAATTAAATATATTTTCCAAAGATTTATGAGTAAGAAAACAAAGGTCGTAATAACAATTATAGCATTATGTTTGGGATTAATATTTGTAGGAACAAAAGCTTATGCTACAACTGGAAAAGCGATAAACGATACTACGAGGATAAGAAAAAAAGCAAGTACAAACTCTGAGGTAGTTGCTGTAATGACAAAAGGAGAAAAAATTGAAATACTATCTGAAGAAAACGGATGGTACAAAGTAGAGTATAAAGAGGGAAATAGTAAAACAACAGGATATGTTAGAAATGACTTATTAGATGTTGAAGGAAAAAAGAAAGAAGAATCTAAAAAAGAAGAAGTAAAAGCAGAAGAAACAACAACATCAGCTGAAAAGACTGAGGAAAAAGCCCAAGAAGAAGTTAAACAAGATGTAGTTGAAGAAATAAATCAAGTTGCAGAAGTTGAGCAAGAAGAAATAGAAGAAAATACTGAATTACAGCTTACAACTGAAACAGATCTTCAATTATTACCAGTTATCTTCTCTTGTAAAACTGGAAGAATATCTGCTAATACCAAAGTTAGTGTGACAGAAGTAGTTGGAAATTGGTCTCATATAGAAGCAGAAAATCAAGAAGGATGGGTTCTTACAAGCAAAATACAGAATAGTCAAGTTACAAAGAGTGAAGATACTGCAAAGAAAGAAGAACCTAAAAAAGAAGAAACTGTTGAAAATAAGAATGAAACAAAGAAAATGTATGTAAGTACAGTTACTTTAAATTTAAGAGAAAAAGCAGATACAAATTCTAAAATAGTTACACAATTAAATCAAAATGATGAAGTTACTGTAGTAAAAAAAGTTGATAGTACTTGGTCTCAAGTAAAAGTAGGTAACTACGAAGGATATACAGCAAGTAAATATTTATCAAGCAAAAAAGTAAAGGAAACAACATCAAGAGGTTCAGAAGATATAAGAAACACTGATGAAGCAAAGAAGAAAGCAGAAGAGGCTAAAAAGAAAGCTGAAGAGGAAGCAAAGAAAAAAGCAGAGGAGGCAGCAAAGAAAAAAGCTGCAGAAGAAGCTAAGAAGAAAGCCGAAGAAGCAGCAAAGAAAAAAGTTGCAGAAGAAGCTAAAAAGAAAACAGAAACTAAAAAAACAGAATCAACTAGCAAAAAAACAACTTCAACAAGTAGTAAAAAGTCATCAAAGGTGACAGGGGAAGATATTATTGCATATGCAAAAAAATATTTAGGATATAGATATGTATATGGTACAGCAGGACCAAATACATTTGACTGCTCAGGATTTACATCATATGTGTATAAACATTTTGGATATTCACTAAATAGAACATCTGGTGGACAAAGAAGCAATGGTAAAAAAGTAAATAAATCAGACTTAAAAGCAGGAGATATATTATGCTTCTCAGGACATGTTGGACTATATATTGGTGGAAACAAATTTATCCATGCAGCAAATCCTAGAAAAGGTGTTATAATATCATCATTATCAGAAAGTTACTATGTAAAAACATATATAACAGCTAGAAGAATTATTTATTAATAAAATAAAGGAGCAGAATGATAGAAAATAGACCAATTGTTGCAATTACAATTGGATATATATTAGGAATAATAATGGGGCTATACTGTAAAATCAGTATAGTCTTTTTATATCCTTTTTTCCTAGTTATATATTCAATTTTAAATAAATTACATAAAAATAAGTTTAAATTAGTATCAATTAAAAGATATAGCAGATATTTAAAAATATTTTTCACAAAAAATGTTTGTATTATAGTATTAATATCAGCATTTATTTCAAATAGTATTATAATCTATAAAAATAATAAAATTGATGAATTCTTAAATAGTTTTAATAATAAAGAAATACAATTAAATGCAAAGGTTATATCAAATGGAAAAATTAAAAAGTATAATAAAAAATATATCATTAAGTGTAAAGAAAAGAAGTTTTGTATTAATGTGAAGAATAATGTAGAACTTGATTACGGGGATACGATTTTTTTAAAAGGCACATTTATAAAACCTAGAGGAAGAACTAATTATATGGGATTTAGTTATTTAGATTACTATAAATCACAAGGCATATATGGGACAATAAATGTAACAAATGTAAAAACAATAAATAAAAAGAAAGATATGTTTAATGAAATATTTTTAAATCTAAAAAAATTAATTCAAAAGAATTTTAATCAAGAGATATCAAATACTTTGTTAGGTATTATTGTAGGTTATACAGAAGAAATAAGAGAAGATATAAGAGAAAACTTTAATGATAGTAATGTATCTCACATATTTGCAGTTTCTGGTATGCATATAGGTTATTTAGTAATGTTTTGCAATATTATTTTAAAGAAAGCAGGAAAAAGAAAAATATACTATTTTAGTATAGTATTTATTCTACTTTATTTTAAAATTGTGAAATTTACTCCATCAGTAACAAGAGCTACAATAATGACCGTATCTGTACTTATGTCAAAATTATTATATAGAAAAAATGATTCGTGGACAATGTTTTGTTTATCACTTTTGTGTCTATTAATATATAACCCATTTTTAATTAATAATATTAGTTTAATTTTTTCTTTTTTAGCAAC
This sequence comes from uncultured Clostridia bacterium, assembly GCA_946415375.1. Lineage (GTDB taxonomy): Bacteria > Bacillota > Clostridia > TANB77 > CAG-508 > CAG-269. Next base: position 40,443 of record CAMKSF010000009.1, read on the forward strand.
TTTTTGGATAATCCTATATAATAAACTATTTAAAAAGAAAGATAAAAAGATACTAAATAGAATAATTAATACCATTTCAATGACAATATCTTTGATGATTTTTATTCTACCTGTTATGGCAATTTATTTTCATAAAATTCCAATACTAAGTATAATAATTGGATTAATTATAGGTATAATTGCAGGACCAATTTTTATTCTTGGAATTATCTTTGTTTTATTTGGAAAGATAATCAATCTAAAAATTATAAAGAAAATATTAGAGATATTAATATATTTAGTTCTACGAATAACTGGAGTAGGTGGAAAAATACCTTTAAATAAAGTTTATGTAATAATACCAAATATTTTAGAAGTAATAATTTATTATTCTTTTATCTTTATTTCAATTTTTCTATTTTTAGTTTTTAAACAAAAGAAAATTAGAAATCAAGCATTTATAAAAAGAGTTAAAAATCTACTCAGCTTATTAAAATATAGATATAATCAGAATAAAAAGAAGATTATATCTACATTGATTATAATTATTTTTTCATTCTTAATTTTAAATCAAATTCTATTTCAAAAAAAATTAAAAATCTATTTTTTAGATGTAGGGCAAGGTGATTCTTGTTTAATTGTTACTCCAAATAATAAAAAAATTTTAATAGATGGAGGAGGGAGTGAAGATTTTGATATAGGAAAAAATACCTTAATTCCATATTTACTTGCAAGAAAAATAACTCATTTAGATTATCTCATAATTAGTCATTTTGATACAGACCATGTGGGAGGCCTTTTAACTGTTATGGAAGAACTGAAAGTTAGTAAGGTTGTTATTTCAAAGCAAGGTGAAAATAGTGAAAATTATAGAAGATTTGAACAAATAGTTAAAGACAAAAAAATAAAAATTAAGGCTGTAGCTAAAGGAGATAAACTTACAATTGAAAGAAATCTGTATTTTGATATATTATGGCCCAATAATGGAAATTTGATTTCGGAAAATGCTTTAAACAACAATTCAATTGTATGCAAATTAATTTATAATAATTTTTCTATGATTTTTACAGGTGATATAGAAGAAATTGCTGAAAAACAAATTTTACAGGAATACAAATATAATTTAGGAGTATTAAATTCAAAGATTTTGAAAGTGGCACATCATGGTTCTAAAACATCTTCAATAAAGGAGTTTATAGATGTAGTCACTCCTAAGATATCATTAATAGGAGTTGGAGAGAACAATAAATTTGGTCATCCTAATGAAGAAGTTATAACAAGATTAAAAACAAGAGGAACTAGAATATATAGAACAGACCAAAATGGAGAAATATTGGTGATAGTAGATAAAAAAGGAACTATAAAACTAAAAAAATATAAAAATTAGAACGAAAAAAGCGACTAAAAATAGTTGCAAAATGAAAAAGAAAGGAGTATAATATGAGTAGACTAGAAAAAGAAATAGAGAGACTAAAATCAAAACCAAAAGATTATACATATGATGAAGTAAAAAGTTTATTAAATAAATTAGGCTTTTTTGAAAATAATAAAGGAAAGACATCAGGTTCAAGGGTAGAGTTTAGAGATAAATTTGGAAGAAAACTTACACTACATAAACCACATCCAAGTAATATAATTAAAATGTATAAAATTAATGATTTATTAAAAGATTTGCAAGAATGGAGGTTAATATAATGGATAATATTATGAAATATAAAGGATATTGGGCAGAAATAAGATATAGTGATGAAGATGAATGCTTTTGGGGAAAAATAGAGGGACTAAAAAACACTTCTATTACATTTGAAGGAAATACAGTAAAAGAACTAAAGAAAGATTTTAAAGATGCAATTGATTTTTACTTAGACAATTGTAAAGCATGTGGTGACATACCAGAAAAACAATGCAAGGGTTCTTTAAATGTAAGACTTGGAACAGAACTTCATACAAAAGCTAAAATGAAATCTATTGAGCAGAATATTTCTATAAATGAATTAATAAAAAATGCTGTAATGGCATATCTTAAAACAAATTAAATTAATGTATATATTTTCAAAATTTGGTAAAACTAGCAATGGTGATAAAATATGAATAGAAAAATGATAGTATGGATAATTGTTATAATTTTTTCCATAGCTATAGGGGTTATAGCATATAGAATTGTTAGAAAACCAAGAGATAATATTAGCTTAAACGAAATAACTAAGAATATAGTGCAAATATCAGAAATAGAGGAATCAAAAGAAAACGAAGTTACAGATGAATGTATTAATGAATGGAATGATTATGGTGAATATATAAGCGAAAGAGTAGAAGAAGCAAATAATAATTTATCAGAACAAGATACACACTATTTATTAAAAGATGTTTATGGATATATAGAAATATATTATTTGGATGAAAATAACAATGAATATTTATATAAGAAAACAGATATATCAACAGAATATTTATCAGAAGAAGATTTAGATGATTTACAAATTGGAATAGAGGTAGTAGGAATAGAAGCACTAAATAAAATGTTAGAGGATTTCGAGTAATTAGGCAAATTTATCCCATAGTCCCTGATTGCTTGACAAAACAACTAAAAAGATGGTAAAATATAGTTTATGGAAACTAGCAACATACTGACAAATTATTTGGAGGTAGAAAATGAGTAAAAGAGCAGCTACTACAACTACGACATTGGTTGCGGCCATGACAGCAGGAACAATCATTGCTGCATGGAAATTTTACGGTAAAGCCAGCACAAAAGATGACAGATACCGTAGAACAAGACGAGGAGGAAAGAACTTCACAGAAGTTAAATACAGACCTCGCTAATTTCAAAGAGTGGATGTTTTTCAAAAAAGAGAAACATCCACTTGTTTTAGTTATAATAAGAATATTTAATAAAAAAATGTTTGAACGATTCAGAATAGTTTTAATTGAAAATAAGAGGTATGTGTGGTATAATATTCTTAATTAAAAGGTACATTCAAATTTTTGCTTTTTTTATGGAGGTGAAAAATGACACAAGAAGCTGTTTTTTTGACTTTTGTAGTAATGACAATTGGCGCTATTGTGGTTACCATCATTTATTGTAAATGGTGGGACAAGGATGAAAGAACAAAAGAAGAAAAAAAGTGAAATAAGGGTACGGTTCTCTTTTACCAAAAAATAGTAAAAGAGAACCGTCAATTTTTCCTCTTTTTTTAAAAAATACTTGCTAAAAGATGTTTTTCGTGTTATAGTATATAGTGTGAAAAAATAACATTGAGAGGATGATATAAAAGATGGGATTATTTAAATCATACAGTGAAAAAGAAGTTAAAAAGGTAATGCCAATAGTTAATAAAATTAACGAATTAGAAGAAGAAATGGCGAAATTAAAAGATAGTGAATTAGTTGCTAAAACAGCAGAGTTTAAGAAACAATTAGCTGATGGAAAAACATTAGATGAAATATTACCAGAAGCATTTGCAGTTGTAAGAGAAGCATCAAAAAGAGTTTTAGGAATGAGACACTTCGATGTTCAGTTAATTGGTGGTATTATACTTCATCAAGGAAGAATTGCTGAAATGAAAACTGGTGAAGGAAAAACATTAGTTGCAACTCTACCAGTATATTTAAATGCACTTGAAGGAAAAGGTGTACATGTAGTAACAGTAAATGATTACCTAGCTAAACGTGATAGTGAGTGGATGGGTAAACTATATAAATTTTTAGGATTATCTGTAGGACTTGTAATACCAGGATTAGATCCTAGAAAAAAACAAGAAGCATATAATTGTGATATTACATATGGTACAAATAACGAATTTGGATTTGACTACCTAAGAGATAACATGGTTATATACAAAAATCAACTTGTTCAAAGAGAATTACATTATGCAATTGTAGACGAAATTGACTCTATTTTAATAGATGAAGCAAGAACACCACTTATTATTTCTGGACAAGGTGAGGCTTCTTCAGAGTTATATAAAAGAGCAGATGCATTTGTAAATACTTTAGACAAGAAAGTAATAATTGAAGAGGATGAAAAAGATTTAGAACAAGAAGAAGATAATGAAAACTATGATTATATAGTTGACTTAAAAGCTAAATCAGCAACACTTACTCAAAAAGGTATTGCAAAAGCAGAAAAATTCTTTGGACTTGAAAACTATAACGACCTAGAAAATTCAACATTAGTACATCATGTTCATCAAGCATTAAGAGCACATGGAATAATGAGAAAAGATGTTGACTATATCGTAAAAGATGGAGAAGTTTTAATTGTTGATGAATTTACTGGACGTATAATGTATGGAAGAAGATATAATGAAGGATTACATCAAGCAATTGAAGCAAAGGAAAAGGTAAAAATAGCAGATGAATCTAAAACTCTTGCTACAATTACATTCCAAAATTATTTTAGAATGTATAATAAGTTATCAGGAATGACTGGTACTGCTATGACAGAAGAAGCTGAATTTCAGGAAATTTATAATTTAGATGTTGTTGCAATTCCAACAAATATGCCAATGATTAGAAATGATGCACATGATATTATATACAAAAATGAAGATGCTAAATTTAGAGCAGTTATTGAAGATATAAAAGAAGCTCATTCAAAAGGACAACCAGTACTAGTAGGTACTGTATCTGTTGAAAAATCTGAAAAATTAAGCAAAATGTTAAAACAAGCAAATATTAAACATGTTGTTTTAAATGCTAAATACCATGAACAAGAAGCTGCAATAGTTGCTCAAGCAGGTAAACTTGGAGCAGTTACAATTGCAACAAACATGGCAGGACGTGGTACAGATATTATGCTTGGAGGAAATAGTGAATTCTTAGCTAAAGAACAAATGAGAGAAGATAAAGTTCCAGAAAATTTAGTAGAAGAAGCAGATACATATTATGAAACAGATGACCAAGATATATTAAGAGCAAGAGAGAAATTTATAGCATTAAAAGCAAAGTTTGATGAAGAAATAAAAGCAGAAAAACAAAAAGTTATAGATGCTGGTGGACTTAAAATAATAGGTACTGAAAGACATGAATCAAGAAGAATTGACAATCAGTTAAGAGGACGTTCTGGACGTCAAGGAGACCCTGGAGATTCACAATTCTACATTGGTCTTGATGATAACCTAATGAAAATCTTTGGTGGAGATAGAGTTACAGCTTTATACAATACATTAAATGTTGATGAAAATATGCCAATACAAGTTGGATTTATTTCAAGAGCAGTTGAAAATGCTCAAAAGAAGGTAGAAGGAAGAAACTTTAGTATTCGTAAAAACGTATTAAAATATGACGACGTTATGAATGTTCAAAGAAACTTCATTTATTCTCAAAGAAGAGAAGTTCTTGATGGAAAAGATTTAACACCATATATTCAAAACTATATAGATGAAGTTTCAGAAATGACAGTTGAAACATTTGAAGATATGGATGAAAGAGGAAACTTACACCTTAATGTTCCATCACTTGCAACAGAAATTCAAAATACTTTTGGAATTTCAATGTTCAATGAAATAAAAGAAAATGCAAATGAACCAGCAAAAATTATTGAAATGCTTAAAGAAAAAGCTCATGCAAAATATGAAGCAAAAGAAGCTGAAATTGAAGCTGAACAAATGCGTGAAATTGAAAGAATTGTAATGCTTAAAGTTGTTGACCAAAAATGGATGGACCATATTGATGCAATGGATGAACTTAAAAATGGTATTGGACTTCAAGGATATGGACAAAAAGATCCAGTTGTAGAATTTAGAAATATTGGTACAGATATGTTTAATGAAATGGTTATTTCAATTAAAATAGATGTAGTAAAACTTCTAATGAATTTAAGACAACAAAAAGACCTAAGAAGAGCAGAACAAGCTAAAATAACAAACACAGCATTACAAGCAATAAAGAGTGTTGATGGTGGACAATCTACTCTAGAAAACCCAGATGTAGATAGAACTGTAAGAAGAGAAGAACCAAAAGTAGGAAGAAATGACCCATGTCCATGTGGAAGTGGTAAGAAATATAAAAATTGCTGTGGTAGAAACGCGTAAAATCAATACTTTCAGAGATTAGATAAATTTACATAAATATGAAAACAACCCAAATTGTTTGCATTTTGTTTGCAAATTGTTTTCATAGAAGTAAATAAAAACTCTGAAACTATCTAAAATAAAGACTTTGCAGGTTGCAAACAAACTGAAAACAAATATAAAAAGTGTTATCATTCGTGGTAACACTTTTTTGTTTACCTTCGTGGAAGGAGGTATAAATGTAAAATGTCGAATGTAACAATTCAAAAAAGAGGCAAATACTATCAATATAAGTTTGAAACTGCCAAGATTGATGGTAAAAGAAAATTTGCAAGTAAGTCTGGTTTTAGGACTAAGACTGAAGCAGAAAAGGAGGGAATAAAAGCTTTTAATGAATATATGAATACTGGTCATGATTTTACACCAAGCGATATGAGTTATTCGGATTTATTAGATTATTGGTTAGAAAAACATTGTCATATTAATCTCAAATATCACACCATAGAAGCATATAGTAGCATTGCAAAAAATCATATAAAACCTAATATTGGTCATTATAAAATTTCTCAAATAACTAGAAGTACATTACAAGATTTTATAAACAAAATGTATGTAGATAAATCTTTCAGCAAAAACTTTCTTAACAATATAAAGAAAGTAATCAAAGGCTCATTTACTTTTGCTTATGAGAATGATTTTATAAAAGTAAATCCAGCTATTGGAATTAAATTACCTAAATATGATATTCCTCCAGAAGATCCTGCACATATTTTAACAAATGAAGAAATTAACTTAATACTTAATAGGTTTAAGAATAATCATTGTGTATATTATGCATTCTTAACTGCATATTGCACAGGACTTCGTATTGCAGAAGTATTTGCACTTACTTGGAATGATATAGATTTTAGAAATAAAACTATCTCAGTAAATAAAAACATACTAAAAAAGAATCAAGTTGGTGCAACAAAGAAAAGACACATAAGTGGGAACTCAACAACAGTATGGTATTTTGGAACTTGCAAGACTCAAACAAGTTATAGAACTATTACTATTGGAGAAACTTTATTAAATGCTTTAAAAGAGTATAAAAGAGAACAAGTAGAAAATAAAAAGAATTATGGAGATGCATATATGAAACATTATAAGAAAAGCGTTATAAATCCATATAATAATAAGCAAGAAATAAAAATATTAAATGCTTATGCAGAAATACCAATACATTTAGATGAAGTGGATTTTGTATTTGTAAAGAAAAATGGTGTATATGAAGGTACAGATAGCTGTAAATACCCATTTAAAGTTATACATTATGAATTAGGTATTCCTTGTAGATTTCATGATTTTAGAGATACACACGCAACAAAGTTAATAGAATCTGGAGCAGATATTAAGGCTGTTTCAAAAAGATTAGGACATAGAAATATTGATTTTACTTATAACATATATGTAAGAGTAACACAAAAAATGGAAAATGAAACAGCTGATAAATTTGAAGAAATATGTAGTAGTTTATAGGAGGATAAAAATATGAATAATAAATTAAAAGATACAATTATAGATGAGAAAACAGGAATAGAATACCATTTAGAAGGAGATTACTATATGCCTAATCTAACTTTACCAAAACAAGAAAAAATCATTCTTAATAAATATGGAAGAATGAGATTAAACTATTTGAAAGAACATAAAAAAGCTGAATATTCAATTATGTTATTAGATGGTACATTAAATGCACATTTGAAAGAAATTCAAGGAACAGCTCAAAATAGAATTGAACAGATAATAAACAAACTAGAAGCAGAAAGCGATTTAACTGAAGAAATGAAAGATACAGATATTCTTTATTGGGTTGGCACAATGAATGCTATTAAGAATCAAGCTGAAGAGATAGTGTTTAACGAATTAATATATGTGTAGGAGGAATGTAATATGAATAATTTAAGAGAAGTAAAAGATGATTTATTAAAAGAATGTATTGAATATAGAGAAGAAACAATATTTGCAATTATGAATGAAGAAGATAAAAAACATGAAATAAGATATGATGAAATAACTGAAAAAATATTAAAAAATGTTCCTAAACAAAATCAAAAATATGTAAGGCAACAATTAGATGTACTTGATAGAAAGTATATGGAATATTTAGATTATTGGTGTGAGAAATATTATAGAAATGGTTTTGTAGATGTAATTGAATTGTTTAGAATGTAAAATAATGAGCTGTATTGAATAAATATTCTTTACAGCTTATATTTTTTGTTAATTTATTGTAAAAAAATCATAAGATTGATATAATAAGGTGCAAGAGAAATAGTAATTTATGGAGATGATGATTTATATGAAAAAAGTGATATTTATTGTTATTGCAATATTAATAATTTTATTTGTTATATGTAATATTATCTTTTTTAATATATTTGGAAACAACAAATATGATTTAAAAAATATTAGTGACAGTCAGAAGAAAGAAATTATTGAATTATTAAATTGTACAGAAATATCAAATGATATTATACTAAACGAAATGCAAGTTCCAAAATCATATAGAGATATTTACTATCAAATATATTTTGAAACAAATAACGAAGATATAAAAAAATATATTATATCATCTGATATTTATGGAAGAGATTTAAAAGAACTTAAAAATAATAACTATTGTTGTGCTATTTATAGAAAAGACGATAAAAGTGTTGAAATATTGGAAGAAATTAGATAATGTAAAGCATTAGATAATAAAGAACTTTAAAGATTCCCAAATAAAAAATATATAGTTGTAAAGGATTGATTGTATGAAAAATAAAAAAATAGCATTAATCATATTACTTATTATATTAGTGATTATAGGTTTTAAATATAAGGATTTTAATTTAATATTTGCTACCGAAAAAGAAAAGAATGAAATCAAAGAAAGTATTTATATTAACACTGATGTAAGATCTTTTAAGCCATTATCATATACCGAAAGTATGTTAGGATTTAATGGAGATAATGCCAAAATATTAGTATTTGATATTTCTAAAGATGATTATGAAAGTAATAACTTGCATTATTCTGACGAAAGTATTGGAGCATTAGCATATGGTACTAATAAAGAAGATATGGGAGATTATTACAAATGCAAAATCAAATTAGATAATGTTGATACTGCAAAAGATTATGAAAATTTAAGACCTTTCAGTATAGTTAATCTTATTTTAGAATCATTATACATAATTTGCATAGTTATAATATTAGTAAATATTTTTATGAATGTAAAAAAGTCAAAAATAGTTGTAATTGTTGCAACATCAATTATTGTTTTGCTATTTTCATGCTTTTTTTACAGCAACTATACCAGATATATTAAGAATAGAGAATTAGACAATTCATCAAATGATTATAGTTTTTTAAAAGCAAAGCAATCGCAAGAAGTTCATAATATAGATGAAGAAAAAAAAGACCAATCTAATATAAATAACAAATCACAGGATATTACTCAAAAAATATTATCTAATCAAGTTGTACATTTAGGAATAATTAATAATATAGATGATAAATATATCTATTATTCAGATAGTGATTCCAAAAATTTCTATTTTGAGAAAGAACTATTCTCATATATAAACGGACGAATATGCAAAAATATGACTTTATCAGATGTAAAAGTTGGAGATTATATACATCCTTTTGAAAAACAAATTCTAGTTTATAGAAACCTATCAGGAGAAGAATTAAATCAAGAGCTATTATATAATTTAACACTAACGGAAGACGAGAGAATTTATAGTGTTAATTCAATTAGTATAGAAGAAATAAATATTGAAAACGGAAATACTGCAATTGTTAAAATAAGCTATGGAGATATTATAGGAGATGATTTAACTAATGAAAGATTTAGCACATTAGTTGAATTTAATTCTAATACTAAATATTATAGTAAAGGAAATAATATAAATAGTGTTAATGACTTGGAAATAGCAAAAGGAAATATTAATAGTATTCTTTTAAAGAAAGATTCTATAAATAAGAAAAGCCCAGCTATTGTATTAGAATTTGAGAGCACAGACAATTAGAATATAAAATAAATGAAAACAAGAAATAGTAATTTTGTGTTATGATTGGAGGAATAAAAATGGCAGATATAAGTGTGTTTGGAGATTCTGTTTTGAAAGGCGTTATTTATGAAAATAACACATATAAAGTATCAAAAAACAGATTTTCAAATATATGTGAAGATATATTAGGTATATCAATAGAAAATAAAGCGAAATTTGGTAGTACAATAAATATTGGAAAGAATATAATATCTAAAAATATTGACTTAATTAAAGAAACAAATAGTAAATATGTTGTAATGGAATTTGGAGGAAATGATTGTGATTATAATTGGGTAGAAATATCAAAAAATCCTGATAAGCAACATGTACCTAAAAGCACAATAAAGGAATTTATTGAAGTATATTCAAATCTTATTGAAGAATTAAAAGAACTTGGGAAACAACCTGTATTGTTATCATTACCACCAATAGATTCGATTAAATACTTTAACTATATAAGCAGAAAATTAAATGCAGATAATATATTAAAATGGATGGAAGGAAATAAGCAATTTCTTACAAATTGGCACGAAAGATATAACATAGAAGTATTTAAGTTGGCAATAAATAATGATATTCCAATAATAGATATAACATCAAAATTTTTGGAAATAAAAAATTATTCAAGATTACTATGTGATGATGGAATACACCCAAATGAAGAAGGACATACAATTATTGCTGAAGCGATAAAGGAACATATAGAAAAAAGAAAAATAGAATTGGTAGGTTAATGATAAATTACAATTTGAAAGGATAAAATATGATTCAACTATTAAAATATGGAAATACTAATTGTTACTATATAGAAGGAAAAAAGGGTAGCATATTAGTTGATACAGATTGGGCGGGAACACTACAAGCCTTTTATAAAAAGATTAAAGAATTAAATATAACAAAAATGGATTATCTTTTAATAACACATTTTCATCCTGACCACATAGGAATAGCACAAAATATAATTGATATGGGAACAAAATTATTGTTAATAGATGTTCAAAAAGATTATATACATTGTTCAAATAAAATATTTGAAAAAGATAAAAATATAAGTTTTAAGCCTATAAATACAGAGCCTATAATTATATCTTGTGAACAAAGTAGAGAGTTTTTGAATGGGTTAGGGATAGATGGAGAAATAATATATACACCAGGACATAGCGAAGATAGTATTTCTTTAATTCTAGATAATGGAAGTGCTTTCGTTGGAGATTTATACGATTTAAAATCAGCAATAACATTTAATGATAAAAAGATAAATAATAGTTGGAATAAAATATTAAGCCATAATATATCTAAAATATATTATGGACATCACGAACAGACTATTAGCAATATTAAAAAAATTGAAGATACAATAAACAATTAGTGCAATAAATTACAATTTTGTAGTTTGAAAGATTTATAGTAATTTGTCATTTAGCAAGATGTTCGTAACATAAGTACTTTTCTGAACGAGGTAATAAATAAAAAGTGATAGAAATTTTAAGAATTCTATTGCTTTTTTTATTCCAACAAAGTATAATAAGTATGAAAAGTATAACAAGTATAAATTAAGGAGGATAAAAATGGATAGAGATAAGTTTGTAGGAATAAGCAAAGTAGGAGAAAAAGGACAAATAGTAATTCCAAAAGAAGCAAGAGATATGTTTGATATAAAATCTGGAGATTCTATTATTGTACTTTGTGATAAAAAGCAAGGAATTGCACTTATTAAATCTGATATAATAGAAGATTTATCAGATAAAGTATTTCAAAAAGGGGATAAGTAAAAATGGAGAAAAGAAAGCATTATTTAGACAATATAAGATGGATTACATTATGTTTTGTAATTATATATCATATATTTTATATATTTAATTCAAGTGGTGTAGTTTCAAATATAGGTGTAACAGGCATTAAAGAATTAGATAGTATATGTGTTTTTATCTACCCATGGATTATGTGTTTATTATTTGTTGTATCAGGAGTATCTACTAATTATTCGTTAAAAAGCAAAACAAATAAAGAATTTATAAAAGATAGAGCAAAAAGAATATTAGTTCCAAGTTTAATAGGAATATTTGTTTATGGGTGGATAAGTGGATGGACAACAAATTACTATGGCGATATATTTGCAGGAAATGGAAGTATGATTCCAGTTCCAATTAAATACATAATATTCTCTTTAATTGGTATTGGTCCACTTTGGTATGCACATGTATTGTTTATAGCATCTTTGCTTATTGTTTTAGTTAGAAAAATTGATAAAAATAAAAAACTAGATATTTTGTTTAGTAAAATTAATTTACCTTTATTGTTTTCATTGGTATTATTAGTATGGGGATCATCATTTATACTAAATACTCCAGTCGTAACTGTATATAGATTTGGAATATATTTGCTTATGTTTTTATTAGGATATTACATATTTTCAGATGATGAGATTATAGAAAAATTAGAAAAAATTTCAATACAAATGGGAATTATTACATTTATTATTGGAATTACATTTACAATTGTAAATTATGGTGCTAATTTTGGCTCAAATGAGTTTCTAACTAACATATTTACTAATATTTATATATGGTTTGTAATTCTTTCAGCATTTGGACTTGCAAAGAAATTTTTGGATTTTGAAAATAAATTTACAAAGTATATGAATAAAAACAACTTTAGTTTTTATGTGTTACATTATACTATACAAATTATTATAGCATTTGTTTTAGTAGAATATTTTAAATTTAGTCATTTCTTGTTTAATTATATAATTTTATTTATAGGTACAATAATTATATTACCAATAGTTACAGAAATCTTAAAAAGAATACCAATAGCAAATAAATTATTACTTGGAGTTAGTAAAAGGAAATAGACAAATTACAATAAGTAAAGCTGGATAATAAGTTGATATTATTCGGCTTTTATTGTATAATTGTAACAACAGATAGTAAGTTATCGCTCGGATAAAAAAATTTTTTTCTACTAAAAACAATAAAATACAATAAAACTTACTTTTAAGAAAGTATCTTACAAAAAAGTGCGTTCTTCCATTTTTAATAGAACCGATATATAATAAGGTTGTTCAAAAAAATAAAATATATGGAGGTTAAAAATGGATAGTAAAAGAATTGATTTAAAAAAGAGTTTTGTTCAAGTTTATGACTTTGGAGAAATAAAATTACACGCATATCAAACAAGCGATGTAATGGCTGATGAATGTTTTATTTTAGAAAATGATAGTGAAGTTTTTTTATTAGAATTTCCCTCTTTCTATGAAGATATGGAAGAATTTAAAAATTATATTTTAGGTTTGAATAAAAAAGTTATTGCAAAAGTATTTTCAAATCACCCAAGTGGAGGAAATGAATTTAAAGATGTTAAATCTTACGCTTCAAGAGGAACTATAAAATCAATGCAAGAAGGAGAAATATTCCATATTGTAGAAGGGTTTAAAACTGCTTTTAATGGTAGCTTTGCAAGTGAATTTCACGAAATTACAGATATATTAGAAGAATCAAAAGTAAAAATTGATGGATTTGATTTAGAAATAACATATCACGATGAAGATGTTGAAATTGTATTTCCACAAATAAATAGTGTATATACTCATATGTTAGGACACGAATGTCATTCAATTTTACCAAGCAAAGAAGCAATAGATGGATTTATTCATCAATTAGAAGGATATTTAGAAAAAGGATATGAACTTATTTTAACAAGTCATCATACACCAGAGAATTTAGAAGATGTAAAAACTAAAATTGATTATTTAAAAAATGTAAAACAAATTGCTAATGAATCTAACACAAAAGAAGAATTTATCAAAAATGTAAAAGAAAAATATAGTGATTATAAATGTGAAAATTATTTAGAAATGACAGCAAATAGCCTATTTGCATAAATCATTAGGTGGAATATTCCACCTTAATATTTTAAATTTATAACTTTATTTTTGCTAGTTACTTTCTGAAAGGAATATGGGGGAATATAGAATGAAAAAGTTATATACAAAATGTCCTGTTGAATATACAGTTAGCATTATTTCAGATAAGTGGAAAGTTTTGATAATTAGAGAACTATTAGAAAAAGAAAAAAGATATAGTGAACTTATGAAAAGTGTTGTAGGAATTTCTGATAAAGTTCTAGCAAAGAATTTAAGAGAATTAGAACAAGATGGAATTATAAATAGAAAAGTATATGCAGTTGTTCCACCAAAAGTTGAGTATTCTTTAACAGAAAAAGGACAAGAATTAAAACAAATATTAAAAGAGATGGAAAAGTTCGGCTTAAAATATAGGGAGGAATAATAATGTCAGTAAAATGTATAAAAGATTATATAAAAAATATAAATATTGTCATTGGTTGTAATATAGGCTGTTCTTATTGTTATGCAAGAATGAATAATAATAGATTCCATACAATAGATAATTTTAATAATCCAGTATTTTTTGAAAATAAATTAAAAATGCTTGACAATAAAAGGCATATTGCTTATTTACTAACTGGGCAAAGTGATTTATCAGGTTGGAATGAAGAATGGAAAGATAAAGTTTTTTCTAAAATGAAAGAAAATAAAGATACACAATATATATTTTTAACTAAAAGACCTGAAAATATTAACTTAAAAGAAACTCCTGATAATGGTTGGTTTGGTGTAACTGTTACTTCTTCAAAAGAAAAAACAAGAATTGATTATTTAAGAAATAATATTAAAGCAAAACATTATCATATTACTTTTGAGCCAATGTTTGATGATGTAGGAAAATTAGATTTAACTAATATTTCTTGGGTTGTAATAGGAACTGAAACAGGAAATAGAAAAGGCAAAATATCATCAAAAAGAGAATGGGTATTTAATATTTATAATCAAGCAAAAGAGAAAAATATACCAGTATTTATGAAAGAAGATTTATTAGGTATTTTAGATGAAGATGAATTTGTGCAAGAATTTCCTAAAGAGTTTGGAGGAATAAAATGATAGATTTAAAAAAAGTTGTAATTAAAGAAAAGAAAGTAGATACAGTTTTAACAAAATCAAATTTGCCTATTGCAGGTTATTCAATAAATCCTTATGTGGGTTGTCCTTTTGGTTGTGAATATTGTTATGCTACATTTATGAAAAGATTTACAAGACATACAGAAGATTGGGGAATGTTTTTAGATGTAAAAATGTGGGATAAAATAAAAAATTCTGAAAAATATAAAGGCAAAACAATGATAGTTGGTTCTGTAACAGATGGCTATAACTATTTTGAAGCCAAATATAAAAGAACAAGAGCATTTTTAGAAGAAATGCAAGGAAGTGGAATTAACTTAATTATAACAACTAAATCAAATCTAGTTACAAGAGATATTGATTTGATAAAAACATATCCCAACCCATTAGTTGCTTGGTCAATAAATACACTAGATGAAGAATTTAAGAAAGATATGGATTCAGCACCAACGATAAAATCAAGAATTGAAGCAATGAAACAAGTACACGAGGCAGGAATAAGAACAACTTGCTTTATATCTCCAATATTTCCTGGTATTACTAATGTATTTCCAATTATTGAAGAAATAAAAGATTTTTGCGATTATATATGGCTTGAAAATTTGAATTTAAGAGGAACATTTAAACCTACTATAATAAATTATATAAATGAAAAATATCCTGAATTAAACGATTTATATAATAAGATTTATATTAAAAAAGATATGTTTTATTGGGAAGAATTAGATAAAAAGGTACAAGAATATGCAGATAAAAATGGATTTATGTATGTTATAGATGAAGAACCATTTTTGAAAAACCCTACTGGAAAACCTATTATAATAAACTATTTTTACCACGAAAAAATTAGACAATCATCAAAAAACAAGTAGAAAGATAAATTACAATTTATAAAGATGAGTAGAATATTTTGGATATTATGCGCAAGTAAAATTTGATTTTTACACATTTTACTTTTTAATTAAGTAATGATATATTGTATATGTAAAATATATCATAGGTAGATAAAAA
>CAMKSF010000010.1 GCA_946415375.1 uncultured Clostridia bacterium
TACTATAAAACAGTTGCGAAGTACAAATTTAGAACTTGAAAAAGATATAGAAGAAAAATCAAAAATAGATGAGATGAGAAAAAGTTTTATATCTGATGTATCTCATGAGTTAAAAACTCCAATAGCATTAATACAAGGATACAGTGAAGGACTAATAGAAAATGTTAATTCAGATGAAGAGAGTAGAAAGTTTTATGCAGAAGTTATATTAGATGAAGCTACGAAGATGGATAAATTAGTAAAACAATTACTTGAACTTATGAAACTTGAATATGGAAAGAATAGTTTTAATAATGCAAATTTTGATATTGTTGAATTAGAAAAAGAAATAGTTCGAAAATCAGAAGTTATGATTCAAAAAGAAACTATTAAAGTTGAATTTGATGAAAGTAAAAAAATAGATGTATATGCAGATGAATTTTATATAGACCAAGTGATTACTAATTATATAACTAATGCCATAAAATATTGCGATGTAATAAATGATACAAAAAGGATAAAGATAACTAATAGTATTATTAATGAGAAGGTAAGAATTTCAATATTTAATACTTCTAAAGGACTTTCTGAAGAGGAATTAGTTCGTATTTGGAATAGATTTTACAAAATTGATGAGTCAAGGAACAGAGATAATGGAGGAACAGGAATTGGACTTTCACTTGTTAAGGCTATAATGAATAATTATGGCAATGAATTTGGTGCAAAAAATGTTGAAGATGGAATAGAGTTTTATTTTGATTTGGATTTGAAAAAAGAAGAATAATACAATTGTCGAAAAATATCGAAAAATGCGATGAAAACTTGTGCGAAATAATGAGTTTTTTATTGCATTTTTTATTTTTACATGATATTATATTTATGCAATAACTATTTTTATTGCAAATAGTTTTAATTTTTTATAAAAATTTTATATTTAGTTTTTAAAATATCAAAATAGTTTAAATTTTAAGTATTATTTCAATTATAATTGTTTTTAAATTGTATTTTTAAGATTTTCAATTATCAAAAAAATTTTTCGGAAAGGAGAGTTGTTTTACAAAAGGTTAAGCATTAGTTATATAAAAGAAAGAAAAAATAAAAATAGCTATTGTAAAAATAACATAACTAGGTTATAATAAAGGAGGAAGAAGTATGTCAGATAAGCTTGTAATGAAAGATGATATATTATTTAAAGTATTTTTTAGTAGAAATGAGAATCACTTAAAGAGTTTTTTGAGTTCAATATTAGGTAAGGATATTAGGATAAAGAAGGTAATTCATGATGCAAGATTAGAACAATTAGTCAAAGAAATGAAATATGGTATCTTAGATTTAGAAGTTGAACTAGAAAATGGTGAAATAATAAATGTGGAAATGCAGGTAAAAGACAATAAAAACATTGAAAAAAGAACAACTTTTTATGCAAGTAAGAAGATAGTTGAACAACTAGAACCTAGCGAGGATTACAGTAATTTGAGAAAGGTGATAGTTATAGCAATATTAAACTATATATTAACAGATTTACCGGAGTATTTAACAGAGACTAGAAGAATAATAAAGGGGCATGAAGGTTATGAATTAAATAATGAAGTTAAGTATTATTATATAGAGCTTGAGAAGTTTAGAAAACAAGAACCAGATATGAGCTTAGAGTTGAATCAATGGTTAGCATTTATAGATATGGAAAGGGGGGACTTGCTTGATATGGCTAAGAAAGAAAATAAAGAAATAGAAGAAGCGATAGAAAAATATGAAGTATTAACTGGAACAGATGAAATTAAAAGATTAGCTGAACTAAGATTAATGTCAAAACTAGAAGAGAATTCTGCATTAGCCACAGCAAGGGCAAAAGGAACAGAAGAGGGCTTAAGGCAAGGAAAAAAAGAAGGATTTAGACAAGGAAAAGAAGAAGGATTAAGACAAGGAAAAGAAGAAGGAGTAAAACAAAGACAATATGAGATTGCAAAAAAAATGAAAGACATGAATAAACCGATAGAAGAAATTATAGAACTAACAGAATTAAGCAAAGAAGAAATTGAAAAAATGTAAGAGATAAATACTAGACTTGAATATTTCAAGTCTAGTATTTAAGTTTAATAATAATAATACAAAGAAGTATAAGAAAACATAACAAAAAGAGTATAAAAATAGTTTAGTATGGTAATAATATAAATATATAAATCTATACATAAAAGGAGAAAGATTATGTCTAACTGTGATTTGAGAAATATAGTTGTATTGAATAATTTACCTTCAAATCTAATAGAAGAAGCTATTATTGTTTTAAAATCTAGAAAGTGTGCAAAAAAATTGGAATTAATTGATAAGAAATCTTCTATAACATATAGGAACGATAATGAAAAAAGTGATTATGTCATAAAAGAAGCGGAAAACATAGTATGTAATTATATAGCAAAATTAGAAAAAAATCAAAATGTAAAAAAAAGAGACTTTAATATAGAAACAAAATATAAAAGAATAAAGATTTACAGTATTATAATTAGTTTCCTTTTAATAATTTGTATTACTAAAATAATTTTTTAATTTAGTATTGATATAAAAAAATAAATGTAGTAAAATATAAATGAAAAAAATAAATGGAGAAAAACAATGGAAGAAGAAAAAAGAAAAGCATATTCGGAAGTAGTAGAAATACTAAAATTAATAGATGATGAAAAAAGAATAGAAAAAATACCTTTTGAGGTAATAGAACTAATAAAAAGAAACTCAGATCCAGAGTATAAGCCAATTATTGATAAGGAGAAGCCATTAGAGGATCAAAATCTAAGAAAAGAAACATATAGCATTATAGGGTGGATTGCAAGTAAATACTGGAATGAGAACATAATAGAACAAAATGTGGAAGATGATATTTGTGAGAGTAATATCCAAAAAGAAGATTCTAAAACAGTTAAAGAAACTATAAATAATATAGAAGAAAGAGCAGCAGTATATAATGATATTGAACCAATAATTATAGAAAATTGCACAAATAAATATAACTTACCTGTATTAAAATCAAACATCAAATGGTATGTAAGGATAAAGGAACAAGTTATAAAACTATTAAAAGTATTATTTGGAAAAAAGAGTATAAGAGAACAAAATAATTAATTTTATGAAATTAAAAAAATCATTTATGAAAGTCAAAAAACGACTTTTCGTAAATGATTTTTTACTTTTCATATAACAAATGAAAAAAGTATGAAAAAATGTGATAAAATCCGACAAGAAAAAGTGAGGTGAAGGAAGTGATAAAAAAATTTTGCGATTTTCTTGTTAATAAAATGAGAAAGGAAAATCCTGAAATAGACGATGAAAGATCAGAAATAATAAATTATGGACTTCAATTATTAATAGGAGAAATACCTAAGATTTTTATAACTCTGACGGTTTCATATATATTAGGTATTTTAAAGTTAACTATAATTATGGTTTTGATATTAATACCATATAGGGCATTTTCAGGAGGATTTCATTTACATTCTCATATTGGTTGCATTATATCAACAATAATGTATTACTGTGGTATCCCTAAAATATCAATATTTACCTATTTTAACAGTCAAACGGAATTAATTTTCGTATTATGTGCTTTGATATTTGGCATCATAATTTTAAAAAAATACGCCCCAGCTGATACAGAAAATGTTCCTATATTGCAAGAAAAAGCAAGAAATCAGAAAAAAATCTTATCATATATTACTTTTACATTAGGGCTAATATTTGCTTTAATTATTAAAGACAATGTGGTTTCAAACATAATTATTTTTGGATATTTAACTCAGACATTAATGATAACACCAATAGCATATAAATTAACTAAAAATAAATATGGATTTGAGGTATATAATGATGAGGCTTCTGAAACAGTAACTTAATAAAATATAGAGGAGGAATCGTATGTTAAAATTCTTATCAAAAATGGCAGAAAAAGTGGCTAGAAACACTAATACAGCATGCTTTGCTGTTTGGGTATTTCATCAACCAAAAATGCCATCAACATTAATCAAAAAATAATATAAATATGTAATCGAAAACAATCTTAAAAGGCTATCGTTTTGATAGCCTTTAAATTTTTTTAATAATAAATATGAAGTTCTTGTTTGAAAAATTTGTCATCGTTAGTAGTTTTTAAAACTACATTATTATTTTTCATTACTATTTGATTTACTTCCCATAATCCAATTCCTGAGTGATTTTCTTTCCCACTAATTCCTTTTTCAAAAATTTTATTTGTATCAATATCTATACTTTTATATGTATTTTCAATTATTACAATTTGAAGTTTCTGTTTTCTTGATTCTCTAAAGACTATATTTATTTCCTTTTCTTCACATTCACTAGCTGCCTCAATTGAATTATCTAAAAGAATACCTAAAATTCTTGAAAATTCATAAATTGGCATATGTAAATTGTCAAAGTCAAAGAAAAATTCAAAATTAATTATAATATTTAAATCACTAGCTTTTTTGTATTTAGAAACTATCAAGTTGTATATTCCTGGATTATTAATTACATTAGGATTAAGCATTTGCACATTACGAACTTTACTACAGTCTTTTTGAAGAGAATTGTAGTATTTTTTCAATCCATCTATATCATTAACTTGAATATATCCACCAATAATATTAACCATATTATCAAAATCGTGTTTAAATCCTCTAACATTATCATACAAAATAGTTAGTGAGTTATTATAGCTTTCTGCATTTTCCAAATCTCTTGTTGCAATATCTAATTTCATTGCTTTAGTTAAACTATAGAAACTAATGAAAAAATATGCAAACAATAAAACAAAGTTAAATAAAGTAAAAACTATTGGAACAGAGCTATAATAATAAACTGTCATAAAAGTTTGAATCATTAATGTTAAAACTCCCAGTATTAAATTAATTAAAATGGTGTAAATAGTTTTTTTATCAATGCTAAAATTGAAATTAAATTTAATCTTAATGCGTTTTAATATAAATATTATACCAAATGTTATAGAATACATTACTAGTAAATAAGATGTACGATATATTGGAGTATTAAATCCTGTTTCATAAGATTGATTGGTTATTTTTAAGAATGGGTTTAATAACAAGCTATTTAATAATGCAAACAGTATAAGTGGTATAATCATTGCTAAAAAAGAATTCAAAATACTATATTTAAAGTACTTTTTTAAAATTACAAAAATAAAGATGTAATTTATAAAAATATTAAATGGTTCAGGTATAAAAAAGCTACTTAAAATTGATACCATTGAAACAGATATAATATAGACTCTTTTTTGGAATTTAGTATAAGATGTTTTTAATAAAATTGTAAAAATACAAAAAGTTAGGTAGATTTCTATGAAAGTACCAGGTATGCTTATTAATTTTAATAATAATTCATTTTCGATATTTAAAGCAGTCCAAATATTATTTAATATTTCCATTTTTGTTAATCACCTCCATAAAATTTCTTTTATATTTAGGTCCAATATCGCAATAAGAGTCGTTAAAGAAAACTAGATTAGAAGAAGCTTCAATCTTTGTAATATTATTTATATTTGCGATAAATGATTTATGACATCTAACAAAATTATTTGGTAGTAAATTTTGAATTTTTAAAAACGAACTATATACTTCATAATCTCGAGACTCTGTATGGAAAATTAATTTCATACCTTCTCTTTTAATGTATTTTATATCGTTCTCAGCAATGATTGTATTTTTACTATCAATTCGTAGGAATTTTTTACTTAATCCGGATACGTCATCAAAAAGACGTAGAATACAGTCTTCAAGTCTTTGCAAGGTAATTGGTTTACAAATATAATCGAAAGTTTTGAATTTGTAAGCCATTAAACTATATTCAAGATGTGCTGTTTCAAATATAATATAACAGTTTTTATTAGTTTTTCTAACCTTTTCCGCTATTTCCAAACCACTAAAATTAGAGTTTAAGTCTATATCTAAAAACAGAACATCAATTTTATTCTTTTCTATAAATGATAAAAGCTCTAATACATTAGTTGTTGACAAACTTATTTCAGCATCTAAATTATGCTTTAGAAAAATACAATCTAACATATGAGAGAGATTATTTAGTAATTTTTTATCATCTTCAATTAAAGCAAAATTTAGCATTACAGAACCTCCTAACTTTAAAAATACAACAAACTACTTAACATAATTATAATATTTTATAATGATATTTGCAATTTGTCAATACCTAGAACGGTGGGATATTCCGAGATTTTAAATGATATAATAAAGTATAAAATTCATTTGAATTTTATAAACACAAAGAAAGAATAATTCAAAAGAAAAACAAAAAAACGGAAATGCCTGAAAACAAAAGATAGTAAAGAATAAATTAGAAAAAACACATTTAAAATGGATTTTTAAAAATAAAAAATAAAAGATTAATAAAAAAATCTAAAAAATAATACACTGAGTGCTGTGAAAGTAATAATTAATTCTATTTTAACATAGGATGAAACAAAACGAAAAGATAGAGTAAAATTATTAATAATTATTGTAAAAAAGTTAAGGTTTTGTTATACTAATTATAAGTTTATTAAAAAGGTGAAGTTATGGAGAATATAAAATCATATATTGTTGAATTGGTAAAAAAAGTTGAAGGAAGAGAGCCAGACGCAAAAGGTGGTAATAAGCAATGCTATTTTATAGATGGATATGCGTTATTAAAGGATTCTAGTATTGATAATGAGGAATTAAAACAGGTAGCCAAAATACAAAAAGAATTAAAAGAAAAAGGAGTAAACATTTGTACAACATTAGGATTTGTAACATTAAAAGAGGATAGAGACAAAGAATTCAAAAGAGGATATGTACTTCAAGAAAGAGCAAAAGGAAAACCGATACATAAATCTGAAAATAGATTTTGGAGCAAAACAGAAGAGGAAATAGAAGAAATTAGAAATCAATATATGGAAGAATTAGAACAACTTAAAATGGAAGAACAGGCTTTTTATGATAAATTTGTATCTGATTGGATTGAAATAAAAAAATCTGGATTAAAAATTGATCCTTCAAAAACAGGGAATTTTTATTATGAAGTAGGAAAAGCAATAAGCTTTATTGATTTAAATTTAGGAGCAAAGAAAGAAAAAAATATTGACATGAAAAAAGTATGCAATGAGATAGCAGTTGTTTTGGCAGATGGTATAAAATATAATAATCATCAGATTGTTCCTGAAAATCAAGTAAAGAAAAGAATTAATTCAGCACTAACACAAATCTTTAAGAAAATGAGTAGTTCACTTGAAAAACAAGGAATGAGTAAAGAAGAAATATATGAGGTAATAAAAAGTAGATTTCCAGAAATTGATATTGATTCAAAAGATTGTAGTGAACAAGCGCAAGCTCAAATAGAAAAAGAACAGATAAATAAAGGAGAAAGAGATTAAATTTGATTACTATATAGTGAAGTGAAAAATGTTAGAACAGATGACATAAAAATATAATTATACTTGAATATAAATAACCATTTTGAAAAATAACTAAAGGAGAAAAAGCTTTAGTTATTTTTTTGCGTTTAAAATCATAAAATAAATTAAATGGAGGGATTTTATGAAAAATAAAACATTTATTACTTTATTATTAATAATAGGTATATTTGTATTCAGTGTTATTTTGCTAAATAAGGATCAAAATAACAATTCTTTAGTAGCATCTGGAACAGTTTTGTCAAACAAAAAAATAGAATGGGGGATACAAAGAAAGAATAATCATGTACAGCCAAATTTAGGAAAGAATAATGTGGAGTTAATAAAAAAATATAATGGAATAGCACTTGGAAACAGTGAAAAAAAGTACATTTATTTGACATTTGATTTAGGATATGAAGCAGGGCATACTGAGAGAATTTTAGATGTTTTAAAAGAAAACAATATTTCTGCAACATTTTTCATTACAGCTCATTATATAAATACTGCACCAGATTTGGTAAAAAGAATGATAGATGAAGGTCATATTGTGGGAAATCATACAGTAAATCATAAAAGCATGCCAACTCTAACAGATGAAGATATAACAGAAGAAGTAATGAAATTACATCAAGAGATATTTGAAAAATATAATTATGAAATGAAATATTTAAGGCCACCGAAAGGAGAATATAGTGAAAGAGTATTAAGTTTATGCGAAAAATTAGGATATAAAACTGTAATGTGGTCATTTGCTTATGTAGATTGGGATGAGAAAAAACAACCTGGTGAAAATGAAGCAATGAGTAAAATAATTTCTAACCTGCATAATGGAGAAATTATGCTTTTACATGCAACATCAAGAACTAATGCAGATATTATGGATAAGATGATAAAGAAAATAAAGGAAGATGGATATGAAATTAGAAGTATAGAGGAGTTTGAACAATGAGAGGAATAAACAGGATCAATAAAATGTTAGAAGTTCCAAAAGAAGCATATACTAATGAACCTAAAATAACAATAACTGGTTTTAATGAGTTAGTAATTGAAAACTATAAAGGAATTTTAGAATATGAAGACTATCATATAAAGCTTAGTACATATATAGGATGCATAAATATTAATGGATTTAACTTGAAACTTGATAAGATGACAGAGGATTGTTTGAAAATAATAGGTAAAATTGAGTCTTTGGATATAGAAAGACAAGTTGATTAAAAAGAAAGTTCTAAAGTAATAAGAAATTAAAAAAAGATAATTTATAATATTGAAAAAATTTACATAATATGATATGATTTTTTATAATTTACAAAGATGAGAGAAGAATATTGTTAAGGAGGAAGAATTATGACACAGAAAGAATCAAAATTTATAGAGGAATTAAGGAATATTGTTGGATGAGTTCACTTGGAATATGAATATAAACCAGGGGATAATCATTTTATACACAGAATAAAACATTAAGATCATGAAACAACTCCATTAGGTGATACTGGGGTGAAGTCGAATGTGATTGGAAAACATAATGAGAAAATGGGAGGAATATTCTGCCATGATGAGCATTAATTAACGAAAACATTTATCAATTTTTTTAATAATACTTAAAGATTTAAACAACGTAAATCTTTAGGTATTTTTTTTCATATAAAACATAAAATTTAAATAAAATGAAATAAGCATCGAAAGGAGTTAACGTGTATATAGCAATTTTGATAAGATTATTATTTGGATATGTTAGAGTTGAAATAGAAGGATACTATGTAGAAAGATTTATAAATTTATGCCAAAATAAAAGAATATTAATTTGGAAATTAAAGAGAGAAAAAGGAGTAAAGCTTTTTTTTAATATAGGAATAAAAGACTTTAAAAAATTAAAGTCGATAGCGAAAAAAACAAGTTGCAAACTAAAAATAAAGAGAAAAAGAGGGATTCCTTTTTTGATGTACAAGTATAGAAAAAGGAAAGTATTTATAATTTCTCTAATCTTAATTTCTATTTTGATATATTCAAGTACAAGATATATTTGGAATATAGAAATAAATGTTGAGGAAAATCAT
This sequence comes from uncultured Clostridia bacterium, assembly GCA_946415375.1. Classification (GTDB taxonomy): domain Bacteria; phylum Bacillota; class Clostridia; order TANB77; family CAG-508; genus CAG-269. Next base: position 9,466 of record CAMKSF010000010.1, read on the forward strand.
ATAGTTCCAAACATAGAGAAAGACTTATATGATTTGGGATTAAAGAGAGGTGTTATAAAGAATAAAATCGAAACAGATAAAATAATAAATGAAATAAGACTAAAAAGAAATGATATATCTTGGATGGGAATAGACATAAAAGGTACAAATGCAGTAGTTAAAATTATAAAAGCAAATGAAAAACCAAAATTAATAGAGGAATCAGATTATTGTAGTATTATTGCAGCTAAATCAGGAATAATAACAAAAATAATAGCACAAAATGGAACTGCACTTGTAAATGTAGGAGATAAAGTAAGTAAAGGAGATACCTTGATTGCAGGATATATGGAGGGAAAATATACAGACAAAAGATATGTACATAGCTTAGGAGAAGTTCAGGCAAAAGTTGCATATAGAAAAAGTGAAAAAATCTATCTAAAACGAGAAGAATTGGGGGAAACGGGAGAAAAAGAAAAAAGAATAAAAATAAAATTAAATAATTTTCAAATAAATTTTTATAAAACCCTTTCAAAATTTAAAATTTATGATACAATATACTCAGAAAAAAAGTTTAGAGTATTTTCTAATTATTATTTACCAATTTCTTTAATAGAAATAACAAATAAAGAACAAATAACAGAGACAAAAATATATAGTAAAGAAGAAGCAATTGAATTCGGAAAAGAAAAACTAAGTAGAGAGATTGAAAATGAAATAGAAAAAAAAGAGAATATACAAGATATAATAATTGACACAAATGAGCAACAAGAATATATTGAAGTGTGTGTAACCTTTGTGGTATTAGAAAATATAGAAAGTTATCAAAAACTAGAAGTTTGAAAGGATGATTAATCATGGTTGAAGAGAAAAGTTTAAAAATAACAGGTGCAAATAAAACATTTATTACAAAATTAACAACAACAATAAATAAATTTTTAATACCAACAAAAGTAGGAATAAATGGATTATTGATTTCTACAAAAAGAAATAGTTTAATTAAAGCATTTGATAAATATAATAGCGATGAATATGAGGCTGATGAAAAAGATACACTTGAAAAAAAGTATGACGATACATATACGGCTTATTTGGAATCCCTTGACAAATATGTTATGGATTCTGTGTATAAAAAAGTTAAGAACAATTCTGCAACAGAATTTGAAAAAGATGCTTTATCTAGATACTATGGTGTAATTTCATTGAAAGAAAATGAATATGTAGAATATAAATTCAGAAAACAAAAATATTTAATGGAACTTGATAACCAAGCAGTTAAAGCTTCTAAGAAAGAAAAGATGATTGAGAAGTATAATAAATTCTATATTTCAAAAATGGATTGGTTATATAAAGGTATTTTAAAAAATTATTCAATAAAACTTGCAGATACAATGAATATATATGATTCGAGCAAAGAATGGATTTATATGAAGATCTTTAGTACCTTAGAAGAATATATAAAAGAGATTTTACCTTTGAAATTTAAAGCAAATGAAGAGCAATTTAAAGATATTAAAACAGAGTATGAAAAATACGAAGCTTTTGCAGTTGGAAAATTAGACCAAAAAGATCAAATAGAAAAAAATATGCTTTTACTTGAATTAAGCAGGAAGCTATTTACACATAGTCTTCCATTAGCTGTTGCAGAACAATGTTATATGAAACTTCTAAAAGATGCAAGAGCATTGGTACAGGATACTAAAATAGCTGCTAAGAGAGAAACAGTATACAACACATTAATTAGTTTAATAGAGGAGTACTATAATAAACTACTTTCTACAAAGGTTTACTGGGATGATATGAAGGAAAGAGAAAAATTCAAGAATTCTTGGCAGACATATAAAAATATTGAAAAATTAAAAGAATCAGATTATATAGAATACATAAAACAAAAAGAAGTGTTATTTATAAAAAATGATTTAGAAAAAATTAAGACAGATAAATATGACTATACAGGACTTATAAAGTATTATAAAAGAAAACTTGTTGATTATGGTGCAATGAAAGAAATTCAAGGACATAACTCAGAAGGAAAGTATTTTTCAAAAACAAAATTAAAAGATTTTATAGAAAATAGAAATTTAACAGCATAGGAGTGTATATATGTTTGAAATACAATATTTAGACATTCAAGAGAAAAAAGAATATGAAAATATTATAAAAAAAGTAGTAGAAGAGTGTTTTAAAATAGAAGGATTAACAAATTCAAAAATGTACATAAATGTTATTTTAACAACACCAGAGAATATAAAAAAGTACAACAAAGAATACAGAAATATAGATAAAGAGACAGATGTTTTATCATTTCCAATGTTTGAAAAGGAAGAAATTGAAGAAAAAATAAAAAACAATGATTTTAAAACAATAGATATCTTAGGAGATATGATTATTTCAATCCCTAGGGTTGAAGAACAAGCAATAGAATATGGACATAGTTTTGAAAGAGAATTAGCATATATGGTTGTTCACAGCTTTTATCATTTATTGGGTTATGATCATATGGAAGAAAATGACAAAACTGTTATGAGAAAAAAAGAAGAAGAGGTTTTAAATAGTTTAAAAATAACAAGGGCATAATATCTTTTAAAGGAGGATAAGAAATTGAAATCTAAAAAGCATTTATTAATTTTGGGAATTATAGCAGTTATACTAATTCTTGCAGGCATTTTGGGAACTAAAATATATTTAGACAAAAGAAATGCTGAAAATATACCATCTAATGTAGGTGAAGAAACAAATACTATACAACAACTAGAAGAGTTAAATAAAGAAGAGGAAAAGGAACCAGAAATCTTTCATGGGGATGATAGACCGATTGCTGTTATGATAGATAACCATACTGGAGCTTGGCCACAAGCAGGACTAAATAAAACATATTTAGTATATGAAATAATAGTTGAAGGTGGAGAAACTAGACTTATGGCATTATTTAAAGGTCAAAATGTAGATAAAGTAGGACCTGTTCGTAGCTCTAGACATTATTTCTTAGATTATGCAATGGAAAATGATGCAATATATGCACATTATGGATGGAGCCCAAAAGCCAAAAACGATATTTCAAGTCTAGGCATAAATAATTTAAATGGGATTTTTTATGGAAAGCCAACTTTTTGGAGAATTTCAGATAAAAGAGCACCACACAATGCTATGACTTCAACTAAGACACTTCTTGCTGCTGCAAAAAAGAAAGGCTATAAAACAACATCAAAGGCAACTAGTGTATTAAATTATGCAAAAGAAGAGATAGAGCTTTCAGAAGGAAAAACAGCAACAGAAGTTAAAATCCCACATTCATATTTACATAGTGTAACATATAAATATAATTCAAAAACAAAAAGATATACTAGATATGCAAGAGGAAGACTTCAAACAGATTATTCAACTGGAAAAAGTATAACTACAAAAAACATTATTATAATGTTTGCAAACAACTCACAGTTACAAGATGGGACATCAAAGGATAGACAAAATTTACACAATATAGGAACTTTTGATGGATACTATATTACAAATGGAAAAGCGATAAAGATTAAATGTAAAAAAGAAAGTAGAAGAAGTAAAACCATATATACAAATGCATCAACAGGAGAAGCTATAGAAGTTAATGATGGAAACACTTGGATTAATATTTGTCCTAAAAAAGCAAATGTTAAAATTAAGTAAAAGGAGCGATTTATTTAAATGAAATCTAGCAATCAAAATGAAACTGAGACGAGAAAACTTAATCAAAATGAAATTAAGAATATAGAAGAAGATATGAAAGGTTTTCTAGAATACATGCGAGGAAAAGGATGGAGCACTACTAAAATAGATGGAGTTAAGCTTCTAGTAGGGAAAAATATGAGAGGAGGGGGAGGAAAAACATTTGAAAAAAATGGTCAACAATTTATTGTATTACGAGAAGATATAATTAATAATGATGAAAAGAGAGCTAAAGTTTTATACCATGAATTAGGACATATTTTATTGGGGATAAGAAATAACAATAAAGATAAAATAAAAGAACTAATTGTATATACAAGAGAAGATAACTCGAAGGTTTTACAAGAAGAAAGTATTGTTTATTTTGATGGATTAAAGTTAATTGAGGAGTATTTAGTAGAAAAGTTTTCAATTGGAATGCTTCAGATTACAAAAGGAGTTCAACCCCAAGTCAAAGAGTATACGGCACCAATAATTTTTGGGGATTATAAATTCAAGTCTACTTTTGGGAGTCTATATGGAGTTTTTGAAACTTTGTGTGATAAATTAATACTAAAGGCGTATGGAAATATAGGAAATGCAATAAAAACAGGATTAGATAATGGATTATATACTGGTTTATTTGAAAAATATGATAAAGTGGAATTAATGAAAATACTTGGGAATTTCGGAAAAATAAAAAACGCAATCTATTCTTTTGCAGGGTATGGAAGAGACAAAGAACAGTATACGAGACAGTATACTCCTGAAGAAGTAAAAAAACTGATAGAAGATACAGAAGTGATGACTGATAAAATTCAAGTAAAAGGAGTCCAACACCCTGGAAATTCAGGAAGATAAATTAAATAACCTAAGACTAAATTTTAAGTTTAGCTTAGGTTATTTTGATTATATATAAATGATCACATATTTAATTCTTTAAAATAATCTTTTTTAAAGAGTTTTTGGAAAAAAACAAAAATAGGATTAACTCTTTTTTTAGACAAAGCAGTTTTTGTTCCACCATTTTCTAAAATATTGCATTTATGTTCTAATTTATTCATCATTTCGATATAAAAATTATCAAAATAGTCATATCCTTCTATCGAACCAATAATATCACTATACTTATATAGTTTACGTCTAAAATGTTCTAATTCTTCTAGCTCTTGTATTTTATCAAACTCACTAGTAAAGAATTCCTTTATTATAATGTTTTGAGTTTTTATATAAAGTTTAGATATTTTGTCTTTAATTAAATCTATTTTAATATTTATTTTATCTATTTTTGAATTACCATCTTCTAATAATTTAAATTTGTTATTAAGTATCACAATCTTTTCTTCATGTTTTAAAATCTCATCAAGAAGCTTTATAATTGTATTGTATGTTTTTTCAGATGAAAGCTCTATTATTTTATTTTTAAATTCATCATTAGAAAAAAGAGTACTTTTAAATAATGAATCTGTTCCTGTAAAAAATAAAATTTGGTTAAGCAAACTACATTCAAGAGGGTAATATGAAGGGCTTGGTGTAAAAAGTGAAATGCCATAGTATTTTTCGTAATCCGGTTCAATTCCAATTATCAATGATGAAGTATACTGAACTGCTGCCTCATTTAAAGCAAGAGCAGAAGGCTTTAAATTGTTATAATTACAAAGGCCTAACTTTAATAAATTACCATTTTCATCTTGAACCTTTTGCAAGTGATGAATACATTCATGAATTGCAAATTCTTCTATATCTGAATATTCAATATTTTCATTAAAGTAAATAGAAGAATCTTTGTAATAATAATTTGCTTCTGACATTCCTTCAATCATTTTGGCTCTATACATAGTAAGCTCTAGTAGCTTTTGGTATAGATCTTCTTGAGTAAAATCAAAATCAGGAAAGGTTTCTATAATTCTTCTGGAAACACTTTTACATATGTCATTAGAAATCAATGTATCTAGCTTTGTTATTACTTGTATTCCTTCTTTTTTTAGGTCCTTTTGAATGCTCATTTGTAACTCCTTATCTTTCTATCAATTTCTCCATAATTTGAATAGCATTACTTGCTGCGCCTTTTCTAATATTATCTGCTACAACCCACAAATTCAAAGAATTTGGATTGCTAAAATCTCTTCTAATTCTTCCAACAAATACTTCGTCATGACCATTTGCATTTGTTGCAAGAGGGTAAATATTGTTTGAAACATCATCTTGAACTATTATTCCAGGTGAATTTTTTAACAATGTTATTACATCATCCAAAATAAAATCATTTTCAAACTCTATATTTATAGATTCGCTGTGACAGTTTTCAACAGGTACTCTAACTGTTGTAGCAGTAATTGCAATATCATGTCTTCCTAGAATTTTTCTTGTTTCATTTATCATTTTGTGTTCTTCTTTGGTATAACCATCTTCCTCAAAAACATCAATATGAGGGAGACAATTATTATATATTTGATGTGAGAATTTTTGCAGGTTTCCTTCGGTTGCTCGATTTTTTAAATCTTCAATTCCTTTTCTGCCTGCACCTGAGCATGCTTGATATGTTGAATAAACAATTCTTTTTATTCTATATTTATCATCTAATGGTTTTAATGGAACAACAGCTTGAATTGTAGAACAATTTGGATTAGCAATAATTCCATTATTCCAAGTAATATCTTCTGGATTGACTTCTGGAACGACTAGTGGTACATTTTCATCCATTCTAAATGCACTACTATTGTCAATTACTATACAACCTTTTGAAGCTGCAATTGGTGCAAAATGTTTTGATGCTTCTCCACCTGCAGAAAATATTGCAAAATCAAATCCTTCATCAAAAGATGTATCAGTTAATTCTTGTGCTATATATTCCTTACCAAGAAAACTTAGTTTTATCCCAGCAGATTTTTTGGAACAGAATAATTTGTATTCAAAATTTGGAAGATTTTTTTCTTCTAGAACCTTTAGGGCTGTTCTTCCAACTAGCCCTGTAGCTCCTACTATTGCTAATTTATATGTTTTAGGCATACTATCACCTTCTATTAATTTCAAAAATTCAAATTAGTTAATTTGAAAATATCTATACATTTTATATTATATGCAAAACAAAGAAAAATGTCAATAAAGTTTTTCAAAACACTTGACATTACTAATTTTTATTAATATAATTAGTTTAACTTATAAATGAAGGAGCTTAAAATATGGCAGAAACAGATATTTTTCAGTTAGTAGAAAAATATAAAGATATGACAGATGAAAATTTAATAAATGAAGCAATAAAAAATGAAAACAATACTGCTTTGGAATGTCTTATGGAAAGATATAAAGACATTGTAAATATGAAGGCCAGTAAATATTTTATGGTTGGTTCAGAAAAAGATGATATAATTCAAGAAGGATATATTGGGCTATATAAAGCTGTAAAGTCTTTTGACAAAGAAAAACAGAATTCATTTAAGACATTTGCTACGATATGTATAGAAAGACAGTTAATTACTGCTGTCAAAAATTCAAACAGACAAAAACATATGCCTTTAAATTCATCAGTTTCTTTAAATGCAGCAGCTTTTGATGAAGACGAAAATGGAGAAACAACAGTGATAGAAGTATTAGATACAAAAAAAGGGGCAGAAGATCCACTTGAGATTATAACAAGGAGAGAGTATTTTGACTCTGTTGAGAAAAATATAAACAACAATTTAAGTGATTTTGAAAAAGATGTACTTAATTTATATAAAAATGGCTATTCTTATGTGTTTATAGCAGATAAATTAAAAACAAAAGTCAAATCAGTAGATACTGCAATACAAAGAATAAAGAAAAAAGCAGCAAAAATAAAAAAACAATTAGAAGCAAATTAAGGACGGTTCATATAGACTGTCCTAATTTATTTTATAATACAAAATAGGGGGAAGTAAAATGGAAGAACAGTTTGTTGAATTATTAAAAAGTACAAAAAGAGAAGGAATAGAAAATTTAATCGATTTTCTAAAAAATTCAGATTTTTTTAAAGCACCTGCAAGTACAAGATTTCATGGGAGTTTTGAGAAAGGATTAATGGAACACAGTATGAAAGTATATGAAATACTAAAACACAAAGTAGAAACATCATTTGTTCCAATTAATATTTCACAAGAATCATTGATTTTAATTGCATTATTGCATGATATTTGCAAAACTAATTTCTATAAAGTAGATTATAGAAACGCAAAAAATGCGTTAGGTGTATGGGAAAAGGTTCCGTATTATACAGTTGAAGATACAATTCCATATGGGCATGGAGAAAAATCAGTAATGATGATTACAGAATATATAAAACTTACACCAGAAGAAAAATATGCAATACGTTGGCATATGGGTTATACTGAGCCTAAGGAATTATATGGAACAATAGGAGAGGCTTTCAAAAAATATCCTATAGCACTTCTTATGCATGAAGCAGATTTAGAAGCAACTTATTTTTTTAATATTTAATAAAAAAGGGACTATTTTTTTTAATAGTTCCTTTTTTTATATTATTATTTCATTTCAACAACGGTAACTCCCATTTCACCTTCGCCATAGGTGCCTATCCTATATGATTTAACTCTTTTGTTTTTCTTTAAAAATGAATGAATACCTTCACGTAGTTTCCCTGTTCCTTTTCCGTGTACAATTCTTGCAGTTTGAAGCTTTGCTAGGAAGCAATCATCTAAAAATTTATCTACTAAAGGAATTGCTTCATCAACAGTTAAACCAATTACATTTATTTCTGAATTTGCAGTTTTTGTTTTAGATGCACCTTTTGTACTGTATGAAGAAGTAGGATTTTTAGTTAAATCATCCTTCATATTTTTAGGATTTTCTAAGAATTTAATAGGTATATTTGTTTTTATTAATCCGATTTGTACCTGAACTTCTTTAGATTTACTTATCTTTGATAAAACAATACCGTTTTGACCAAGAGTGCTTACAAATACTTTTGTACCAACTGTAATTTTTGATTCGTCTAAAGGAGTAATATTTAACTCGTCATTTCCAGAAAGGGAAATGTTTTTAATTGAATTATTTAAGCTGTTTCTCATATTATTTAGTTCTTTTAATTCAGATGAAGTTTCAGAGATTTCTTTCATTTTACTAATCATAGAAGTAGCATCATCTTTGGCATTTAAAAGAATATTTCTTGCTTCAAGTTTTGCTTTATTTATAATTTCTTTTTCTTGCTTGCGAACACGAGAATCATCTTTTTGAAGATTATTCTTTAATAGTTCTACTTGATGAAGATTTTTTTCAATTTGTTCTTTTTCTTTTTCAATTGTTATTTTATCATCATAGATTGTTTTTAAAAGTTCTTCAAAATCAATATCTTTTTTATTAAGCAAACTTTGAGCATTATCAATAATTTCTTTTTTTAGACCTAATTTTTCACTAATTGCAAAAGCATTACTTTTTCCAGGTATTCCAATTAAAAGTCTATATGTTGGTTTCAAGTTTTCAATATCAAACTCAACACTTGCATTTTGAACTTTATCTGTAACTAATGCATATTTTTTTAATTCTTGATAGTGAGTAGTTGCTAGACATAAGATATTTGAATTTTTGAAATATTCTAAAATGCTTATTGCTAAATTTGCACCTTCTAATGGGTCTGTTCCTGAACCTAATTCATCAACAAGAATAAGGCTTTCAGAAGTAGCCGAATTTACTATACTGGCAATATTTTTTATATGACTAGAAAAAGTACTTAAAGAATCTGCGATACTTTGATCATCACCAATATCTGCAAAAATATCATCAAAAACATATATGCTTGATTTTTCTTCAGCAGGTATGTTTAAACCACTACATGCCATAGCTTCTAATAATCCAACAGTTTTTAAACTTACGGTTTTACCACCAGTATTTGGACCTGTTATAATAAGTAAAGAATAATCCTTTCCAATGCTAATAGAAATAGGTACAACAGATTTTGAATCAATTAATGGGTGTCTTGCTTTTATTAAATTTACATATTTATCATCATTAATTATAGGAGTTACTCCATTTATGGAATTAGAATATTTAGCTTTTGCAAAGATAAAATCTAGATTACCGATTGCTTCTATATCAGAAAATAGTTCTTCTGTGTATGGAAATAGAAGTGAACTTAAATCTTGAAGTATTCTTTCAATTTCTGCTGTTTCATCAACTCTTAAATTATTAATTGCATTATTTGCTTCAAATACAGAAATAGGTTCAATAAATACGGTAGAACCAGTACTTGATGTATCATGAACAAATCCTTTTATTTGACTTCTATATTCTTGTTTTACAGGTATTACAAATCTATCATTTCTGATTGTAACAACATTTTCTTGCATATATTTTGAATATGAAGAATGTAGAATTTGATTTAATTTGTTTTTAATATCTTGCTCTGCTTGCCTTATATGCCTTCTAATAGAAGAAAGAGTAGAAGAAGCACTATCTGCAATAGTTTCGCTATCTATAATTGATTTTTTTATTTTATCTACAATAGAAGAATTTGTGTATAATGATTCAAAATAAATTCTTAAATTTTCATAAGATTCATCATCTAAAAAATTTGAAAAATATGTTTTTAGTTCATTTGCAATATTTAAGATATTACAAATATCAAGCAAAGCTTTTGAAGTTAATGTAGTTGAACTTTCAAGCATTTTTATATATACTCTAATATCTTCAATTTCTGAAATAGGGGGAGTAGAGTTTCTATCTATTAAACTTACAGCTTGAGATGTTTCTAATAAAGATTTATTTACAAAATCCTTATTAGAAGAAGGCTCTAAACATAAAGCTTTTTCTTTCCCTATATATGTATGACAATATTCAGATAATTTTTGCAATATTTGGTCATATTCTAATTTTTTTAAATATAATTTATTCATTTTATTTCAATCCTTTTAAAAAGTAATATATTTTTAGACAGATAAATACTGTTCATATATTTTTGTTAATATTTTTTTAGTTTCTGGCATCATTTTTTGCTGCAAAAGTGGCTTACCGAGTTCAATTGAATAATTATAGTTATCATCCATTTTATCAAAAATGTATTTTTTAAATTCTTCTGGTAACTTTTCTACTACATCATATGTAGAAGAATTTAATATTACATAAACTTCTTTTAAAGCTTTTCTATATATATCATTATCCATTTCTTCCCTCCGATTCATTAGTTCTATCATTACATAATTCTTTCAAATCTTGCATCTTGAATTGTAAAGCGTAGTTTTGGTCAAACCTTTCTTGATAAATTTTTCTATCATTTTCATTATAAAATAATAGATTTAATAATAGCTCACATTTTTTTCTAATATCTTTCTCGGATTTTAGTTTTAAAAATAATTCTTTTTTTTGCTCGAAATTTTCTAAATCACCTGTTTCTAAACCTTTTGCAACAACCATTAATGTTCCAAGAAGTTTAATATTTTCAATCCAAGCATTTGGATTAAGAGTGCTATTAGCACTTCTAAATTCATAGGTAGGATGGCTTGTACTTATATTAATATCATATGATTTTCCATTTTGTAATCTCTGTATTTCTGAAATACATTCATTAATATCTGTATAATTATTAAAATTAAACTTTTTAGAACGAAGTAGTTTATATGTGGATTTTGCATTTAATTCCATAGAATCTCTTGGCAATGAACCAGGCTCATTTATAATTAGATTCATTACATCGGTGCAAATACCATATATCTCTATAAGATTCCATAATTGTTTAGGAGTTTCTATATAATTTCTTCCAATGTGAATATGACCTCCACAGTGTTCATTTATTTGAAAACCTAAATCGTTTAAAAATCCACATATGTCATATATTTGTTGGACGTTTTGTTCAGTGTCGGATAAAACACCTGAAACTACTTCTAAATCTGAATGTATATCATTAATTTCTTTAGCTTTTTCTGATATAGTTACATCTCTTTTACATAACCATTTACCTGAAAAATCTAGTGTATATAGTTCTTTTAAGTCGCGTAATACAGTAGCGTAGTCTCTGCTATAACACTCTATTTCTGGACCAAAAGTCATTTCTTTTGGCAATCCAATTGATGGATATTTGATAGAGCTAGAAGTAGGTTTAACTTGTAGCTCATTTGTATAATAAATAAGAGAAGCATGTACACCAAGTTCTTTTAACACTTTATTTTTAAGGTTGTCATCTTTTAATTTACTTGCAAAAACTATTTTATATGGAAAATCGGTGGTTTTCTTAATTAGATTCAGTATTACACTGTCCTCCTCAGTTTGACCTCCTTTTTCACAGTCATTTAGATAGTTTAGCTTAAATAGATCAGTTTGTGATGATAAAAACTCTATTTTTTGTTTTTCGGGTAGACTTCTTATAATAGAATAAAGAGAGTCATAATACTGAGGAGGGTTAAAGGTGACACTACGACCAGGAAAAAAATTTGACATAGGTTTTATATAAATATCTTCAAAGTGATATAAAATTTGAACTTTTAAATTATCTGGTAATTTTATGATTTCAGCAATTCTTTCATCATTTGTTAGAAATAGTTTTATTTGTTCTAGTATTTCATTTATATTGTTAGGCATAATTATATTATAACTCCTTCAAAATTCATATTTACTATAGGGTATTTTATCATAAAATGTAATTATTTTCAATAAATAAAAGCTATATAAAAAATATTTGCAAAAAAATATACATATATGATATAATTAGTCCAAATATAATAAAAATAATATAGTGTTACAAAAGGGGCAGATAATGAAGAAGGGAAGCATAAAAAAAATAATAAGAAATTTTGTTGTATTTGTTGGGCTAATCTTTCTAACATTTTGGGTAATATTAAAGGACCAAAGCATTACAGAAATATTAGATGTATTAAATAATGTTACAATGAAATATGTATATATAGGAATTGCATGTATGGCAATATATTTAGTTTTAGAAGGAGTAAATATTAGAAGAACATTAAAAGCACTAGGAGAAAAAACAACATATATTCAGTGTATCAAATATTCACTTATAGGGTTCTTTTTTAGCTCAATAACACCTGCAGCAAGTGGTGGACAGCCAATGCAAATATATTATATGCATAAAGATAAAATAAAAGTTGCAAATTCTACACTTGCACTGTTAATAAACTTAACAAGCATGCAAATAACAACAATAAGTTTAGCGATTTTTAGTTTAATAGTAAATTATAAATTTATGAATAGAGTATTAATAATACTTTTTATTGTGGGAATATCTCTTAATGCAACTGCACTTGGCTTGCTATTAATAGGAATTCTTTCAAAAAGACTTTCTAAAGCATTAATAAAATTTGCAATAATGTTTTTAAAGTTTTTTAGAGTAAAAAATAGATATTCAAAAGAAAAGAAAATACTAAAAGAATTAAAGCTTTATCAAGAAAGTGCAAAATATGTAAAGAAAAACAAAGCACTAATGCTAAAAATATTTATTACTACTATAATACAATTTAGTATATATTATAGTATAGCATATTGGACATATCGTTCACTTGGATTTAACTCAAATAATATATTTGAACTAACAACAATGCAATCAGTACTATTTGCAACAGTATCAGGAATACCTTCACCTGGGGCAGTTGGAGTAAGTGAGGGAGCATTTATAGAAATATTTAGAAATATTTATCCAACACATATGATAAAAAGTGCAACATTATTGCATAGAGGAATTAACTTCTATTTGTTTGTACTTATTAGTGGAATAATAGTTATAATAAACGATATAAAATCAAGGAAGGAAAAAATATGATAAATATATTGTTATGTGGGAATAAAAAGGTCTTTGATGGTGCATTAACAGAATTAATATCTATAACAAATAAAACAAAAGAACCAGTTAATTGCTATATTTTTACGATGGATTTAACAAGAGTAAAACCTGAATATACTGCAATAAGTGATAGACAAGTTGAGTTTTTAAATAAGGTTATAAAATCAAAAAATGTTAACAATTGTGTACAAAAAGTGGATGTTACTGATATTTATGAACAAGAATTTATGAACTGCAAAAATGAAAATGCATATTGTACACCATACACATTACTTAGACTATTAGCAGATTTAATTCCAAATATGCCTGATAAATTACTATATTTAGATATAGATATGATGGCAAATGGAGATATTTCTGAGCTATACAATATAGATATTTCAGAATACGAATATGCAGCAGTAAAAGAAAAATATGGTTCTAAACTAATTGCGTTAGATTACATAAATGCAGGAATGCTATTATTAAATATGAAAAAGATTAAAGAAACAAAACTTTTAGAAAAAGCAAGGGAATTAATTAGAACTACAAAAATGCTTTTTGCAGACCAAGATGCTGTTTATAGGTCTACAACCAAAAAGCTAATTTTACCAAGAAAGTATAATGAGCAAAATTGGCTTAATAGAAAGAAAACAGTAATTTGCCATTTTTGTAAAAGAATGTTATGGTTTCCGTATCCACGAACAGAAAATTATAAACAATGGAATATTGATGAAGTTCATAGAATTTTAAAATGCCATACTTTTGATGAAGATTTAAATGAATATTTAGAATGGAAAAAAGATGCAGAGAAAGAAAATGTTTATTAACAAGAAAAGGAGAAACAAAATGGAAAACAATTTAAAAGTGATACCGATATTTTTTGCTGTTGACGATGGCTATGTACCATTTTTAGCTGTTGCATTAGAGTCTCTTATAAGAAACTCATCTAAAAATTACTATTATGCAATCAAAATATTGTATACAAATATAGAAGAAAGAAACAAAAAGAAAATTGCAAAATATGAAAGAGATAATGTTAAAATTGAATTTGTAGATTTAAATTATTATATAGAAGAAGTAAAAGATAAACTATACACTAGAGATTATTATACAAATACAACATACTTTAGACTTTTTATACCTAATCTATATCCACAATATGATAAAGTCTTATACTTAGATAGTGATATAGTTGTTTTAGGCGATATTGCAGATTTATATAATATAGAAATAGGAGAAAATCTTGTTGCAGCAGCTCCTGATGATGTTATACAAAACAACAAGGTGTTTCAAGAATATGCAGAAAGAGTAGTAGGGGTATCAAAATATCAAAACTATTTTAATGCTGGAATTTTACTTATGAATTTAGATGAAATGAGGAGATTTGATTTTCAAGAAAAATTCTTGTATTTATTAGAGCAAATTAAATTTACAGTAGCACAAGATCAAGATTATTTAAATAGACTTTGTAAAGGAAGAGCAAAGATAATAAGTACAGTATGGGATAGAATGCCTATACCAGATTCAAGCATTAAAGATGAAGATTTAAAAATAATACATTATAATTTAATATATAAACCATGGCATTTTGACGATATTTTATACAGCAAGTATTTTTGGGAATATGCTAAAAAGACCGAATACTATAAAGATATATTAACAATAAAACAGAATTACTCAGAAGAAGAAAAATTTAGAGATATGGAGCAATACAAGAATCTTCAAAAACTAGCAAAAAAAGAAACAGCTTGTGTTGGAGATGATAGAGATATGGAAATAAATAATACAATAGAACAATCAGAAGATAGAAAAAGAATTTTAAAGAAAATAGAAGAATATGAAAAAGAAGGAAACTTTGATACTGATGTAGAAGATGATCCTCCAACAATACCTCTTGCACCAGAAGATGTAGATTATTTAAAGAAAAAAAGTACAAGTAAAATTAAGAGCAAAATTGCAAATAGAATGGGAAAAAAATTTTTAGATGACTTACTAAGAGATAATAAACTAATTATAAAAGAAATAAAAGGATTAGAAAATTTACAAAATATAGATACAGGAGCAGTACTTACCTGCAATCACTTTAATCCATTTGATTCTTTTGCAATAGAAAAGGCATTTATAGAGTCAGGAGAAAATAAAAATAGAAAACTTTTTAAGGTTATAAGAGAAGGAAATTATACAAATTTCCCAGGATTATATGGATTCTTCTTTAGAAATTGTGATACTTTGCCTTTAAGCTCAAATACACAAACAATGATAGAGTTTTTAAAAGCAGTAGATACAATTTTACAAAGAAAAGATTTTGTTCTTATTTATCCAGAACAAAGTATGTGGTGGAATTACAAAAAACCAAAGCCACTAAAAAATGGTGCTTTTAGATTTGCAGCAAGAAACTATGTTCCAATTATTCCAATATTTATAACAATGGAAGATAGTAATATAATTGGAGAAGATGGATTTTTTGTACAAGAGTATATTATTAATATTGGAGAACCTATTTATCCTGATGGAGAATTATCAGAAAAAGAAAATGCAAACATTATGAAAGAAAAAAATGCAGAAGTATGGAAAAATACTTATGAAGACTTCTATAAAGTTCCATTAGAATATACTACTAAAAATAAGAAAAAAGTATAAGGAATGGCAAAATAATGAAAACAATATATTATGAAGATGAATTAAATGATGAATTTTCAGAGGTAAAAATAGAACCACGAAAAATAGATGGAAGTTATAAATATGAACATAAAAGCATAATTTGGAATTTTACAACTTTTTTAGTACAACATGTTTTAAGTGTACCATTTAAATTTATATATGCTAAACTAAAATTTAGGATTAAATATGTAGGAAGAGAAAAATTAAAACCATATAAAAAGCAAGGGTATTTTGTATATGGAAATCACACACAGGCTTTTGCAGATACATTTATAATTTCAAATGCAATTTTTCCAAAAAGAAACTATATAATTGTAAATCCGGAAAATGTATCTATGAAGTATTTGGGAAACTTTGTACAAAAATTTGGTGCAATACCAATTCCGAATGAAAGAAGCGGAATGAGGAATTTTCTTGAATCTATTAAGAAAAAAATACAAAAAGGATATGCAGTTACAATATTTCCAGAGGCACATATTTGGCCATATTATACAAAGATACGACCATTTAAAAATGTATCTTTTAAATATCCTATAGAATATAATACACCGGTATTTTGTGTAACAAATACATATCAAAAAAGAGGAAAAAACAAAGTTAGAATTACAACATATATTGATGGTCCATTTTTTCAAAATGAATATATAGATAATATTCAAGAGAAAAAGCAGGATTTAAGAAACAAAGTATATAACAAAATGGTTGAAAGAAGTAAAGAGAGCCATTTTGAATATATAAAATATGAAAAAAGAAAGGTAGAAGAACAATGAAAAGAAAAGTAGCAGTTGTAGTATTAATAATAGTAGTATTTTTAACAGGAGTATTATTTAAAAACTTGTCTTATGCATCAACAAAGAATTTAGACTTATTTAAATCTCAATATGATGAGATAATAGAAATAAAAGTTAAAGAAGATGAAGAACCTGATGAGAATACAACAAGCAATGAAATAACAAACGAAACAACTAATGAAATTAGCAATGAGACAGGAAATGAGACAAGTAATGAAACAGGAAATGAGACAGGTAATGAGACAACAAACGAAACAGGAAATGAAACAAGCAATGAGACAGGTAATGAGACAACAAATGAAACAGGAAATGAGACAAGTAATGAGACAGGTAATGAAACAACAAACGAAACAGGAAATGAAACAAGCAATGAGACAGGTAATGAGACAACAAATGAAACAGGAAATGATACAACAAACGAGACAGGTAATGAAACAAGTAATGAGACAACGAATGAAACAACTAATACAGTAGTAAGTCCAACAACAGAAGAACCAGAAGAAATAGATTATGATATTACAGATAAAGTGAGAGCAGCTTGCAATGGAGCATCAAGCACTCATAAAATTTTAATACATATTCCATCAGGAACATATTATATAAAAAACTTAGTAATTAATAACTCTTATTTAGCAATAGTAGCTGAAGATGACACATTATTAATATCAGATACTAGTGTAGAAAGAATGATTAGAATTTCAGATGCATCAAATATTATGATATATGGTGGTACTTGGAATTCAAATTCTAAAGCTCAAAATGGAATGGAAGTTACTAATGTAAAAAATCTAAGAATAGAAAATGTAAATATACAAAATACAAATAAACATGGAATAGCGTTATACAATGAGTCAAATGTTAATATAAATAATATCAAAATAAAGAATAATAAAGAAAGTGGGATATATATTCAAAATTCGACATCAAGTATAGCAAATAGTGAAATATCATATTGTAATACTTATGGAATTGGTACAAGTAACGCAAAAAATTTAAAAATAGAAAATGTTAATATACAAAATACAAATAAACACGGAATAGCATTATATAATGAATCAAATGCAAATATAAAAAATATAAAAATAAATAATAATAAAGAGTGTGGAATATATCTTCAAAATTCAACAGCAAATGTAGAAAATAGCGAGATATCAAATAGCAATTCTTCAGGAATTGGTACAAATAATTCAAAAAATCTAAAAATAACAAATGTTACAGTACAAAATGCAACTAAATATGGAATAGTACTTTATGGAGGAACAACAGCTAATTTAAAAAATGTTAAGTCTAAATACAATAAAGACTATGGAGTATATTGCCAAAATTCTACAGCAACTATAGAAAACAGTGAAATAACATATAATGACTGTACAGGAATAGCAGTATCAGGAACAACGGGGAAAGCATATATAAGAAATAATAAAATCAACAATAATGGAAGAAAACCAAGAGGAACAGGAGAAGGAGAGTTAGGACATGGAGTAGCTGTGCAAGAAGGTGCTTATGGAGAAATAAGCAATAATACTATTAATAACAATAAAGTATGTGGAGTATCAGTATCTTCTGGATATGCAAAAGCAGATGTCAAAAATAATCAAATATATAATAATGGAAGACATGGAATAGGTGCTAGAATTAAAACATCTATGACTGTTACAGGAAATAACATATATAGTAATTCATATAATGGGATAATGATGGCAGATAAATCAACTGCAACTATAACAAAGAACTATTTGAGATATAATGCTAGATTTGGATTATCTGTTGGTGTTAATTCAACTGCAACAAGTACAGAAAATAATATAAGCTATAATACAGACAGTAATGTAACGGTTCATGATTTATCTTCAGTTTTAAACCTAAAAAATAAAAATATAATAAGCTATAGCAAAAATAATAATGGAATAAATGTTACAGGATCAGCAACTTTAAATATTTCTGGAAGTAACAACACTATAAATAATAACTTACATCATGGAATTTCAGTAACTAGCAAAGATGTAAAAGTTAATTTAACAGGAAAAGATAATACTATTAAAAACAATAAAGGTGCAGGAATATATACTGAAAAATCAACAAACATTAAACTTACAGGAAAAACAACAATAAGCAATAATGGTACAAGTGGAGTAATTATATATGGAGGAAAAGTTACAGCAAAGAACCTAACAATAAAGGGTAACAAGCAATTTGGTATTGCTGCAAGAAAAAAAGCAAATTTAACAATTACAAATTGTACAGTTAAGAGCAATAATGCATATGGAATACATATTGTTGATAGTGGAACAAAAGCAAAAATTGAAAATAATTCTGTAATGTATAACAAAGATGCAGGAATAAATGTTGATAAAAAAGCAAAAGTTTCAAGTATATCTAGTAATACTTTAAAGAAAAATGGAGACAAGGCTATAAGAGTTAATTCAGCTGAAGTTACAAAGATAAGTAAAAATAAGATTAAGAAACATGGAAAATATGGTATTTACATGAAAAAATCAAAAGTTAAAACTATAACTGGAAATAAATTTTATGATATAAAGAAAAAATACCAAATACATAAGGCATAATTTGGTGAAAAAATAGCAATTTTAGGTTGCTATTTTTTTGTTTTAATGATAGAATACAAATGTGAAATTATAAAGGAAAAAAGCAAGGAAACATATTGCTTAAAACCTTCCATAAAAGCAATAAAAAATGAAAGGAAAATAAGAATGGAAGATGAGAAAATAATAAGTCCAGAATTACTTAAGTTTGATGGACAAGAAGAAAGACTAGAAAATTCACTAAGACCTAAAGTTTTAGATGAATACATAGGACAAGATAAAGTAAAAGAAAATATGAAGATATATATAGAAGCTGCTAAAAAAAGAGGTGAGCCACTAGATCATTGCTTATTCTATGGACCTCCAGGACTTGGAAAAACAACAC
The DNA here is from genome assembly GCA_946415375.1 of uncultured Clostridia bacterium. GTDB lineage: Bacteria > Bacillota > Clostridia > TANB77 > CAG-508 > CAG-269. The sequence goes on from CAMKSF010000010.1 coordinate 29,248, forward strand.
TTTCAACAATTATATCAAACGAAATGAATTCAAACATTAAAATAACATCAGGACCTGCAATTAGTAAAACAGGAGATTTAGCTGCTTTACTTACAAATTTATCTGAATTTGATGTTTTATTTATTGATGAAATTCACAGATTAAGCAAACAGGTAGAAGAAATTCTTTATCCTGCATTAGAAGACTTTGCATTAGATATAATAATTGGAAAAGGACCAAGTGCAAGGTCTATAAGACTTGAACTTCCTAAATTTACTTTAATAGGAGCAACAACAAAAGCAGGAGCGCTTACAACACCACTTAGAGATAGATTTGGAATTGTTCATAAGCTAGAGCTATATGAACCAGAAGATTTAAAGAAAATAGTAAAAAGATCAGCAGGAATTCTAGAGGTAGAAATAGATGATGAATCAGCATTAGAAATAGCAAGACGTTCAAGAGGAACACCAAGAATTGCAAATAGATTGTTAAAGAGAGTAAGAGACTATGCAGCAGTTTTAGGAGATGGAAATATTAATTTGAAAATAACAAAACATGCTCTAAATAAATTAGAAATTGATGAATTAGGTCTAGATGAAACAGATAGAAAAATGTTAGATATGATGATTACAAGATATAATGGAAGACCAGTTGGAATAGAAACTCTTGCAACATCACTTGGAGAAGAAATAGACACAATAGAAGATTTATATGAACCATATCTAATTCAAATAGGATTCCTATCTAGAACACCAAGAGGAAGAATTCCTCTAAAACCAGCATATGACCACTTGGGGTATGAGTTTGGATTTTAATTAAAGATTGGAGAAAATTAAAAATGAATTTAAGGGTTTTATTAAATGGAAAGACAGCAACAGACACAGAAAGCAAGAAAAGGGTAATATATTATTGGAGAAGTGTTGATAGAAATTACAGAAGTTATAAGAGTATTTTTTCTGAGAGGACACAAAAACAAATGGATGTAGCTTTGAGTAATAATTCTATTATAGATTTTAGAGAAAACTATCAAAATGGGCCAATATTATCAGACGTGTCATATTTTAAAGATGGAGTAAATACTAAAACTGGAAAATGTATTTTTAGACTAAGTCTTGGAACAAAAGTTGCAGATAATGTAGTAAAACATGAATTATGGCATTTATGTATGAGACCACAAAAAGAAGATAGAATACAATATAAACAAGCTAAAGTAGTAACATTTCATGGATGCCAGAGGATTACAGAGGCATCAAAAGAAAAAATTGATAAAGGCGAAGCAAAAGCTGGAGATGTTATAGGCTATGGTTCAGGACTAGAGGAGGGGATGGCAAACATTACAGCTATATTAGCAACAATTAAAGAAAAAGCTGTATTTTATGAAAATGGAGAAGTTAGATATAAAAAAAATATTCTTGATTTAGCAGATAAATATATGAATACAGGAGAAATTGACCCAAGACTAGGCATAACTACTAGAGGCCATTATCAAGTATATGAAGATATTGCTAGGCTGTTAGTTATGGTATCAAGAAATGATTATAAGCAAGAAAAGTCATTTGCTAGTGTTTTAGCAAAAAAAGGAGAAGGAATTGATGGATGGATAGGATATCCTGTTAATAAACCATATTCATCTTTTATATATTCTAGTGTTAATGCAGATGCTGATTTTGAACGTGAATGGAATAGTTTTAATGAGAAATGCAAGAAAAAGGAATTAGGAAGTATTTCTTATTTGGAGTTAAACGGTGCATTAGATTTAATGAAGGAAAAAATCATTAATGGTGGAACAAAGGCACTCAATGAAAAAGAGATGCAGGATATTTCTGCAATAATTAATAGAATAGGAAGGTTTTATGATAATAAATTAGATATACTTGTAAGTAAAAGAATTATAGACTCAGATAAAAGAGAAAAATTAAAGAATAGATATAAGGTTTCTGCAAATAGTATCATAAATAATATGTTGAGAGCAAAACAAAGTGATGGAAGATAAATACTTGTAAGAGACTGAAAAAATAAGTGAAATATTGTGTATTATTGGAGCATTTTAGTTGTGTATACAGATGGAATTGTATATGGTTCAATTAATGAAATTATTATGATTAGTAAAACAATTGAATTGCTAAAAGATACGTTTCTTTTTTAGAACGCCTAAAGGAAGAATTCATTTAAAACCAACTTATGACCATTTTGTATATGAATTGGGACTTTTAAAAAAGAAAAATAAATTCAAAAGCAAAGGGGAGATAATATATATGAGTAATTTTAATGAGCAAGTAAGAAAATTAAATGAGAAATATGGAAAAGTACTTACTCTAGAAGAATTAGAGGTATGTAAGAAAAATGGAGAATTAAAAATTCAAAAGGAGGGAGCAATAGATGAATATGCATTTGTGCATATTACAGATTTTGGACCTGAAAATGACACAATAGAAAGTAATGACTCAAAATCAAAAAAAGGACATATAAAAAGAGAAAGTACATTAGAAAATTTTAAAAGAATAAAAGGAAGAAATCCTACTGAAGAAGATATAAAAAATTATAATTTAAGGGATGATGAATTTGTTACAGTTAAAATAAGAAATAAAGTTCATTTAACAGTTAATGGAAAAGTTATTTCACACGGATCAGGAAATTGGGATATAAGGAAATATGGAATAATTATTCCGGCAAGAGACTTTATTAAAGATAATAAAGATGAAATCTATTCTGTAAGACCAGAAGACTCATTTGTTAGAGAAAATGTTAAAGTAAGAAATGGTATTCTTTTGTGTCCACAAAGTGATTATGATGTAATGCATGAATTAAACCCAAATGCATTAATAATTCCAATAAATGAAGAAAATGTAGTTAATGTGGAAAATGGTAATAATATTGATTGTGTAAAAAGGCTTTTACAGCTTATGGATATTGAAACAAGAGAATGTAGAGAACAAGGATGGATGAAAGATGGAGTAATTCAAAAAGAAGATGAAAAAATTTTTCGAGAAATAATTAGAAAAGAAATGGGAAGAGCTCCTATGGTACAAGATAGAGGGAGTATTTTAGAGTTAGAAGAAGATATACAAAGATGTGTATCAAAAAGCGAATCTATATGGAGTGCTGCTAAAGTAGGCTTAAAAAAGGGTAAAGATTTCTTTATAAAACCAGGAGATCTAAATTCTGAATTGTCTTTACAACAAATAAAAGACAGTTTAGGAAGAATAGATGGTATGTTAGTTGGCAACGGAATGAGCAATTTGCAAATATTTGAACAGAGTGATAAAGAAGAAGAATATGATAATAGATATTATAAAAGAATTAAAGAAAATGAGCAAATAGAGGAATATCTTGGTATTCCAGTAAATGAAATATATGATGGAGATATGATTACTACAAATGTTAAAAGAATTAAAATGATAAAAGAAAAAATGCAAGAAGAAGGTAATAATCCAGTCGCAAACGAAGTTTTGGAAAATTGTGTAAAACACTTTATAAGAGACTACAAAACACTAAGTCAATGCTATGATAAAAGAATAGATATGGAAGGATTTGATTTCGAAAAATATTCTAAAGAGATAGATAAAAGTGTATTAGAATTAGGTATAAATCTTGAAATGATGGATGAAAAAAATATATTATTACAGATAAAAGAGGAACTAAAGATTCAAGAATTTCTTAAAGAACAAGGATATGTGGAAAATCCTGAAGTAAATCTAGCTAATAGAAGTTTAAACAGATTGAATTTTTTTAATGACGTATTATATAAAAATGCAGTTAAGGATTTTAAAGAAGGAAACATTGAAGAAGACGAATGGGGAAGAATAATGCCAAATAGTGAAAACTTAAATAAAGCATTTGATACTATAGAATTAGTGGAGAAAAGTATTGCCAAAAAAATTCATGAAACGGAAAATCCAGAAGAAATAATAGAAAAATTAAAAGAAATGGGATATACATTTATTAATAAGTGGGAAGCGGATTTTGATGTTAAACATGAACAAATGATAGAAATGGCAGAAAAACAAGCTGAATTAGAAAAACAACAAGAAACAAAAGATAAATCAAATGAAATGGATAATCTAAAAGCTAGTTATGAAGATGAAGGAATAGGACAAGAAGATTTAGAGGAAGAAAGAAAACGAGTAAAAAGGACTATAGATCAAGAACAAAATTTAAATGAACCAACAAAACAAGGAGAAGAAAATGATGATCACTAATGCTAAAGTATATTCAGAGGTATACGGAGTACTAAATGCAGTTGATGAAGAGTATATAAAAAAAGTACCTAAAAAAATGATAGATTTAATTATAAAAAACAAAGACAACTCGATGAATTTTGAATATGATTTAAAGAAAAGGTTAAATGAACAAAATATAAGTAGAGAAGCTCTTTCTATGATAGCATTAATACATTTAAATTACTGGTGCGAAAATGAACAAGAGAAAGCAGAACTAATTAAAATATTTAAAAGTAATGATTATAAAAATGAAGAAGAAAAAAGACTAAAATATTCACCAGATAATATTTTCAAAAATAAAAAAGAAGTGGTACATAAGGAAGAGGAATCTCAAAATATGCAAATGGTTGAATATAAGGAAAATGTATTTAAAAGAATTATTAATTTTATAAAAAGTATATTTGTAAAAAAATAAGTGATAATTTCATGAATGAAGTTGAAGAAAGATACCATATATTTTGAGGTAATACCAAAAAATAATATCAAAAGAAGATAGTAATGAATATTTAAAGAAAGTATATTTCTAATTATATTTGTTGTCTATTATAGATAAATAATTTACAGAGGATAATAAATGTGATTTAAATTACAAAAAACGGAGAAGAGAAAAATGAAGCAGATTTTATGCTTATTAAAAAATAAAGACAAAATAGAAAAAATACTAGAAATAGTTTTTTGGATTGCAGTAATAACATTGATAGGTACAGTAATTCTTTTAAAACCATTAAATGATTTAGATGAAATGTGGAATTATAATTTTTCTAAAAACATTATAGAAGGTAGATTACCATATAAAGATTTTAATATAATTATAACACCACTTGTGTCATATATTGGAGCAGTTTTTCTTGGAATTTTTGGAAATGAAATGATTTCTATGAGAATCTTTGCAATAATAGTAGATTTCCTGATTTTATTTTTTAGCTATAAAATATTAATAAAAATAAAGGTGGAAAAAAATCTAGCAAAGATAATTGTATTAGGATTAATATATATTTTAAAAATTCATTTTAGAATAGATTATAATTTCTTTTCATTGTTATTACTATTATTTATAATCTATTTTGAAATAAGGAAAAAAGATAAAACAGATTATAAAATTGATATTGTTTTAGGTATATTAGCGGGATTATGCATTTGTAGTAAACAAACAATTGGAATTTTCGTTTCTATTGTAACACTTTTCTATCAAGTATTATTTATAAAAGATAAAGAAGGTTTAAAAAAATTTATAAATACATTTATAAAAAGATTGATTGGACTAGCTAGTGTGATTTGTGTTTTATTTATATATTTTTTAGTATTTAATTTGTGGAAAGACTTTATAGGATATGCAATTATAGGAATAAAGGATTTTAATAATAGCATTTCATATTTTAAACTAATTACAAAAGGTAAATGGTATATAAGAGTTCTAAGCATTGTAGTACCAACATATTTAATAGGAAACTTAGTGAATATATTAATAAAAAGGTTTTGTAGAAAAGAAATAGAAAGACCTAATGTGGTATTACTTACATACTCGTGGGCAGCTTTTTCAATAGTATTTCCTATTTCAGATGAAATACATTTTCTAATTGGTTGTATTCCATCAATAATAGGAATTACATATATTGTATATAACAAATTATTAAACAATAAAAAAAGACTAATTTTTATTGAAACAGCTTCACAAGTTTTAACTATATATATTGTTATAATTGCAATAATTGGTAGTATTAATTTGACAAATTGCTTTAATAAAATTGACAAACAAAATCAAATAAATCATTTTAAATTAATACCAGATTCGTCATATTCAAGAGTGAAAGATGTAGATGAATATATTAAAAGACAAGATAAAGAGGTATATATATTAGACGCAAGTGCTGTACTTTATACAATTCCTATTGACAAGTATAATAAAAATTACGATATGTTTAATAAAGGTAATTTAGGAGCAAAAGGTGAAGAAGGGATTATAGAAGACTTAGAAAAGAAAAATGATATTCAAATACTAATACTACAGGATAAGTATAATAGAAATTGGCAAACGCCTTTAAAAGTAATTAAATATGTAAAAGCAGATTTAAACAAAAAAGGAAGCGTTGGTGTATTTGATATTTATGAAAAGTAGGTGATAAGATGAAATTATTAATGCATGCTTGTTGTGCTCCATGTTCAGTGTATTGCATAGATGAGCTAAGAAAAGAAAACATAGAACCAACAATTTATTGGTATAATCCTAATATTCATCCATATAAAGAATATGAAGCAAGACGTGATTGTTTAATAGAGTATACTAAATCTATAAATGTTGAATGTATAGTGGAGGATGAATACGGATTAGATGAGTTTTGTAGAAATGTTGTAAATAATCTGAATTCAAGATGTGTTGATTATTGCTATCCTGTAAGACTTAGAAAAACATTCGAATATGCAAAAGAACATGGATATGATGCAGTTACAACTACCTTACTATATAGCATATATCAAAAACATGAATTCATAAAAAAGCTTTGTGAAGATTTAAGCAAAGAATTTGGAATTGAGTTTTTGTATAGAGATTTTAGATATGGATTTTGGGTAGGTCATGAAAAAGCAAAAGAAGCAGGGCTTTATATGCAAAAATATTGTGGATGTGTGTTTTCTGAGGAAGACAGGTATTTAAAAAAGAAGAAAGATGCACTAAGCTTACCTGAAGGATTTGAGTGGAAAAGAAAATAGTATGGGATGGAGATTTACATTTTATTAAACTATTTGAGTAATAGATAAAAAAAGAAAGAGAAAATATGAAACATATGGAACAAAGATGTAAAAGTTATATTTAATAAAGATGAAAGTAATAAAGAAAATATAGGATTAATTAATTATAAAAAATAAAATGATTATAGGAGGAAACAAAAAGTGTTTGTTGGTTCAGAAGAAAGAACTATTGAAGAAGTATGTTATGAAAAGGAACATATAGAAAAGGTTTTAAAAGTAATAAAAGAAAATTTTGATAAATATTTTACAAAATTTATCGAAACTGAAAACGGTATAGTTATGAGCAAAGAAGAAATTGATGAAATTGCTAATGATATAGGAATTAGAGTGTTGAAAACAAATGAGAATAGCCCTAGTGAGAAATATAGAAAAATAATGATAGAGGCAATTCAAGAATTTGAAAAAGATAGAGAAAAATATTTAAAAATAATGAATAAGGAATATCTAGATGAATATGAAGAAGAAGTAGCCTTTTTTAAAAATAAAGTATTAAAAAATGAATGTCCGATAATTCATTCAACACTTCAAAATATAACGGCAAAGGCTTTAGATAAGTATAGAATGGATTTTAATTTAGCAGATCCAGCGATACTTCATAAAGTAGTAACAAATTTAAATAATTTTTCTATTGAATATGAGAATAAATATGATACATATAAAGATAAAACAATAAGTTCTTATGAAGAGTTAGAATTAGAATTATTAGATACAGATGATTATACAGCATATGGAGTTATAGGTGGAGGAATAAAAAGTCATCTTTTATATAAAAGAAGACCACAAATGTTTGCAAACAGAAGTCGAGATGCAATTTGGGCTTTGTGGTTTTTAACAGAAAAAATAATTATAGATACTAAAATGGATTCTGAATTTATCATGATAGATACAAAAAAAACAACGACTCAACAAAATTATTTTTATCCATATTGTCTATTTAGCTTTTATGCGATTAACATTTATTACCTATTAAAGGAAAAAGCAAATGAATTGGAAGTTGAATTTCCTGATGATTATAAATATGTTATTGTAGATGCATTTTTGTCTTTTGTAGCGGAAAGACACAGATTAGAAATAGATTTATTTACAAGTAATATTAAGGAGGGAGATAGATACTATGGAGCTTAATATACAAAATGAATTTGAAAAGATATTTCCAAGACTAAAAGAGTACGAACTTACAGATTTACAAGTTAAATCTGTAAAAAGTATTGTAGAAAAAGGTAAAAATACATTATCAATTATACAAACAGGTGGAGGAAAATCATTAATTTATTGGTTATCAGGGAAATTATTGGGTGGAATTACGATTGTTATATCTCCTTTAATTGCTCTTATGGAGGAACAAGCAGAAAAACTTGAAGAGAATAATTGCTCCACTCTTATGCTTCACGGACAAGCAGATAAAAATGAACAATACGAGAAGTTAATAGAAATTGCGAATGGAAAGTTTAAACCTGATTTTATTTTTGTAAGTCCAGAGAGAATGGCGACAGATGGCTTTTTTGAGTATTGTGTGAAAAGGATAAATAAACAGGTAAAGTTAATTGTAGTTGATGAAGTACATTGTGTTAGTCAATGGGGAGAAAATTTTAGACCATTTTATAGAAGGATTAAAGATTTCATAGATAATATTTACGAAAATGATTATTCAAAAGCAAAAGTTTTAGCATTAACAGCTACAATTAATCCAAAAGAGATAAAAGACATTTGTGAAGAATTTCAAATTACTACCGAAGGCATTGTAAAATCGGATATGTTGATGAGAAATGAAATTGCACTAAAAGTAATTGAAGAAGTAATAGAAGATGATAAAGAAGAACATTTGTGGAATATAATTAAACTTCATAAAGGAGAAAAAACATTAGTATATGTTTATAGGAAATATAATAAGAGAGGGGTAGAACAACTAGCGCAAATAGCAAATGAGAGAGGGTATAGAGCTATTTATTTTCATGGAGATATGACAGCAAATGAAAGGAAAAATATAATTTCAAAATATAAAAATAATGAATATGATATTGTATTTGCGACTAATGCTTTTGGAATGGGAATAGATATTGAAGATATAAGAGTAGTTGTTCATTTTAGTATACCAGAATCGATTGAACAATATTATCAAGAAGTTGGAAGAGCAGCGAGAGATGCAAAAAAAGGAGGAACTGCAGTTGCATATCTTCTGTATTCAGATAAAAATATATTAGTAAAAAGGAAACATTTTATAAATAATTCATATCCAAGTTTAGATATGTTAAAAAATGCATATAAAAAAATATCAAATAAAGTTGGATTAAATCTACTATATTGTTTTGATGATGAGGAAATAAATACATGTTTGCCATATTTCGTTAATTCTGGATTGATTGAAATTGTTTGTAAAGGTTTTTCAACATTTGAAAATATGGAAATTCAAGATGAGTATTTAAAGAATGCTTTAAGTAAAACAATTCGCCCAATAACAACTATAGTTTTTAAAAAAAATCCAGAAATAAATCCAAAAGAAATTATTAATAAAACATATGAAGACATAATATCTGGAAAAATTAAATTGAATAAATTATTAGATAAAGTGTTAATAATAGATGTTAAAGAAGAAAAGTTGTCAGATGAAAAAATAAATGAAATACTAAAAAGTATAGAGGATAAAAAAGAATATAGAAATGAACTTTTCAATTATTTTGTGTATATTCTTAAGAAAAAATTAGATTCAAATTTTTTACATCAAGAAATAGCTAACTATCTAGGAGTTGATAGATATAAATTAGGCAGAGTTTATTCGACATCAAAGGGAGACAGGGTAAGAAGCAAATCAGAAGTTATAATAGCAAACTTGTTATATGAACACAATATAAATTATAAATATGAAGAAAAACTAATATGTGGAGATAAAGAAATATATCCTGATTTTACCATATATTTAGATAATGGAGAAAAAGTTTTTTGGGAGCACCTTGGATGGATTGGCATAGAAAACTATGACAAAAGATGGATAGAAAAATTAGAACTATATGAGAAGTATTATAATGTAATACCTGAAAAAACATATGAAACAGCATCAATTTCAGATGCTGCAACAAAGAAAATTGAAGAAATACAAAAAAGAAATGCTAATTAGAAATTGGTACTTGAAAAAAATAGAAAATATAAAATAATATAGAAACAAAGATGGAGTAGAAAATATGATAGTATATATAATTTTATTAATAATAGGATTTATAGTTTTAATTAAAGGAGCAGATATATTTGTAGATGGAGCGTCTAGTGTTGCAGGGAATTTTAAGGTATCGAAAATGCTAATAGGACTGACGATCGTTGCATTTGGAACTAGTGCTCCAGAATTTGCAGTTAGTGTTAAATCATTAATAAACGGTAGCGGAGATATGGTATTAGGAAATGTTATTGGTAGTAATATTTTAAATATTCTACTTATACTTGGCGTTTCTGCTATGTTTCATTCGCTTAAAGTAAAAGACAATACCGTAAAGAAGGAATTACCAATTACATTATTAATGACAGCAATTTTTGTTGTTTTATTGTCAGATAGTTTTTTCGATAAAGGATTTATAAATACCTTTACAAGAAGTGATGGTATTGTTATACTTCTTTTCTTCTTAGTATTTGTTTATTATCTTATAAAAATGGCAAGAAATAAAATTGATAGTAATCAAGAAGAAAAGTACATGCCTATGAAAAAAGCAATCGTTTTTACTATTTTAGGAATAGCTGCAATAATAATAGGCAGTAATTTAGTTGTAGAAAATGCATCTAGTATAGCAAAAGCAGTTGGTATAAGTGAAAAAATGGTAGCATTAACTATAATAGCACTTGGAACTTCACTTCCAGAATTAGTTACATCTGTAACAGCAACAAGAAAAGGAGAATATGACATTGCAATAGGAAATGTAGTTGGAAGTAATATTTTTAACATTGGTATGGTTATAGGAATTCCTATAGCAGTTTTTGGAGGAATTCAACAAATAAGTATTAATTATATAGACCTAATAACAATGATAATTAGTGCATTTTTATTATTTATCTTTTCATTAAATGATAGAAAAATAAGTAAATATGAAGGAACAGTATTTTTAATGTTATTTATTACTTATTATAGTTATGTAATTTACAGAGGATAATACTTTTGATTGTAATTATATAAAAATGAATTGATGTTTTATATAAAAGATATAATTTGAAAATATAACAATAAGTGTTGTAAACATAAAAAAAGCGAGGAATAATAAATGAATAAATATAAAATCGGAGTAGAAGTAGAAAAGCTCAGATGTACATCTGATGGAAATTTATCCTTAAAAGAACATCCTAAAGAGTTTGGAAATAAATTTAAAAACAAATTTTTTTCAACAGATTTTGGAGAAGCTCAGATGGAATTAAGAACACCAGTATGTTGTTCAACAAAAGAATGTTATACAAAACTAGATACTATTACTAATATTGCTTTGAATGTGCTTAATAAAAAAAATGAATTACTATGGCCATATAGCATGCCTTGTATCTTGCCTAAAAAAGAAGATTTTTTATTTGGAGAGTATGGAAAAGAAAAGGCTACACATGAATATGAAATGTCATTGGTTGAAAGATATGGGTACAAAATGCACTGTATTTCTGGTGTACATGTGAATTTTTCAACAAATAAGAAGTTTTTAAAAGAAATAAAAAAAGTCTATCCGGATATACCTAGTTCCATAGATGATGTATATTTAAAGATAATGAAGAATTTTTTGAACAAAGCTTGGATGTTAGTTTATTTTCTTAGTGCATCACCATTAGACTATAAAAATAATAAAAAAAGTGAAATGTCTATTAGAAATGGGAATAACGGATTTGCAAATAAAAAAAGCTTAAATATAGATTTAAGTAGTAGAAATAATTACGTAAAATGCATACAAGATAATATAAAAAAAGGAAATATAATGTGTGCAAGTGAATTTTATACACCAATTAGAGCTAAATCGAAAGAAAAAGAAAATATTTTAGAAGATTTACAAAAAAGCGAGATTGATCATATAGAAGTAAGAGTATGTGATTTAAATCCATTTGATATCTGTGGTATTTCAAAAAATGATTTAGATTTTACAATTGCATTTTTATTCTATTGTTTAGTAGATAATACTGAATTCACGTTAGATTATAAAAAGGTGGCGGATAATGGTGTTGATAATGAGAAAAGAAAAAAACTATTAATTGAATTAGAAAAGATAATTGAGATAAATGATAAATTAGATTTAGATTTAAAAGAAGGAATAAATGAAAAATATGATTTGTGTAAGAAAAACAAAACAAGAGCAAAACAGGTTATAGATTTATGTAAAAAGAACGGAGTGATAAAATCAATATTAAAATTGGCTAATACATATTCAGAAAAAGCAGATAGAGAAAAATATACTATAAAGCCATATCAAAAACTAGAAGCTTCAACTGTAGTTCTTCTAAAAGATTCAGTTTTAAGAGGTATAGATTTTGAAATTATTAATGAAGATACTAATTTCGTGAAACTAACAGAAGGAAAACATAGTGAATATGTTGTACAAGCTACTAAAACAAATAAGGATTCATATATTTTTCCTGTTATTACTGATGACAAATATTTTGCTAAAAATCTGATAGAGGAAAATGGATTAGAGGTATCTGAGGGTATAATGATAAATAAAAACATAAGTGATGAAGAATTAAATGATATAATAAAAAAACTTTGTTATAAACCTATAGTTATTAAACCACGAACAACTAATTATGGATTAGGGATAACAGTATTTAGTAAAAATGCTAAAATAAGTCAAATTAGAAGTGCAATACAATATGCTTTTGAGTTTGGAAATGATGTTCTAATAGAGGATTATGCTAAAGGTAAAGAATATAGATTTGTAGTAATTAATGGAAAGTGTGAAAGTGTAATTTGGAGAAGAAGTGCAAGTGTTGTGGGAAATGGAGTAAATACAATTAGAGAACTAATAAAAATGAAAAATAAAGAGCCATGGCATCTTTTACTTAAACATAAAATAGTAATAGATATTGTTGTGAAAAGATTTTTGCAAAACCAAGGACTTGACCTTGATTCAATTCCTAAAAAAAATGAGAGAATTTTTTTAAGAGATAATTCAAACATTTCAACCGGAGGAGAAAGTATTGGAATGACAGAAATGATGCCAGACAGATTTAAAAATATAGCTGAAAAGGTTTCAAAAATATTTAATGCTAAAATATGTGGAGTAGATATTATAATAGACGATTTAGATAAGGAAGAATATAAGATTATTGAAATAAATGACAATCCAGGTATATCAAGTAGTGAGTGGCCTTATGAAGGAGAAGGTAGAAATATTGGAACAAAAATTCTTGAATTATTAGGATTTAAACAAGAGATAATAGAATGAAGGAATATTAATTGAAAAATAGGAGGAATAACTATGAGTGAACATAGTTTAAAAGGTAGCTCAAGAAGTTCAATTGATTTTTTAGGAAACAAATGGGAATACAACTGTATGGGATGTGCTATTACAAACAAAGAGATAAACATTCCAGGAGGGATTATTTTTGAAGGAAAATATACAATATTAGGTGCAGATCCTGAGATTCCAATACCTGGATTTATGATTGTTAATTCAAAAAGACATATAAAATCAGTTTCTGAACTTAATAAAGAGGAAAGATATGAAATAATAGATATAATTTCTCTTGCTGAAAAAGCTTTAAGAGAACTAAGAATTGTAGAAGAGGTAACTTTAGTTCAGGAAGAACGTTCTAAGCATCTTCATATATGGATTTTTCCGAATTATAAATGGATGACTGAAAAATTTGGAAAAGGAATAGAGTTTTTAAGAGATATTTCAGAATATGCTAAAAACAATGTAAAGGAAAATGATATTAAAGAAATAATAGAGGTAATAGACAAAATAAGGGAGTATTTTAAGGAACATAGTATTTAATGAATAGAAGAGGAAGAGGTTATGGAGAAATTTAAAGTTGGAATGTATGGTGGAAAATTTATGCCATTTCATAAAGGCCATTTATATTGCGTAGAGCAAGCAGCTAAAATGTGTGATAAACTTTATGTAATTTTATTTGTAGGTGGAGAACAAGAAATAGAAATATTAAAAACAAGACATGAAAAATGGTTGCAAAGAGATAATAGAGAAAAGCATATAAGAAAAGCATGTAAAAAATTTGAAAATGTAGAAGTTGTGGTAATAGATACAACTATATGTAAGAATCCAGATGGAACAGAAAATTGGGATATGGAAACTCCACTTGTGTTAGAAAAATGTGGAAGACTAGATGCAGTTTTTGGAAGTGAACCAGATTATGGAGATTATTTTAAAAGAGCATATCCAGGAGCTAAATATGTTCAAATAGATGTAGAAAGAAAACATGTACCAATAAGTGCAACAATGATTAGAAATATGAAGGATATAAAGGAGAGAGAAAAATGGATAATTTAAAAAAGTCTTTTAAATCTTTAAAATGGTATGAATGGATAATGATTGTTATAATGGTTGTTATAGCTGGTTATACAATGATTAGCTCATTTATAAATCCAGATAGTAGTTCAAATCCATCTTGGCTTACAGTTATCAACTTTATAAGTGCAATTTGTGGAATAATATGTATATTTTTCTGTGCGAAAGCAAGTATTTCAAATTATATTTTTGGAATTGTAAATACAATTGTGTATATTATTTATTTAGCATATTGGAAAATATATGGGACAATGTGTTTAGAGTTACTTGTATATTTACCAGTAAATATTATATCTTGGGGATTATGGGCAAAACATAGAGATGAGAAAGAGCCTGAAAAAACAAAATCCAAAAGGATGTATATATATCAAAATTTAATATGTATTGTAATTGTATGTGTATCAGCATTTTTATATCATTTGATTCTAGAAAAAGTTGGAGGAAATGTAGTTTGGCTAGATGCGTTTACAGTAAGTATAGGACTTGTTGCTACATTTTTGCAAATGCTAAGATATAGAGAACAATATGCATGGTGGAATATAACTAACGTTGTTGCAATAGCAATGTACATACAACACTTTGATCCAGTTTATTTAACTAAAAAATCAATTTATATGATAATGTCTATAATAGGATTTATTAATTGGTGGAAATTAAACAAAGAAAGAAATATGAAGAATGAATAGGAGAAATAGATTAATCAATTAATAACATTTAAAAGAAATGACTTAACACAAGTATTTACAATTATGTTAATTTATGGTATAATAATTGAAGTTTCTAAATAGAACAAGTTGAAAAAAGAACAAAAGGAGAAAAAATGAAAAAACAGTATTACAAGGCATATGTCTCAGGAGCATTGACAGGCCTTTCAAAAGACTCTAATATGAAAGAGTTTTATGAAAAGGTCGCAGAAATCGTTGATTCGGTGCTTGGATTTGGAACAGCGTATGTTCCACACAAGCATACGGATCCTGTAAAGGACCCTGATGTTACTCCGGAAGAAGTTTACCGGGTTGATAAGGAGAGAGTCTGTGAATCTAACCTTGTCATAGCTTATGTCGGAATTCCTTCTCTTGGAGTTGGAGCAGAGTTGGAAATGGCTAATAGCCAAAATATCCCTATCCTGTTGTTGTGCAGGAAGGGAGAAAAAGTTAGCCGTCTTCCTCGGGGAATGGAATCAGTGAAAGGGCTCTTTGAGTACACTAGCGAAGAAGAAGCTCTTAACTGGATAGAGAATAAGCTGAAAGAACTGCTGCTCACAAAGTAAGAGAAAAACCGAAAAATGAATTGTTTCTTGAAAAAGCCCTGACTATTTTGTCAGGGCTTTTGATATGTTCAATATAAGTTTTAGCCTATCTAAAACAAGCAGTATAGAAATAAAGCAAAAATAAATTCTTTTTTAAACAAACTATAGAAATGTTTTTATTAGTATGATATAATTACGATAAATTTTAAGTAGTTAAATAAAAATCAATTTATATGATAATGTCTATAATAGGATTTATTAATTGGTGGAAATTAAACAAAGAAAGAAATATGAAGAATGAATAGGAGAGAAAGATGAAGGATTTTATATTAAGCATCAATAATAATAAATTATACATATCAGCTGCAATTGCCATAATAGGAATAATTGTTTATGAGATAATAAAGAAAACAATTAACAAAATATTAGAAAAAGATAAACAAAGAAATAAACTAGATAAAAAAGGAAGAACAGTAGTAAAACTTTTTACTAACATTATAAAATATGTTATTATCGTTATTGTAGGAGTATTAATACTACAAATATATGGGGTGAATGTAAATTCAATTGTAGCTGGACTTGGACTTGTTTCCGTTGTTGCAGGACTTGCCATTCAAGACCCATTAAAAGATATTGTAACAGGAGTAAATATTATTACAGATGATTATTTTTCTTTAGGAGACGTTGTAAAAATAGGTGATGTAGAAGGCAAAGTTGTATACTTAGGAGTAAGAACCACAAAGATAAAAGATATAGCTAATGGAAATGTTCTAGTTTTAGCAAATAGGAATATAGATAAAGTTATAAAGATTTCAGATGAAATGTATATGGAAATTCCTTTATCATATGAAGATAATACAGACAGAGTCATAAAAATTATTAAAAATGCTTTGGAAAGTGTAAAAAAACACGAAAACATAATTGAAGCGGAGTATTTAGGAATTGATAAATTTGCGGATTCATCAATTAATTATAAAATAAAAATAATTTGTAAACCAGAAAATAAATTCTTTGCAAGAAGATTAGTGAATAATATATTAAAAAAAGAACTAGATAAAAATGGAATATCAATTCCATATCCACAACTTACTGTTCACAAAGGAGAATAATAATGAAAGAAACTTTTATAAAAAGAGATTTCAATCTGATACTGAAAACATGTTTTATTATAATCTCAATAATATTTGTAGTACCATCTATTGTGTATATGATAAATAAAGGTACGATTTTAGGATTTGAAAACTACTATAACTTTTTTATAGATAATGGACAAAATAAAATACTATCAACAACAGTATATATTATTATATTTTTGTCTCTATCAGCAATATATTTAATTTTTATAAATAAAAAAGACTCTTTTAAAAGTATTAAAGGATTATTAAAATACTTAGCATGTGTATCAGTGATCTTTTTAATAATGCTTCCATGGCATTCATCAGATATTTTCTATTATATGGGAGTAGGAGAATTAAATTCGGTTTATGGGCAAAATCCATATTATGTATCTATAAAAAAATATGTTGGAAAGAATCCAAAAAGCATTGAACAGGATTCAATTATGAAACAAGGGAATATGAATTTTTGGTCAAATACAACAGTGGTATATGGTCCAATTGCACAAATAATATTTAGCCTAATTACAAAAATATCATTCAAAAATATAGATGTTTGTATTATTCTATTTAAACTACTAAATATTATTATTCATATATTAAATTGTTATTTAATATATAAAATAACAAAAAAATTAAAGTTTTCAATTATATATGGATTGAATCCATATATTCTAATGGAATTTATAGGGATGGTACATAATGATATAATTGTAGTATTTTTTATATTATTGTCATTCTACTTTTTATTAAAAAAGAAGCGATTAATACCAAGTATTGCATTTTTAGCTATAGCGACAGGAATAAAGTATTTTACAATTTTGTTTTTACCAATTATTGTGCTGTATTACTTTAAAGATGAAGAAAAAATATTTAGAAGAATTATAAGATGTCTGCAATGTGGATTAGTATTTATGGCAATTGTTATGATTGAATATGTTTTTTACTATAAAGATATTAAAGTATTTACTGCAATGTTGGCACAAACAGATAAATATTGCAAGTCCATATATTCTGGAATATATGCTATTTCAATTAACAATGATAAAATAATGTATAATATTTTGGGGCAAACATATTTAATAGATGATATATGTAGATATTTAAGAGACATAATATTTTTAGTATTTGCAATTATATATATAAAAATTTGCTTAGATTTACTATTAACAAAAAAAATAAAATTACATAACAAATTAAGACAATTCGAATTTGGTTTAATTCTGTTTATAATTTCAATGTCTAATTTTCAACAGTGGTATTTATTATGGCTGTTTGCATGTATGCCTTGGCAGAAACCTAATACAATTAGAAATATTATAGGGTTATCACTAGCATCGGAATTTGGAAATACAATATATATGTTTAATGTTGAAAGCTATAAATATGATGCATATTTTATTTTTATTATTGCAATTATATTTATTATTTGGAAAATTTGTACAAATAAAAACACTTTTTTATTGACACATAGGAAACAAAATGATAAATTATATACATAAGAAAGAATAAAAAATAGAAAGGATGTTGATTAAAATGATTTTTGGATTGGTAATTATATTTTTATTTATTGTTCTAATGTCAATTAGACAAATTGATGAATTTGAAAGAGGTATATTATTCAGATTTGGTAAGTTTGCAAAAATACTTAGCCCTGGATGGCATGTTATATTTCCAGTGATTCACTCATATAAAAAAATAGACATTAGAACAAAAGCTGTAGATGTTCCTGAACAAGAAGCAATTACAAGAGATAATGTTTCTATTAAAATCAACGCAGTATTATATTACAAAATATTTGATGCATCAAAGGCAATTCTTGCAGTTCAAGACTATAACTATGCAGTAAGCCAATTAGCACAAACAACAATGAGAAATATTGTAGGTTCAGTTTCGCTTGATGAATTACTAACAGAAAGAGAAAAACTAAGTACAGAAATATGTAATATAGTAGATGAAGAAACAGACCCTTGGGGTATAAAAGTAGAAAATGTGGAACTTAAAGATATAGCTTTACCAGAAGAAATGAAAAGAGTTATTGCAAAGGTTGCAGAAGCTGAAAGAGAAAAACAAGCAGTAATTACAAAAGCAAATGGAGAAGTAGAAGCAGCAAATAATTTAGCAATGGCAGCAAGTATTATGAATCAAGCACCAGGAGCATTACATTTAAGAACTCTTTCAACATTGAATGACTTAAGTAGCGATCAATCTAATACAGTAATTTTTGCTGTACCAATAGAAGGACTAGAAGCATTAAAAGGAATTGCAAATAGGAAATAGAAATTAAATTAACCTCGGAATATATTATCAAAATTTATTCCGAGGTTTTTATGTGAAAATTGTAGTATTTTTAAAAACTTTGTGATAAAATAATAATACTTTTAAATATGATAAAACAAAAGAGGTTAAACTAAATGGAAGGGGAATGAACCTTGAAGAAGCTATTATTAATTGATGGAAATAGTATAATGAATAGAGCATTTTATGGAATTATGGGGAGTAAAATGCTAACAACAAAAGATGGAAAATATACAAATGCTGTATATGGATTTTTGGCTATTATGTTCAAAATAATGGAAGACTTAAATCCTGATTATATGGCTGTATCTTTTGATTTAAAGGTTCCAACTGCAAGACATAAAATGTATGATAAATATAAAGCAAATAGACATGGAATGCCAGATGAATTAAAAGAACAAATGCCTATGATTAAAGAAGTTTTGCAAGCTATGAATATAGATATTGTAGAAAAAGAAGGCTATGAAGGAGACGATATTTTAGGAACACTTGCAAAGTATGGAGAAAAACAAGGACTAGAAGTTGTTATTCTTTCAGGAGATAGAGATACTTTTCAACTTGCAACAGATAAAACTATAGTCAGGATTCCTAGAACAAAAGCTGGAAAAACAGAGACAGAAGACTATGACAGAACTAAAGTTGTATCAGAATATGGATTAGAACCAAAAGCTCTAATAGATGTAAAAGGTCTTCAAGGAGATACATCTGACAATATTCCTGGAGTACCTGGAATTGGACCCAAAACTGCAATCTCTCTTATACAAAAATATGGAACGGTTGAGAATCTTTATGATGCAATAGAAAAAGGAGAAGATGATTTAAAAGGTAAACAAAAAGAAAATATTGTAGCAAATAAAGATATGGCATTTCTTTCAAAAAAATTAGGAAAAATAGATGTTAATGTTCCATTAGATGATAATTTAGAAACTTTAAAAGTAGAAGAATGGGATAAAGTAAAAGTATTAGATATTTTTCAAAACTTAAATTTTAAAAGATATATAGAAAGATTTGATTTGGAAAATGCTGAAGGGGCATTAGCAGAACCTAAAAATGAAATTAAAGTAAATATTAATTCAACAATTTCAGAAAATGAAGTTTTGAATAGAATTAATGACATGAAGAAATGTGTATATTATTTAGGAACAAAGTCATCTTCAAATGAAAATTTAATAATAAAACAAGAAGTAGAATCTATTAGTATTTTTGATTTTGAAAAAAATGAAACATATTATATAAAAAATCCTAGTATAGATTTTTTGAAAAATATATTTGAAGAAAAAAATATAGAGAAAATAGGACATGAAATAAATTACACATATATACTATTAAAACAAAATGAAATTACAATGCAAAATATCAAATTTGATACTGCTGTTGCAGCATATATTATGAATCCAACAGATGGAAAATATCCGATTGAAAGAATAATTGAGAATTATTTAGATATTAGCACAGACAAATATTTAAAATCAATAGGAATAGAAGAACAATCTAATCAAATTACTTTATTTGAAACACAAGAAGAAAAAGACATTGATATG
>CAMKSF010000011.1 GCA_946415375.1 uncultured Clostridia bacterium
AAGAATATAGAATTACAGATGTAACCTTACAAAGAATTAAATACAGTAATATAGACATTGAAAAAACAGTAGATGCATATAATGGTAGTGTAGTTAATTTAGGGGATACATTAGAATATACAATAAAAATTACAAATAATAGTGATAATGCATATAATGATTTTGATGTTGTTGAAAAAATACCTGAATATGTTGAGGTTATTGATGGAAATAATGGAATTATAAATGGAAATATAATCAAATGGAAAATTTCAAATATAGGTTCAAAACAAACACGAGAAATAAAATATAAAGTTAAAGTTAAAGAAAATATAGAATACTTAGGAAAAGAAATAATATCAACTGGAACAGTTGCTGGAATTCCATCAGCTACGGTAAAAAATCTGATTTCTAAAAATTTAACAGTAGAAGAAAAAGACTCTATACGAAATAAATTACAAGAAATTATTAACGCAAATAAAATTCAAAATTATTCTGGAGAAAAATTGATTTCATCAATTTATAATAATACATATAATGTGAATTTAAACCTAGATAAACTTGATATTACTGATTTGATTCAAGTGGTAGATGAAAAAGAAGATAAGAATTATGACATTAATTCATATCATGATGAAGATGGTGACAGTTATTATAATAAACCTACTGTATATATTAACAATAATAATCCATTTTCAAAAATGATAATGTATAATTATTACAATGCATTAAAAACAAGACAAAATGGAAATGTATATTTAAGATATTGGGAAAACTTACGTTCAAAAAAAATAAGTAGAAGTGACAGAGCAGATAATATAAATAAAGAGAATTTTCAAACAGGAGATATATTAATATATAAAAATACTCAAACTCCAACTGGAGAACAAACATATCCTAGTGAAGATGGATTGTATTATTTTGTTTATATAGATCAAGAAGATAAAATTATAATTGACAATAATGATGTATTTGGATTTATTGGTATAGATAATAATGGAAATCTAAAATACGTAACACAAGATTATATTAATATGAGGTCTTTAATTGCAAAAGATTATTATGTAGTTTTAAGACCATCAATAACAAATGATATTACTCCTATGAAAGTTAAAGTTGAATATAATTCTTCTGATTATACAAGTGATATTGTTGAAGTTACAGTTAAATCAAATGAAGAAATTCTTCCGGTAAGTGGATGGACATTATCGGAAGATAAAAAGAATATCACTAAATCATATAGTAAAAATATTATAGAACATTTAAAACTTTATGACTATGGTGGAAATGAGAAAGATGTAGAATTTGAAATTGATACTATTATATCTGGCTATGATAAAAATATATCAAAAGCTACAATTTCTGGTATAAAAGAAGTAGTTTACACAGGAAAACCAATTAATCAAAACATAAAAATAAGTATGGCTGGTATTAGACTAGAAGAGGGAATAGATTATAAATTATTATATAGCAATAATACTAATACTGGAAAAGCTACTGTTAAAATAATAGGAATTGGAAAATTTGAAGGAGAAATTTCTAAAAACTTCATAATAAAGCCTTCTAAACCACAAAATTTAATTTCAAATAATCAAGAAGAAACAAGTATAGACATCAAGTGGGATAAAAACAAAGGAGATGTTTCAGGTTATAAAGTATATATTTATAACGAGAAGGAAGATAAATATGATCATCTAGGAAATACAACTAAAAATAGTTATACAATTAAGAATCTTTCAAAGGGAACAAAATTTAAATTTAAAGTAAAAGCATATAAAACCATTGATAATGTAAAATATTCTGGAAGCAAATCAGATTATGTAAGAACAGCTACAAAAACAAAAGTTACGAAAATAAAATCTATAAAAAAGAATGGAAACAAAAAAGTAAAAATAAAATGGGAAAATATTAAACAAGCATCTGGATATGAAGTTCAGTATTCTACGAAAAGCAATTTTTTAAAAAATAGCAAAAAAATTAAAATTATGAAGAATACGACTACTTCAAAAAAAATCAAGGGTTTAAAAAACAATAAAAAGTATTATTTTAGAATTAGAACATATGTAGATGTAAATGGGAAAAAAGTATTTAGTAAATGGAGTCAAACTAAATCTTATAAAATTAAAAGCTAAAAGTTGATTATTTTTATAATCAACTTTTTTAATACTAATAAGATTAATTGTATTATTTGCTGAACTGCTTGAAGAGAAAAAAGGTTAAAAAGAGATTTTACTTGCAAGAGAACTTGTATTTACAAGTTCTCTTGTTTTTTAAAACTTGATATATTAAATTAAACCATAAAAAGTGAACATAAACACTTGCAATAACAAAAATATTGTGATATAATTCAGCTATCAATTTATAAAGGAATGATGGCAATGATAATTGTATTAATAGTTTTAATTGCAGTTTTAGTACTTTGTGTATTAAAAATATATGTTTTTGATGAAAAAGTAAAGAATGAAAATAAAATAACTAAAAAAACTGGATTGAACAGTATTGGTCAGTTACCTTTTAATGATAAAAATGGTAACATAATGATAGAAAACAAATTAAAAGCTAATATGATGAAATATATAAAGGATATAAGAAGGAATATATTAAAAAAGCAAGATCAAAAGGTAGTATCAATTTTAAGCTGTAATCGTGGAGAGGGAAAAAGCTATATTGCAAATAATCTTGCAATTTCAATATCAAGACTTAACAAAAGTGTTTTGCTTATTGATGGTAATTTAAGAGAAAAAACAAATATGTGTGAAACATTTTATATAGAAGAAGGAGAAGGTTTCACTGATTTTATAAAAAATATTGAAATTGGAAATAAATATAAAAATCTAAAAAATGCTAAGGAGTTTATTAAACAATCTCAAATACCAAATTTATATGTTTTACAGAATGGAACGATTACAGAAAATTCAGGTGAACTCTTAAAAACAAAAAATGCAAAAGAAGTTATAAATTTATTAAAAGATGTATATGACATAATTATAATAGATGGAACATCGTTTCTTGAAAATGAAGATGCACTTATTCTTTCAAGACTATCAGATACAAATATTTTAGTTGTAGAAAATAATAAGACAACATATAAAGATATTATATTAACTAAAAACCAATTAGAATATAACAATGATGAGATATATGGTTATATACTAAATAAAATAAATGTTATAAAAGGAAAATATTATTCGAAAATAGATAACCAAAATTATGGTATGTATATAGAAACGAGAGAGGAACATTATAAGCCAACGAGTACCGAAGATATAATGGATCCTATAACAGCTAAAATCAACAAAAAAGAACCAGAAAAATTTGAAATATTACGCAAAGAATTAAAAGAAAACATAATGGATGAAGATTTTATTAATGATATAGAAGTTAATTTTAATATGAAAATTGACAGCATGGAAAAAGAGAATGAGAGAAATATTAATTCTTTACTAGATAATATTGAAAGCTTAAAGAAAGAATTAAACGAAGAAAAAGCAAATAGCGAATTTAGAAGAGGAAAAGATGCAAAAGGATTTGATAAGTTTTCGAAAATGATTTCTGATAAATTTGAAAAATTAGAAGAACAGATTGCTTTAGTAAAAAAAAAAATGAAGCAGAAGGAGAGTTTTTTGAGCGAAGAATTGTTAAGCAATCACAAAGACATAATCAACAAATAGAATTATTAAACAATCAAATAATTGAAAAAGAACAATTATTTAATAAAAAATTAGACGAATTAAATATTCAGATATCAGATAAAGAAAAACAGTATAATGAAAGAATTAATGAATTGAGCAATGAATTAGAAGACAAAGAAAAAATAAATAGTGATAAATTTACAGAGTTAAGGAATGAATTTACAGAAAAAGAGAAATTATATGAAGAGAAAATTGGTGAGTTAAATAATAAAATTGTAGATTCAGAAAA
This sequence comes from uncultured Clostridia bacterium, assembly GCA_946415375.1. Classification (GTDB taxonomy): domain Bacteria; phylum Bacillota; class Clostridia; order TANB77; family CAG-508; genus CAG-269. The sequence goes on from CAMKSF010000011.1 coordinate 3,901, forward strand.
GATGTATAATAACCGAATAGATGAATTAAATATTCAGATATCAGATAAAGAAAAACAGTATAATGAAAGAATTAATGAATTGAGCAATGAATTAGAAGACAAAGAAAAAATAAATAGTGATAAATTTACAGAGTTAAGGAATGAATTTACAGAAAAAGAGAAATTATATGAAGAGCAAATAGATGAGTTAAATAATAAAATTGTAGATTCAGAAAAGATGTATAATAACCAAATAGATGAATTAAATATTCAGATATCAGATAAAGAAAAGCAATATGAAGATAAGACTGATGAGTTAAATAGAAAAATTCTAGATAAAGAACAGTCATATAACGAAAAAATAGAAGAATTAAAATTTCAAATAGAAAATAAAAATAAAATATATATTAATGAAATAGATACACTTTTCACTCAAATATCAGAAAAAGATAAATTTTACAATGATAGAATTGCTGAATTAAATACTGATTTTACAGAGAAAGAGAAAACATATGAAGAGAAAATAGATGAGTTAAACAGAAAAATTGTAGAAACAGAAAAAACGTATAATAATCAAATAGATAAATTAAAGACTAAGATAGAAGATAATAGGCATTTATATAATGGAAACATAGAAGAGCTAAAAAAAGAATTGAAAGATAAAGATAAAGTATATAAAGAAAAAATATTTGAACTTAATGAGCAAATTGAAACTTTAATTGAAAATCAAAAAACAAAACATGAAATTCCAAGGTTCAATAATGAAAATAAAATAATTAATTTAGGTAAGTTTTTTAATAATAAAAGAAGAAATAATAGAGTTTTTTCTATATATGAACCAATAAGTTATTATGATTTAGAAAGTTTAGCTACTGAGGTTATATACTTAAATGATGAAGAAACAAATTATTCAGATGATGTTGCTAAATAACGATTTATAGAAATAGTCATTTTTATATGACTATTTTTTTATTATAAAAATATTTAGATGTTTAAAAATGATCCTTTATAAAATATGATAAATAAAGGATTACCTCTTGCTAATTTACATAATGTATGATATAATAGTGAATGGTTAATTTTAATAAGAGGTGGAAAAATGAATAAAAAGAGTATTTTTATTATGTGTACATTAGTATTGTTATGTACACTCACTATTTCCACAAAAGTAAAAGCCTTTCAATATACAGATGAAATACAATATACAGAGAGTAAAAATATATTAGCAAGCAAAATAAGAGATAACACAGTTAACAGAAATAGTAAATTTTCTGTATTAGCAAGATTAACCTTTGATAAACCAGTAGATATAGATATTTTAAATAATTATGCAGATAGTTTAGTAAGCTTATCAATGTCAGAAGAATTAGCTAATTCAAGTTCTGCAGGTGATTATTTAAAATACTCATGGGATGAATATAAAAAAAGTATTTCAGGATATTATTTATATTCAAATTCAAAATACTGTTATTATTTAACAATTACATATAAGTTTACTTATTATACTACATATACTCAAGAACTTAGATTAGATAAAGATATATCAAATTATATAAGTAATAACATAAACAAAAATGATTCTGACTTCAAAAAAATCTCAATAATTTATAATTATATTTCAAATAATGTAAAATATAATAAGAATATAGGAGATATTAAGTATTCAGCATATAGTGCATATGAAAATAAGACAGCAATATGCCAAGGATATTCTACACTTCTATATAAAATGTTAAAAGAGGCGGAAATTGAAGATGTAAGAGTTATAAGGAGTGCAACACATTCATGGAATATTGTTAAAATTGGTAACAAATACTATCATCTAGATTCTACATGGGAAGCTACGTCAAGCAAAAAGGGAAAATATAATTATTTTCTTAAAGGTTCAAATGAAATAAGTAAATTAAACAGACATAAAGTTGATTCTGAATATAATACAAAAAAATTCAAAAAAGAATATCCAATTTCAAGTGAAGACTATTTGAAGACTCAAATTACGAAGATAAAAAATGTAAAGAACAAAAAAATAAAAATAAGCTGGAAAGAAAATTTATATAGTAACGGATATGAAATTCAATATTCCACAAAAAGTAATTATTCAACAAATAGTAAAAAAATAAAAATTACAAATAATAATACAACAACTAAAATAATAAGTGATATTAAGAATAGAAAGAAATACTATTACAGAGTTAGAACATATATAATAGTAAATGGGAAAAAGGTATATAGCAAATGGAGTAAAACAAAAACATATAAAATATAATTAAGAAAATTTGGATGGAACTCTTTAGAAAAGCATAAAAAAGAGAACCATCCTATTTTTACAAACTTTTTTCAAAAAAAACATTGATAATTTATAAAAGTGTGATATAATATTAAAAAAATAGGAGTAATATGCCTATTAAAGTATATATATATAATATGGAAGGACAAATATGTATATTGATAAAAGAATGATTTATATTGTGATGGCTATAATGTTAGTATCTGGATTATATAGTTATTTAACAGATGTAAATAGTTTATTAAATCTGTTATATACTATTCCAGGTATCTTGATTGCTATTACATTTCATGAATTTGCACATGCATTTGCAGCAGATAAACTTGGAGATGACACACCAAGAAATCAAGGAAGACTAACATTGAATCCACTAGGACATTTAGATCCAATAGGTTCGGTTATGCTTCTTTTTGCTGGATTTGGATGGGGAAAACCCGTAGAAGTAAATCCTAGAAATTATGATAAAAGATTTTCAATGGATAAAGCAGATGCAATAGTTTCAATTGCAGGACCATTAATGAATTTCTTTTTAGCAATTTTTTTTACAATTATTTATTGCGCTATTTATAAATTTGCAAGTTTAGAATTTGCTTTGTCACAAATAGGACAAATAATAATAAGGATAATTAGTATAACTATAGCAATAAATGTTGGATTAGGAGTATTTAATTTAATACCTTTGCCACCATTAGATGGGTCAAAGGTTATTAAGCCTTTTTTACCATATAATGCTAGACAGTGGTTTGAAAGTAATGAAAAAATATTTGAAATGATATTTGTTGGATTATGGATAGTTGGTTTATTAGGAAGAATAATATCACCACTAATTTCGTTTATATTAAATGGATTGCTAAAGTTAGGTGTATTGGTATTTGGACTATAGAAAGTTACGAACATTCAGAATTAAAGAGGTGATTAAATGATAAAAGCTTATGCAAAAACAGATGTAGGAAAACAAAGAGAGGTAAATGAAGATAGTTTCTATATTACACAAGACCCGTTGAACAAAATTCAGCTTTTTATACTAGCAGATGGCATGGGTGGATGTAATGCAGGAGAGATAGCTAGTAGTCAAGCAATTTTATGTACAAAAAATTATATAGAAAATAACTTTGATGATACACCTAAAGATAGAGAAAGCTTGATACAATTAGTTGCAAGTAGTATGGAATATGCAAATATGATTGTGTATGAAAAGTCATTAAAAGATAAAAAATTTGAAGGAATGGGTACTACTTTAGAGGTGTGTTTAATATATAATAATAGAGCATATATTGGCCATATTGGAGATAGTAGTATATATAGAATAAGAAAAGAATTTATGAGAAAAATAACACAGGATCATAGTTATGTACAAAAGCTTGTACAAGATGGAACTATTACAAAAGAAGAAGCAGAACATCATCCAAAAAAGAATATGCTAATGAAAGCACTAGGATGTAATGCCTTTGTGGAACCAGATGTAATGGTAAAAGGATTTCAAAAAGAAGATATTCTAGTAATTTGTTCAGATGGACTTACAAATATGGTGAAAAATGATGATATTTTTAGATTTGTAAAAAATGACTTTGAATTTGCTACGAAAGACTTAGTTGAATTAGCAAATAAAAATGGTGGTATAGATAATATTACAATAATTACAGTTAAGAACTTATAAAACATATTCAAAAGAAAGGATGTTTATAACATGGATTTAGAAGGAAGATTGTTAGGTAATAGATATGAAATAAAAGAGAAAATAGGAAATGGCCGGAATGGCTATGGTATATAAAGCTAAAGATCAAGTGCTAAATAGATTTGTTGCTATTAAAATACTAAGAGATGAATTTACTACTGATGAGGAGTTCATAAAAAGGTTTTCGATAGAAGCACAATCAGCAGCTAGTATTACTCACCCTAATATTGTATCTGTTTATGATGTTGGAAATGAAGGCAATTTATATTTTATTGTAATGGAACTAATAAAAGGAAAAACCTTAAAAGATATTATAATAGAAGAAGGTGGTGCACTTCCATGGAAATGGTCAACAAATATTGCTATACAAATTGCAGCAGCTTTAGAAACAGCTCATAGAAATAATATTGTTCATAGAGATATAAAACCACATAATATTATAATTACAGAAGATGGAATAGCAAAAGTAACTGATTTTGGAATTGCAAAAGCGGTATCGAATTCAACAATTACTGCATTTGGATCTACAATTGGTTCAGTTCATTATTTTTCACCAGAACATGCAAAAGGAGGATTTACAGATAGTAAATCAGATTTATACTCATTAGGTGTTGTAATGTATGAGATGCTAACAGGAAGGGTTCCTTTTGATGCTGATACACCAGTATCAGTTGCATTAAAACATATGCAAGAAGAACCTGTTCCTCCAATAGAATTAAACGAAAAGATACCATCTGCATTAAATGATATTATTTTAAAAGCTATGAGAAAAGATCCAACGCTTAGATACCAAAGTGCAACAGAGATGCTAAGAGATTTAAATAATGCTTTGAAGGATCCTGATGGTGATTTTGTAGATAATTCAAATTATTCATCAGTAGAAGATGGAGCAACAAGAGTTATTCCTACATTAAATAATGAAGACATTAGAAGAGATAATATAAAAAATAATAATTTCTTTATACAACATAAAAAGTTATCTGTTTTCCTAGGAATAGTGTTATTGTTTTTCATTAGTATATTTGGAACAAATCTGATTCTTAAATTAACAAAGCCTAAAGAAACATTAATTCCAAACTTGGTTGGTATAAGTAGAGAAGAAGCAGAAAAATTAATTAGTGATAGTAAATTAGAAATAGGAGAAGTAAAAGAAGAATATAATAGTGAAACAGAATTAGGATTTGTAATTTCACAAGACCCAGCATATAGAGAAAACTTTAAAATAAAAGAAGGCTCAAAGATAAACTATGTTGTAAGCTTAGGGGTAGAAGAAACAACAGTTCCAAAAGTTGTTGGTAAAACAGAAGAAGAAGCAATTCAATTATTAGAAGAAGCAAAATTAAAATATGAAATAAAAGAAGAAAATAGTAAGAAAGTTGAAGCTGGATATGTTATTGAACAAGAAACTGAAGCTGATAAAAAAGTTAATGCTGGAGATACAGTAATAATACATGTTAGCTTAGGAATTAAAAAGATAACAGCACCATCAGTTCTTGGAAAATCAGAAAAAGATGCAACAAAAGAACTTAAAAATAAAGGATTTAAAGTAATAGTTGCAACAGAGGAAGATACTTCTAAAGATAATGATACAGTTATAAAGCAAAGTATAGATGCAGGAACTGAAGTTGAAGATGAAAGCACTATTACAATAACTGTAAATAAGATTGTTAAAACAAAAACAGCAACCTTAACTGTAAATGTTAAATCAATTTTAGGAGGAAAATATACAACTGAAGTTATAAATACAGGAGAAAAAGACGCAGAAGGAAATCCTATAACAAGTGAGAAAATAAAGGATGTAAAAGTAAAAATTACTGTTGGAGCTGATACTGTATTTAATGATAATGTCGATCCGACAACAACAAGTCTAATACAATCTGTTGCTGGAAAAGGTACAGTTACAGTAAAGGTATATATAGATGAAGTATTAAAGAAGACAAAAGATATTAATCTAAATGAAACAAATAAACTCACAATAGAATAAAAATAATAGTAGGCATGTATTTGACAAAAGATATTAAACAATTATTCATGCCTACTTTATTGGATATATAATAGTATTTTAAAATTAAAAATATTAAATTATTTATGAAGTAAAAAATAATAAAGGGTGATTAGTATGAGTAAATTAGAAGGAACATATAATCCTAAAGATTTTGAGGAAGAACTATATAAAGAATGGGAACAAAAAGGATATTTTAAGCCAAGCATGGATAAAACAAAAGAACCATACTGCATTATGATGCCACCACCAAATGTAACAGGAAAATTACATATGGGACATGCATTAGATGAAACAATCCAAGATGTTTTAATTAGAACTAAGAGAATGCAAGGATATGATGTACTTTGGCTTCCTGGAACAGATCATTCTGCTATATCAACAGAAATGAAAGTTGTTCAAAAACTAAAAGAAGAAGGCAAAACAAAACAAGAAATAGGAAGAGAAAAGTTCCTAGAAGAAACTTGGGATTGGACACATAAATATGGAGGATTAATACAAAAACAACAAAGAAAACTTGGATGTTCATGTGATTGGGAAAGAGACAGATTTACAATGGATAAAGGGATGAGCGAAGCCGTTTTAGAACAATTTGTAAGATTATACAATAAAGGGCTTATATACAAGGGAACTAGAATGGTAAACTATTGTCCAAGTTGTAAAACGTCTATTTCAGATGCAGAGGTTGAATATAAGGAAGAACCATCACATTTATGGCATATTAGATATGAAATAGTTGGAGAAAAAGGAAAATATGTGGAAGTTGCAACAACAAGACCTGAAACAATGCTTGGAGATACAGCAGTTGCTGTTCATCCTGATGATGAAAGATATAAATCAATTGTAGGAAAGAAATGTATTTTACCTTTAATGAATAAAGAAATTCCAATTATTGCAGATGAATTTGTTGATAAAGAATTTGGTACAGGGTGTGTTAAAATTACTCCAGCACATGACATGAATGACTATCAAGCAGGATTAAAACATAACTTAGAAATAATAGAAGTATTTGATGAAAATAATAATATGGGAGACTTATTACCTGAAGTTAAGGGTATGACTCAATTAGATGCAAGAAAAATAATTGTAGAAATGCTTGAAAAATCAGGAAATCTTGTTAAAACAGAAGATTACGTTCATAATGTTGCAAAATGTGAAAGATGTAAAACTACATTAGAGCCAAAAGTATCATTGCAATGGTTTGTGGCTATGAAAGATATGGCTAAAAGAGCCGCTGATTCAGTAAGAGAAGATAAAACAAGATTTGTACCAAAAAGATATGAAAAACATTATTTTAATTGGTTAGATAATATACAAGATTGGTGTATTTCAAGACAATTATGGTGGGGACATAGAATACCAGCATATTATTGTGACGAATGTGGACATATAAATGTAGCTAAAACAGAGCCGGATAAATGTGAGAAATGTGGATGCACACATTTGACACAAGATGAAGATACACTAGATACATGGTTCTCATCAGCATTATGGCCATTTTCAACACTTGGCTGGCCAAATACTGAGTCAGAAGATTTTAAAAGGTATTATCCTACAAATGTATTAGTTACTGGTTTTGATATTATTACATTCTGGGTTTCAAGAATGATGACTCAAGGACTAGAATTTACAGATGTAGAACCATTTAAAGATGTTTTGATTCATGGAATTATAAGAGATAGTCAAGGAAGAAAAATGTCTAAGACATTAGGAAACGGTATTGACCCATTAGATGTTATAGAACAATATGGCGCAGATGCATTAAGATTTTCAGTATTATCAGGTTCGACAATGGGAAATGACATTAAATATATGCCAGAAAAATTAGAGCAGGCTTCAAATTTCGCAAATAAGATTTGGAATGCAGCTAAATTCATAATAAATGCAAATGAGCAGGTAAAAGAAGAAGACATTCATAAGTATTGTCATCAAGTATACCATAATCATAAATACGAACCAAGTATAATTGCAATTGAAGATAAATGGATATTAAATAAATTAGATAAATTAGTTGTTGATGTTACTAAAAACATTGATAATTATGATTTGGGAATTGCAGTAGATAACATATATAGCTTCATTTGGAATGAATTCTGTGATTGGTATATAGAAATTGTTAAACCAAGATTATATAATGAAAATTATGAATCAAAAGTTGCCGCAGTTGACATATTAAATCATACATTTGAAACAGCTATGAAATTATTACATCCATTTATGCCATTTATTACAACAAAGGTATATAGAGAGCTAATACAATATAATGATACTGAACTTATGATTTCAAAATGGCCAGAACTTCATGATGAATTTATATTTGAAGAAGAAGAAAAGTTTATAGAAACAATAAAAGAAACTATTGTTGAAATAAGAAATATTAGAGCTAAAATGAATGTTCACCCATCAAGAAAAGTTGAATTAGTTTTTGTTACTGACAAATATGCAAAGCAAATTGAAGAATGTAAAGACTTTATTCAAAAACTTGGATTTGGAAGTAGCATAAAAATTCAATCTGATAAAACAGGAATAGCAGAAAATGCAATTTCTATAATAAAAGATGGAATTGAACTATATATGCCACTTGAAGGATTAGTAGATTTAGAAGAAGAAGCAAAAAGAAAAGAAGAAGAGCGTAAAAAAATAGAATTTGAAATTCAAAGAGCTGAAAAAATGCTTTCAAACCCTGGTTTTGTAAATAAAGCACCACAAGCAAAAATAGATGAAGAAAAAGCAAAACTTGAAAAATATAGAGAAATGCTAAAAAACTATAAAAAGAGATGATAGAGCGATTTTAAATCGCTCTATTTTGACTTTTAAAAGAAAATATAGTATAATATATATAGACACTATTAATTGTATAAAGTCCCTCACAATCTTTTGAGTGAGGGCAGAAAGAGGAAAAATGACAGAAAAGGAAAAAAAAGAAATACTGAATGAAAGAATCCGCAAGCAAGCAGAAGAAGACGGGAAAAGACGGTTAGAAATAAGAAATAACTGTCAATTAAAATCCCAAACTTGCTATGCTGATTGCCTTAAGCTTTGTGACAAAGGCTGATCAGCAGTCCGCACAGGTGCGAAGCACAAGCTTCACACCTGTTGCGGATTTTTCCTATTTATAATTAGGTTTTATTAAAAAAGTTTTAACATGAAAATTTGAAAAATGCATATAAATTAAGCATAGAGTAAAACATAAAGGCAAATATCCCCTTTACAGAACATGTTTTGAGTGTTAGAATAGTATTAATGTCCTTATGACAGAGCATTAAATTTGTCGCCCCCTAAGTTTTAGGGGAGAAACGAAAGGAGAATATCATGGCAAAAAATAAAGGCTATGATACTGCTGAAATTATGGGACAGCAGGAGGACCGCTATCAAAAGCCCGAGACTAAGGAAAAGCCCACAGGACAGACCAGGCACAACCGTGCCAATGGAAAGGCCGTGGGAGGAGGGAAACGTAGCAAAGGTGTGAAATAACACTATCCTCTCTGTAAATCATAATTTCCCCGCTGTAGCTTACTTAGTGCAGCGGAGGTCTCCTTATTTTTTAAAGGGTAATTGAAAAAAATTAAAAAATTAAATAAAAACTCTTGTCAAAAAAAAATAAATAATGTATAATGCAAAATGTAGATTAAAAAAAAACCCCATTTTTTCGGGTTTAAGTTTTAATCTATTTTTTGTTGTTAAAAATATAGAAAGGAATGTAGTAAAAGATGAGCAAGGTAGGATTTGATAGTGAGAAGTATTTAAAAATTCAAAGTGAAAAAATTAAAGAAAGGATAAAGCTGTTTGATAATAAGTTATATTTAGAGTTTGGTGGAAAAATATTTGATGATTATCATGCTGCAAGAGTTTTACCAGGATTTAAACCAGATAATAAAATACAACTTTTGAAACAATTTAAAGATGATTTAGAGGTAATATTTTGTATTAATGCAGCCGCAATTGAAAAAAGCAAAATTAGAGCAGATTATGGTATAAGTTATGAATTAGAATTAATAAGGTTAATTGAAAAACTTCAAGAACAAGGAATTTCAATCAATAGTGTAGTAGTTACATTATATCATGAAGGAAATAATATTTCACATTTGGAGAATTTGTTAAAGGAAAGAAACATTAAAATGTATATACATACACCTACAAAAGGGTATCCAGAAGATATAGATACAATAGCTAGTGAAGAAGGATATGGAAAAAATCCATATATTGAAACAACAAAGAAATTAGTTGTAGTAACTGCTCCTGGCCCAAATAGTGGAAAACTTGGAACTTGCCTATCACAACTATATCATGAGTATAAAAGAGGTGTAAAAGCAGGATATGCAAAATTTGAAACATTTCCTGTTTGGGATTTAAGTTTATTAGATCCTGTAAATATTGCTTATGAAGCTGCAACAGTAGATTTAAAAGATGTAAATATGATAGATCCATTTCATTTAGAGGCTTATGGAATATCTGCTGTAAATTACAATAGAGATATTTCATCATTTCCTATTCTAAAAAATATATTAATGAAAATTTCAGGAAAAGAAATATATAAATCTCCAACAGATATGGGAGTAAATATGATTGCACAATGTATATCTGATCCTGAGGTTGTAAAAAAGGCCGCAACAGATGAAATTATTAGAAGATATTATAATACTTTATGTGATTATAAACAAAAGATTTGTGGAGAAGATACGGTAGAACTTTCTAAATCTTTACTAGATAAACTTGGACTTTCTTTAACAGATAGAGAAGTTGCAAATGTAGCAAATGAAGCTGCAAAAGAAAAAGGTGTTAATGTATTAGCAATAAAATTAAATAATGGAAAAATAATTACAGGAAAAGAATCTAAAATATTAAGTGCTACAAGTGCTGCATTTTTAAATGCAATAAAGGAAATAACAGGAATTCCTGATGAAGAAGATTTGTTATCACCTACAATATTAGATGGAATTTACAAAATGAAGAAAAAAACATCATATAATACAGCATATTTCTTAGATTTGCCTGAAATATTAATAGCACTTAGCATTTGCTCAGTTACAAATCCAATTATTGAAAAAGCTATTAACAAATTAGGAAGACTAAGAGGTTGTGATGCTCATAGTAGCTATATAATAGCAAAAAGTGAATTAAATGCACTTAAAAACTTAGGAATAAATTTAACATGTGAACCAAGGATGTAGAAAAATAGAATTATATAATAAGGGGGAATAAATATGAATACTAAGTACATATTTGTTACAGGAGGAGTTGTATCAGGTTTAGGAAAAGGAATTACAGCTGCATCACTTGGAAGACTACTTAAAAATAGAGGATATAAAGTTACTATACAAAAGTTTGATCCATATTTAAATGTTGACCCAGGAACAATGAGTCCATATGAACATGGAGAAGTTTTTGTTACAGATGATGGAGCAGAAACAGATTTAGATTTAGGACATTATGAAAGATTTATAGATGAAAATTTAACTAAAAACTCAAGTGTTACAATGGGAAAGATTTATTCTAATGTTATAGAAAAAGAAAGAAGAGGAGATTATCTTGGCAAAACTGTTCAAGTTATTCCGCATGTAACAAATGAAATAAAAGAAAAAATATATAGTTTTGAAAACACTGATATAGATATCGTTATTACAGAGATTGGAGGTACAATTGGAGACATAGAAGGTTTGTCAATAATTGAAGCAATTAGACAAGTTGGTCTTGAAAAGAATACAGAAGATGTTGTATATATTCATGTAACTTTACTTCCATACATATCTGGCTCAAACGAGATTAAGTCTAAACCCACACAACATTCTGTTAAGGAGTTACAAAGTTTAGGAATTAAGCCAGATATAATTGTATGTAGAAGTGAAATAGAAATACCTGAAAATGTCAGAGATAAATTAGCATTATTTTGCAATGTAAGAAAGTCAAGTGTTATTCAAAATCTAACAGCAGACTGCCTATATGCAGTTCCTCTAATGCTTGAAAAAGAAGGACTAGGAAGAGAAGTATGCAATCATTTGAGATTAGACAGTTACATTCCAGATAATACTGAATGGATTGAAATGATAGATAATATCAAAAAAATTGGAAAAAATGAAAAAGTTAAAATTGCAATTGTAGGAAAATATGTAAGACTTGAAGATTCATATATATCTGTAATAGAAAGTTTAAAACATGCTGGTTTTGCAAATAATGTAAATGTAGATATAAAGTTAATAGATAGTGAAACTATAACTAAAGATACTGCAGAAGAAATATTAAAAGATTTAGACGGTATTATAGTTCCTGGTGGATTCGGAAATAGAGGAATAGAAGGAAAAATAGAAACAATAAAATATGCAAGAGAACACAACATTCCATTTTTAGGAATCTGTTTAGGAATGCAGATGGCAGTTGTAGAATTTGCAAGAAATATTTTAGGTCTTACAGATAGTAACTCAGCAGAATTTAATGAAACAACTAAAAATCCAGTTATACATATTATGGAAGAACAAAAAAAGATATACAAAAAAGGTGGAACAATGAGACTTGGAAGTTATCCATGTATTCTAAAACAAGGTAGTCTAGCTTATAAATTATATGGAAGAGATAAAATAGATGAAAGACATAGACATAGATATGAATATAATAATGACTATAAAGAAAGACTTGAAAAAGCAGGATTAATTTGCTCTGGTACTTCTCCTGATGGAAATTTAGTAGAAATAGTAGAGTTGAAAAATCATCCATATTTTATAGCAGGACAATTTCATCCTGAACTTAAATCAAGACCTAATAAACCATCACCATTGTTTGTAGGACTTGTTAAGGCTGCAAAAGAAAGGAAAAAATAATGAATTTAGAATTAATATCAAAATACTTTATACTTTTTATTATATATTCTTTTGCAGGTTGGGTAATGGAAACTTTATGGGTTTCGTGGTGTAATAAAAGGCTTGTGGACAGAGGCTTTTTAATTGGACCATATTGCCCGATTTATGGGTTTGGAGCATTACTTATAGTACTTTTATTAAGTAAGTTATCATTTAGTCCTATTTTAGTTTTTTTAATGACAGTTTTTGTTTGTGGAGCACTAGAATATTTTGCAAGTTGGATTATGGAAAAAATATTTAAAGCAAGATGGTGGGACTATAGTAATGTAAAATTTAATTTAAATGGTAGAATTTGTTTGAAGAATTTAATTGCTTTTGGAATAATGGGAATAGTTGTAATATACATTATAAACCCAAACCTTGAAATTTGGATAGATTATTTTATCAATAAAGAAAATTTAAGGGTTTTTGCATTTGTATTATGGACAGTATTTATTATGGATTTTGTTGTATCTACTATTGTTGTTTATGGCTTTAGAAGAGTTACAGAGAAAGTAAATGCAGAAAGAATAGGCGATAATACTGAGCAAATTACAAATATGGTTCGTAAACTACTTTCAGAAAAATCTTTCTTTCATAGAAGATTTATAAATGCATATCCTAAATTAGAAGCAATTAAAACTAGAATGAAAGAAATAAAAACTAAAATAGAAGATGTTACAAATGATGCTAAAGATGCAGTAATAGAAAAAATGAATGATGCAAAAGATATAGTTGTAGTAAGAACAGAAAATATTAGAAATACGATAGAAAGAAATACTAAAAAAGTAAGAATAAGAATTTCTATAGGAACTAAACATTTAAAAAAATCATTTAAAGGTAAGATTAGAAAGGAACGTGAATAAATGAGAATTTTAGCAGTAGGAGATATAGTTGGAAATAGTGGGGTAAACAAGTTGAAGGCAGAACTTCAAAATATAAAAAGTGAATACAGCATTGATTTTGTTATTGTAAATGCTGAAAATGCAGCTGAGGGAATGGGACTTACAATAAAAAATTATAATGACATTATTTCCGCTGGAGCAGATTGTATTACGATGGGAAACCATACATGGGGTAAAAAAGAAATATTCCAAATAATTGATGAACCAAAACTTTTAAGACCGATTAATTATCCAGAAGGGGTATGTGGCAAAGGATATAATATTTTTGAATGTAACGGCAAAAAGATAGCTGTTATAAATGCAATGGGAAGAGCAGAGATTAATGTTCAAACAGAGAATCCTTTTTTACAGGTGAAAAAACTTGTAGAAAATATTAAAACAGAAGTAGATATAATAATTTTAGACTTCCATGCAGAAGCGACTGCTGAAAAACAAGCAATGGGATATTATCTAGATGGAGAAATTACAGTAATTTTCGGAACACATACTCATGTTCAAACAGCAGATGAAAAGATATTGGAAAAAGGAACAGCATATATATCAGATATTGGAATGACAGGGCCAAAGAATTCTGTACTTGGAATGGATAAAGATGCAGCTTTAAAAAGATTTTTAACAGCACTTCCTGAAAAATATAGAGTAGCTGATGGCGAGACAATGCTTAATGGCTGTATTTTTGAGATTGAAGATAATACAAATAAAGTTACTGAAATTCAAAGAATAACCAAATAAGTTGTTGAATTTTGTCGAATTACGCGATGAAAAGATGGAAAAAATTACCAAAAAGTATTGACCTATAATTTTAAATGTTATAAAATAATATCATAAAAGTTGCAACAAAAAATAAAATTATAGGAGGCAAAAGAGAATGGAAATTTTAAAGATTTCATCAAAATCTAATCCTAATTCAGTAGCAGGAGCTATTGCAGGATTAGTAAAAGAATCACAAAGGGCTGAAATGCAAGCAATTGGAGCTGGTGCTCTCAATCAAGCGGTTAAAGCAGTAGCTATAGCAAGAGGTTATATAGCACCGTCAGGAGTTGATTTAGTTTGTATTCCTGCATTTGCAGAAGTTGAAGTAGAGGGGGAAGATAGAACAGGAATTAAACTTATAATTGAAACTAGAAAATAAACTTAATTTAATATTAGGGGCACAATTTATTATTGTGCTCTTATTTTGTTTTTTAAAAATCTATTTTTATGTACATTATTGGTATTACTATATATACAGTTATAATTTTTATAAAAATAGCATAAAATACTTGATAAAATTTGAAAAATAATATAGTATATATATATGAAATGAGGTATATATGAAACATAATATTTTTGGATATTTATTTTTTGTATTTATAATTGTTATTATGGGATTTGCAATATATAAATTTACTAAAAGTCAAAATATAGATGACTCAAATTCTGTTGATAGTGGATCAAGTGTTGCTACATCTGAAAAGGGAACAGAATTAACTCTAGCCATCTCAGGATTTGATACAATAAATCCAATAATTACAAGAAATAAACAAGTACAAGATATAACTAAATTAATATTTGAATCATTAGTTTCTTTAACATCTGATGGAAAAGTTGAGCCATGTCTTGCGAAGGAGTGGGAAACAACAGACAATATGACATATGTAGTTAGATTAAGAAGTGGTGTGAAATGGAGCAATGGGACATATTTTTCTAGTAATGATGTTAAATATACAATTGATAGACTACTCCAAGACAAGGAAGCAAAGAATGCAGTATACGCTGAAAATGTAAGATATCTAAAAGAAGTTGATATTATAGATAATACTACACTAAGAATTATTTTATCAAAAAAAGTTCCATTCTATGAGTTCTTTCTTACTTTTCCAATAGTATGTAGTAATTATTATGGAGGAGAAAACTTTTGGGAAACCAATAAAAATGATGCACCAGTTACAACGGGTAGATTTATTATCACAGAACATGCAGGTAATAGAATAATTCTAACAAAAAATCAAAATTGGTGGAATAAGCAAAATGATGATTCTATAATAGATAGAATTACAATCAATTTTTATTCAAGTTTTGCTGAATTATATAATGCTTTTCGACAAGGTAGGATTGATTTTATATCAACTAAAAATAATGATTATAAAAAATATATTGGAAAAATAGGGTATAAAGTTAATGAAATTGAGGGTCGTGATTTTACTTTTTTAGCTTTAAATACAAAAAGTGAATTTCTTTCAGATATAAATGTAAGAAGGGCAATTAGATATGCAATAAATAATGATGAAGTTATTACAAAGATTTATAAAAATTCATATATTAAGGCGAATTTTCCAATTTCATCATATAATTATTTTGTTGATGAAACAAAAGATAAATATTTTGATCTAAAGAAAATGGAAAATAGTTTAAAGGATTCAGGATGGTATTTGAGAAGAAAACAATGGCAAAAGACAGTTAATTATAAGACTAAAGTATTAGAACTAAACTTAGTAGTAAGAAAAAAATCTAATAGAGTTAATGTTGCAAATTATCTAAAAGAGAAATTTGCAGAACAAGGAATTATAATAAATGTAATTTCAGTTTCTGATACCGATTATGCAAATTATATTAATAGCAAAAAGTATGACTTGATTTTATGTGAAATAACTAATCCAATTTCACCTGATTTGACTTCATATTTTGGAAATGGAAATTTAGCTAATTTTAATAATGATAATGCAAATAGGATTTTAAATGAATTAAATAGTATTACAGATGAAGAAGAATTGAAAGAACGATTTAAAAAATTATACGAAATATATGAGGATGAAATACCATATATTGGTCTTGGGAGAAATAAGATATATGCAATTTCAAGTTCATATTTAAATGGTGAAATAGAATCTAGATGGTATAATTTATACTTTAAATTTAAAGACTGGTATAAAAATTAAAAAAAATTTTAAAAAAGTATTGACAAAATAAATGTTTGGTATATAATACTAATATCAAACAAGAGTTTGTAATTGAAGGAGGAAATAAAAATGTCAGAAAATTCAGAAAAAAAGAAAGCATTAGATGCAGCATTAAGTCAAATTGAAAAACAATTTGGAAAAGGTTCTGTAATGAAATTAGGAGAATATAAAGCAATGGAAGTGGAAGCTATATCAACAGGAGCACTTAGCTTAGATATGGCTTTAGGAATTGGAGGATTACCACGTGGAAGAATAATTGAGGTATATGGTCCAGAATCTTCTGGTAAAACGACACTTGCTTTACATGTAATTGCTGAAGCACAGAAGTTAGGCGGAGAAGCTGCTTTTATAGATGCAGAACATGCATTAGATCCTGTCTATGCAAAAAAATTAGGAGTTAATATAGATGATTTAATAGTATCTCAACCAGATACAGGTGAACAAGCATTAGAAATTACAGAGAGTTTAGTTAGAAGTGGAGCTTTAGATGTAATAGTTGTTGACTCTGTTGCAGCGTTAGTTCCAAAAGCAGAAATTGATGGAGATATGGGAGATTCTCATATGGGACTACAAGCTAGATTAATGTCTCAGGCTTTAAGAAAACTAGCTGGTGCAATTAATAAAACTAAAACAATAATAATATTTATTAATCAATTAAGAGAAAAAATTGGTGTCATGTTTGGAAACCCTGAGACAACAACAGGAGGTAGAGCTCTTAAATTTTATGCATCAGTTAGGCTAGATATTAGAAAGATTGAAAATATTAAGCAAGACGGAAATGTTATAGGAAATAGAGCTAGAGTTAAAATAGTAAAAAATAAAGTTGCTCCACCATTTAGAGAAGCTGAATTTGATATTATGTATGGAGAAGGAATTTCAAAAATAGGAAATATATTTGATATTGCAGTTAATTTAGATATCATCGAAAAGAGTGGATCATGGTTTAGCTACAATGGCAACAGAATTGGACAAGGAAGAGAAAACGCTAAAAAATATCTTCAAGATAATCCAAAAATTTTAGAGGAAGTTGAGAAAAGGGTTAGAGGAAATTCAGAAAAAGCATTTGAAGAAAGCCTTGGAGAAGATAGAAAAGCCGAAGAAGATGATGAATAAAAAAGAGACGGTTTGTTTTGCCTTCTCTCTTGAATAATTATTAGGAGAAAAGTATTTATGTATTCAGCTCAAGAATTTGATAAAGAAAAAACAAAAGTAATGAAATTTATTGTATTCAAGAAAAGAACAGAACAAGAAGTTAGAAATAAATTCATAAACTCAATTGAAGAAAATATGCTTGAAGATATAATAGAATATTTAAAAGAAGCAAATTATTTAGATGATAAAGAATATATAGAAAAGGCAATAAATAATTTTAGAGTTTTAAAGAATTTATCTTTAAAAGAGATAAAGTATAAGCTACTAGCAAAAGGTTTAAATAAAAATGATATAGAAGACTATTTTTATGAAAATAAAGATGACTTAAATGAATATGAAAAACAGTCTGCAAGAAATATATACAATAAAAAGAAAAAAGAGATGGACGAAGAAGAAATAAAACAATATCTATTAAAAAAAGGATATAACTACGATAATATAAATTTTAAGGAGTAAGAAATGCAAAAGGTATTAGCTTTAGAAACAAATAAATATGCAATTAGATTAGAAAATTTTCAGGGACCATTAGATTTATTATGTACTTTAATTGAAAAAAATAAGATGAGTATTTATGATATAAATTTAAATGAGATAACAGACCAATATATAGAATACATAAATAAAATGGAAGAGATGAATCTAGAAGTTACCAGTGAATTTTTAAGTATGGCATCAACTCTACTGTATATTAAATCTAAAAAATTGCTTCCAAATAGACAAGAAGATGAAGAAGAAATAACAGAAGAAGAACTAATAAGACGAATTGTAGAATATAAGAAATATAAAGATGTTCAATCATGTCTTATGCAAAATTTTAAAATATTTTCTAATAGACTTTTTAAATTACCAGAAAGCATTCCTCTACCAAAGCAATCAATTGAAAATTTATATGATACAACTACTATACCAGATATTTATTCTTCATTAGTTACAAAGAATAAAGAAAGAATAAATCTCAATGCTAAAAACATTGAAAAGATAGCTATAACTGAAAATTATACAGTAGCAAGTAAATTAAAAGATATGTTTAGAGAATTAATTAAACATAAAAAATTTGTATTTAATAAATTATTCTCAATAAAAAAACACAGTAAAAATGAAATAGTTACAGCTTTTTCTGGACTATTGGAATTATCAAGACGAAGTAAAGTAGAAACATATCAAGAAGATTTATTTGGAGATATAAATGTAAAAAAGAAACAGGAGATAAGGGAGAAGGCATTATAAGGACACTAAAATTATTTTTAAAAATAGGTGGTGAAAGTTGAAAGAAATTCTTTTGAAATTACATTAATTTTTCTTATATGGTCATTTTTTAATGTGATTAAAAATTTTTATAAATTGATTGTAAATATTTTATAGAAGGTGAAAAAATGAAAGTAAAAAATAAAATAATAGCAATAGTTTTGATTATCGTTGCTATATTATTATTAATTAATGTGAAAGTTAACGCAGAAATTATAGAAGATGGAGATTGGAGATATTCATATTCAGAAGAGGATGGAATTATAATATTTAAATATCTTGGGACAGATAAAGTAGTAGAAGTACCAAAATATATAAATGGAAAGTCAGTTCAAACGATAGGAGGTAATGCTTTTGAAAATTGTAATAATGTTGAAAAAATAATATTACCAGAAAATGTAACTCAACTTTGGGATAATGCATTTGCAAATTGTGAGTCTCTAAAAATACTTGTAGTCAAAACAAAAACTTCTGTAAATATAGAATCAGGTCCTGATGAATTATTTAAAGGATGTTCTAATGAATTGAAAGTTTACCTCTCAGAACATTGTTCAAATCTAATTAGCTATTTGAATAATATAGGTATAAGTTATTGTACTAATGTTGAGGGAGATTATGCGTATATACATTCAGAAGAAGATGGAACTATAATAACCAAATATCTTGGGACAGATAAAGTAGTAGAAGTACCAAAATATATAAATGAAAAGTCAGTTCAAACAATAGGAGGAAATGCATTTGCAAATTGTAATAATATTGAAAAAATAATATTACCAGAAAGTGTAACTCAACTTTGGGATAATGCATTTGCAAATTGTGAATCTTTGAAAATACTTGTAGTCAAAACTAAAACCTCTGTAGATATAGAATCAGGTCCTGATGAATTATTTAAAGGGTGCTCAGATGAATTGATTGTATATCTTTCTAAACATTGCACAAATCTTATTAGTTATTTGAATAATATAGGTATAAACTATTGTACTAACATTGATGGTGAATATGCATATATAAATTCAGGAGAAGATGAAATCACAATATCTAAATATCTTGGAACAGAAAAAGAAGTTATAGTACCAGAAAAATTAAATGGAAAAACAGTTACGACAATTGGGGAAAGAGCATTTGGAGAATGTAAAAATATAGAGAGAATTGTATTTCCGGAAAATATAAATGATATTTATGAGTCAGCATTTATTAATTGCGAATCTTTAAAAATTGTTATTTTTAAAGCTAAAGATGGCATATCAATAAAACCATACAATTTATTTAAAGGATGTTCTAATGAATTGGTAGTATATCTTTCTGAAAATTGTACAAGTTTTATGGATTATTTAAATGAAGAGGGGATTGGATCTTTTAATCAATTTTCAGGGGATTATGCATATCTATATTCAGAGGGAGATACAATAACTTTATCTAAATATCTTGGAACAGAAAATGAAGTTATAGTACCAGAAAAAATAGACGGAAAAGTATTTGCGAAAATAGGAGAAAAAGCATTTGAGGGTTGTAGAAATATAGAGAGTATAGTATTACCAGAAAGTATAACTGATATTCGTAAATCGGCATTTATCAATTGTGAATCTTTAAAAACTGTTAGATTCAATACTAAAGAAATAATATCAATAGAGCCATATGATATATTTAAAGGATGTTCTGATGAATTAACAGTATATCTTACAAAAAATAATGTATCGTTTATTGAGTATCTATATGATGAAGACATTGAATATGTACTAGTAAATGAGTGCAGTATTTCACATACACCAAACAATACAGTTAGAGAAAATGAAAAAGCAGCGACATGTTTAAATGAAGGCTCTTATGATGAAGTTATATACTGTTCAGTATGTGGAGAAGAAATAAGTAGAACAACAAAAACAGTAGCAAAGCTTAATCACAAACATATAGTAGCATCTGTAATAACGAAAGCAACATTAAAAGCAGATGGAAAAATAGTTAATACTAAGAAATGTTCTGAATGTGGAACAGTTGAATATACAACTACAACGCCGATATATTATCCAAAAACTGTTTCTTTAAAGACAACAAGTTATACCTATAATGGAAAGGTAAGAAAACCAAGTGTAGTTGTTAAAGATAGTGAAGGAAACACTATTATATCTTCAAATTATAATGTTACATATTCAAACAAAAATAGCAAAAATGTTGGAAAATATACAGTAAAGATAACTTTTAAAGGAATTTATAAGGGTACAAAAGAGCTTACTTATGATATTAAGCCCAAGGGAACAAAGTTGAAGAAATTAACAAATGGTTCAAAATCTTTTACTACAATCTGGAAAAAACAATATACTCAAACTACGGGATACCAAATAAAGTATTCTACAGATAGTGAATTTAAGAATGGTAAGACAATAACTATTTATAGTAAAGGAACGTCATCAAGAAAAATTAAAGGTTTGAAGAAAAATAAGAAATACTATGTAAAAATTAGAACATTTAAAACAGTTAAATTTAATAAAAAAAGTATAAAGATTTATTCAGACTGGAGTTCTTCGAAAAATGTTAAAACAAGGTAGAATTGACAAATAATGAAAAAAAAGGTTGAAACATATCAAGAAGATTTATTTGGAGATATAAATGTAAAAAAGAAGCAGAGATAATGCTTCTTTTTTAGCGTTTATTTATTCCATTTAAAGTTACCATCAGATGATAATGTTCCTGTAGCAGAATATGTGGGATCATTTTTATATGTTATTATTACTTTATTATTATTGTAACTATATGTAAAGTTTTCATTATCAATTTTATAGTTTTTTAATAATTTATCTAAAGCTTCAAATTGATTTTTTGAGTTAAATTTAGCAGTTGTATTTTTACTATACGTTTTACTTAATAATTCAGCAATTTCAGAGTTAACATCTAACGAGATTTTTTCTTTAATCTTTGCTAAATCAGTCTGTATTCTAGATTTTGATGCTCTATCTAAAATTGAATTGTCTTGATTTAACTGATTTAGGTATTGATCACGATTGGTATTAATATCAGAACTGTGTTCCTGAGCTTTTTTTAATATGGCGTTATCTCCTGATAACATAGAAACAGAGATACCTGTTAAGACAAGTGGTATTGAATATAAAGGGGCGTTTTCAGGATTTTGAATAATATATACGCTACCAATATTAGCAATAGATGGTATATAGTATATAAATGGATTTTGATCCTCTTTTAAACCTATTGCTTTTAGTTTATTGTTATTTTGCTCAACGACTGTATCTGATATTTTTACAAAAAGATCTTGAATACTTTTAGAAGATGGGGCAGTATTTAAAAGTAATATATTTGAATTTTGTACTTCTTCTTTTTGGAATTCTCCAAAAGTCTTTGTTTTTTTATAACTTGTAGTGAATTTAGTTTTTGCATTTGTAATTGAAGAATTACCTAAATCCATTTCAAAATTTAATTCTGATATTTCATTTACAGAATCTGAATTTAATCCAGAAAAAGAAGTAGTTAAATCAAATATTTGAATGTTATTCATGGAATATGCAAAATCATATTTTGTTTCATTAGCAGATTTTATTTTTTGGATATATGCTGAAACAAGTTGTTCACCATCTTTTTGTACATCAAATTTAGCCATATCATTTGATTTTGAAAGTATAATGGTTCCGAAGTCACGTGTAATAAATTCTGTCTTTAATAAACTGCTATTTTTAGAATAAACTTTTATAGTTAAAATAGTATCTTCATTACTGTCTTCTGGTTCGTCTTCAGTTTGAGATTTAAAACTATTTCTTATATTATCTATGCTATCTATATATGAATAGTCCGAATCTATTGATTTTTGAATTTGACTTTTAAACTCTGTTATATATTTTTCGACATTCTCTTCAGTTAAATTGTAGTTATTTATTAAATTCTCTTTTATTCTATTAAATATAATTTCATCATCTTTTAATGATTCTAATAATTTTTTCTTAATGCTTTTTATTGAAGATTTATTAAAGTTTAAAGAATAAACAGTTGATTCCGTTGTTTTTTCTTTAGTAAACATATCATCTGTTAAATTATCATATATTATATTTAAATACTTTTTCTTTAAACTATCTAAATCTTCTTCAGAAAAAATACTAGTATATTTGTTTAGTTTATCAAATTCAATTTTATTAGGAATTGATTTAACAATATCATCTGATAGTTGCATTTTTTGAGCAAATTCTTTTAAATTGTTGTTATCCATACCAATATATTTAGTTAATAAATCTGCAATTGTAAAAGTATAAATGTCGTTGTTTTGATATAAATCAAATTCCATAGATTGTGTATCTGAATAATTTGCTTTTACTGTTTCATAGAAATATTTATTTGAATTATCAACTTTTCCACTAAATGTTATACTACAATTTTGTAATGCATTTGCAATTTGTGATTGAGAACTATCGGGAAAAGTAACATTTGTTTTTATTAAACCTTCTTGAGAATATGGTGTAGTTTTTTGCTTTTCTACGTATGCGTTTATATCTTTATCATTAAATAAATTTAATATTTCTTCATTTTGTGCAAGATATTTTGAAAACAAAGTTTTATTACTCTTAAATATATCAGTAAAAAAGAACATAAATGCAAGTCCAGCAGCAATACATAAAACTAATACAATTGATATAATCAATATGATTAAATGTCTTTTTTTCATAATTTTTTCATCCTTTCATTATTCCCAGTTATGATATACGTTCATAACATCATCTAAATCTTCAAGTCTTTCTATCATTTTTTCCATCTTTTCTGCAGATTGTTCATCAAGAGACACAGTAGTTGAAGGTACCATTTGAACAGATGCCTCTAAAAAAGAAATTCCTTCTGCTTGTAATTTTTCAGACACTTCTGTAAAGTTACTTGGGTCAGTTGTAATTTCATATACCTCATCAGAGGTATTAAAATCATCTGCTCCTGCATCTAATACCAACATCATTAATTCTTCTTCATCAATAGGGCATGTTTCTTTTTCTATAACAATTACTCCTTTTTTGCTAAACATGTATGATACACATCCTGTAGTTCCTAAGTTTCCACCAGATTTATCAAATGCATGCCTAACATCAGCTGCTGTTCTATTTTTATTATCTGTACTTGCTTCAACTATTATTGCAACACCATTAGGGCCATATCCTTCGTATATTATTTCTTCATAATTTGCTGTGCTGCCTTCTCCAGAAGCTTTTTTAATTGCATTATTAATTGTATCATTTGGCATATTTGCAGCTTTACATTTAGCTATAACTGCTTTTAAAGTAGAATTACCTTCAGGGTCTGGACCACCTTGTTTTACAGCTACTAACAATTCTCTACCTAATTTGGTGAATATTTTTCCTCTTGCTGCATCTGCCTTTCCTTTTTTTGCTTGAATATTGTGCCATTTACTATGTCCTGACATATTAATTTCCTCCTTATTATTAAAATCAGTATATATTTTATCATATTTTTATTTATTTGTGTACCCTTTTTTGAATATTTCTTGAAAATATCAGGATTTTATGGTATAATAATAAGAGTTTGATTATTAAAGGAGTATATTAAATGTATAAATTTATTGATGAAATAGATGACCCAAAAGAAATAGAAGAACAAATTAAAATTCAACATAATGCTGGAATTGATGGGTACTTTAAAAAGGAAATGATAAAAGATCTTCCGCTATACCAAAAAGTTTATGAAAAGCGATCTTTAGAAATTATTACACCACAACAAACAATTTTTGTATTTGGAAAAAAAGAACATGAGCCAATATGTATTCCACTATTAGAATATTTATATGGTAGAGAATTTAGAAGAAAACCAAATGAGAAAAAGTATCATAACGATTTGGAAAGTAATATGATGCTAGGAAATATATATATAAAACTACATGATAATGATGTTGAGCTTGATAAATCAGATAATCAGGAACATCGAGTTAATTATCTTACAGGTTTTTGCTATTTGTATTTTCCAAAAACATTCAGTATTTATCAATTTAAAAGTGCATTAAGTACTTTAGAACAAATAAAACAATATGATAAGCTTTTTTGGAAAACTATTTATGGTATAGTACATTATCTAGATGATGAATTAAAAGAATATAACTGCTATATGAATGATGAAATTTATGATTTTTTAGGAACTAAAGATAAAATAGGAATAGCAAATGAATACATACGAAAGATACCGATTTTACCTGAAGAAAAAATAATCTTTAGAGCGGAAATTGGAGAAGAAGTTAGATAAAATAGTACTAAAATCAAATTTGATGCATATAATATAATGAAAAATTATATTATATGCTTTTTTGTATGGAGGACAAGCATGGAAGAAATATTAGATTTTCTTGCTGAGAATATAAAATTAGAGATTAAGAAATACATATATGGGCTGCATGATATTGAAGAAATAAGGTTAAGAGCTAATAAACCGATAATTTTAAAGAATTCAGAAGGAAATAGTATTTTAATTCATATTGTATCTAAAGAAGAGTTACATGATACTTTACAAAAAATATGTGAACATTCTATATATTCATATCAAAAACAGATTTGTGAGGGTTTTATAACAATTAAAGGAGGCCACCGAGTTGGAATAACAGGAAGTTGTGTAATTGAAAATAATAAAATTATAAATATTAATTACATTTCAAGCTTAAATATAAGAATTGCAAGAGAGAAAAAGAATACATCTAATAACATTTTAAAGTATGTTATTGATGGAAAAGACATTAAAAATACATTAATTGCCTCAAAGCCTGGTTGTGGAAAAACAACTTTATTAAGAGACTTAGTAAGAAAATTAAGTACTGGTATAGAAGAATATAATTTTAAAGGAAAAACATGTGGAATAATAGATGAAAGAGGTGAGATTGCAGCGATGTATAAAGGAGTCCCTCAAAATGATATTGGGATTATGAGTGATGTTTTGGATAATAGTTCTAAATCTGACGGAGTTAGGATGCTGATTAGATCTATGTGCCCAGATATTATAATATGTGATGAGATTGGGAGAAAAGAAGATATAGATGCAATAGACTATGCAATGTGTAGTGGGGTTAAAGGAATATTTACTGCACATGGAAATAATTTAAACGAATTATATCTTAATAAAGAACTAAAAAGCTTACTAGATAAATCAATAATAGAAACAATTATATTTCTTGATGATAAAAGAAGGGGAGAGATAAAAGAAGTATTTAATTTAAATAAAAATAATAAAAAATATGTAAATGTTCTAAATTAATTTTTTTTGAATATATATAATTAAGGGGACAAGTTTATGATGTTTTTTAAATATACAGTTTTATTTTTTATATTTTCATTTTGCGCTTTGATTGGAGATCTTATTTCTAAAAAATACAAAAATAGAGTTAATGAGCTAAAAAGCTTTAAAGAAATATTTAGTATTTTAGAATCTAAAATAAAATTTACATATGAACCACTTGGAGACATATTTGTAGAAATACCATTATTAATAAAGGGAGAGAGTATTAATAATATTTTTATAGAAACAAAAAATAATTTAAAAGAATATGATTTTAAAAAATCTTGGTGTGAAGCAATAGACAATAATAAAAATAAATTAAATCTAAAAACAGATGATATTAATACAATAAAAGGCTTTGGAAACATGCTTCGGAAAAACTGATTTGCAAGGACAATTAAATGAAATAAATCTACATATAAATTTTTTAGATAAGCAGATTTCTTTAGCAGAAGAAGAATGCAAGAAGAATGAAAAAATGTATAGAACATTAGGTACAATTTTTGGACTTGCTATAATAATTATATTAATATAGAAAGGATATGTATATGGATGTAGATTTATTATTTAAAATAGCTGCAATTGGAATATTAGTTGCTGTTTTACATCAAGTATTATGCAGGGCTGGAAGAGAAGAACAAGCTATGATGACGACTCTTGCTGGAGTAGTTATTGTATTAACTCTGGTAATAAAAGAAATAAGTTCTTTATTTAATACAGTTAGAACTTTATTTAATATATAGGAGCATGCTATGGATGAAATTATAAAAATAATAGCAATAGGCTTAATTTCTTTAGTAATAATTATTATCTTAAAACAGTATAAACCTGAATTTACAATATATATTTCAATAATAGCAGGACTACTATTAATATATTTAGTAATAAATCGACTTGAAGGAATAATTAGTTTACTAAAAGCAATAAGTAATAAATCAGGTATAAATAATCAATTTTTAGAGCTGCTATTAAAAATAACAGGTATTGCATTTCTTACTGAATTTGCAATTAATATATGTAAAGATGCTGGAGAAACTGCGATTGCAAGTAAAATAGAAATAGGATGTAAAGTAGTCATAGTTTCGATGTCGATACCTATATTTTCAAATTTATTAGAGATAATAACAAAACTTATCTGAATAATATATATTTATTTTATGCAAAGGATAAATAAAATGAAAAAAATAATTATACACTTTATAATAATAATTTCTATTATTATTTTTGATACATCAAATGTGTATGCGGAAAACTTAACAACGAAGATGATACAAGAAGAAAAAGACAATTTTGGAATTTCAAATTTTATTCAAGAGACAGAAAAGTATACAAATGATTATTTTGAAGATTTAAATATATCAGAAATTATTAATTCGGCAATAACAGGAAAAGTTGATAATAAATCATTATTAAAAAAATTCCTAAGATTATTTGGAGAGGAAATTGTCTCAACATTTAAGACAATTATTTCTTTATTAGCAATAGTAATAGTACATAGCATTATAAAAGCACTTACAGATAATTTACAAACAAGCAATATTTCAAAATTAGTATATTATGTACAATACATATTAATTATAACAATTGTAATGAGCAATTTTTCTAATTTAATACTATCTATAAAAAATACTATAACAAATTTAGTTGGATTTATGAATTCATTAGTCCCGCTTCTAATAACCTTAATGATATACACTGGGAATATAGTTACAAGTACACTCCTAGAGCCAATAATATTATTTATAATAACATTTATATCAAATATAATAATTAATTTGATAATACCAGTTATATCATTAATTACTGCTCTTTCAATTGTTTCCAAACTTTCAGATAAGGTTCAAATCGGAAGGCTTTCAAAATTTATGAAATCATCAATTATTTGGTTTTTAGGTATTATTCTTACAATATTTGTAGGAGTAATATCTTTGGAAGGAACACTTGCAAGTAGTGTAGATGGAATAACTGCTAAAGCAGCAAAAGCTGCAGTTTCGAGTATGATACCTGTAGTAGGTAAAATACTGGGGGATTCTGTAGATAGTGTTTTAGGCTGTGGTTTAGTACTAAAAAATGCATTAGGAGTTGTTGGTGTAATTATAGTTATTGGAATATGTGCTATGCCGATAATAAGACTTTCTATATTAACTATTATGTATAATATTTCTGCTGCAATAATAGAACCTTTAGCTGATGAAAAAATCATTAAGCTTTTATCAGAATTTGGAGATATATTTAAATTATTACTTGGAATAATGTGTTCAGTTTCAGTTCTATTAATTGTTGGTATAACACTTGTAATTAAAATTTCAAATAGTGGGATGATGTACAGATGATTAATTTTTTAAGTAATTGGATAGAAGGAATAGCTATTGCAGTAATTATTGCAAGTATATTTGAAATGCTTCTTCCTGATGGAAATATAAAAAAATACATTAAAGTAATACTTGGAGTATATATTGTATTTAATATAATTTCACCTATTGCATATAGTAAAGCAATAAATGGTTTTGATATATCTAAAGAAATAACTAAATATACTGAAAACATTAATACAACCAAAGATGAATATTCTATGGATTATAAACTTAATAAGATATATGAAGACACATTTGAAAAAGAAGTGATAAAGATAGTAGAAAAAGAGGGATTCATTGTAAATAAATGTGAGGTAAAAGGAAATTTTAATGCAGAGGAAAAAAATGTTGGAATTAGTAAAATTCTAATTGAATTAGATTCACAAAAAACAATAAAAAAATACAAGGAAGAAAGTGATAATTCAATAAAAATAGATAATATAAATGAAATAGAAAAGGTTGAAATAAATATTGCAAATAAATTAGAAAAAGCAAAAAATGAAGAAGTAGATTCAAAAGATATAGATACTTTAAAGAAATATTTAAGTAAACATTATGAAATAGATAAAAGTGTTTTTGATATACATATTAGATAAGGAGGACTTATATGTTAAAAGATAAAATAAAAGATTTTATAAAAACAGAGGGAAACAATAAGAAAAAAATAGAAAACTTAATTACGTTAATAGTAGTTTTAATTATCACAATTATTATAATTAATTATTTATTAAAATCAGATAATAAAAAAGATATAAAAGATAATAAGCTTGCAAATACAGTTTTAGCTTCAAATGAAATAAAAGATAGTAAGGATGATAAAAGTGATATGCAAAACCAATTAGAAAAAATATTAAGTACCATAAAAGGAGTAGGAAAAGTTAATGTATATATTAGCTATTCGGAAAGTAGTAAGACTATTGCCATGTACGACGAAAAAACAACTACTAGTTCTACTGAAGAAACTGATTCAAGTGGTGGGCTAAGAAATACAACATCTACACAAATTCAAAAAGATGTTATATTTTCAGAAAAGGATGGAAGCCAAGTTCCAATGACACAAAAAATAATAATGCCAACTATTGAAGGGGCTATAATAACAGCACAAGGAGCTAAGAATGCAAAGGTCAAAACAAATATTGTTAATGCAGTTAAATCTGCTACTGGTTTATCTATTGATAAAATACAAGTATTTGAAATGGAGGGAGAACTTTGAAAAGAGATAAAAATGCAAATAAATTAGAGATATTCAAAAAAGGTTTTAAAAAGAACGAGGTAATTATCTATGCAATAGCACTTATGTTAGTTACTGCTGGATATTTTAATTATACTACGAATGTAGAGAAAAGCTCTTTAGAAACATTTTCGAAACAGGATATTACAGAACAGAATTATAGTAGTAATGAAATTAAAGAAACTATTGCAGAAGAAGATAATGAAAATGGTGATGATGAAGACATAGGAGATGCAAAACTTGTAGACAGTAAAAATATTGTAAATGAACAATCAGACTATTTTGTATCTTCAAAATTAGAAAGAGATACAAATTATGCTGATACATTATCTACTTATACAAAAATAATAGAAGATAATTCAATTTCTGAAACTCAAAAGTCAATAGCTATGAAGGAAATAACAAAGATAAATGATACTAAAAATGCAATTAAGATATCTGAAAACCTATTATCAACAAAAGGATTTGATAATTATGTGGTATTTGTTAATAATGAAAGTATAAATGTTGTAGTAAAAGATGAAGGAGGACTTAATAAACAAAAAATAGCTCAGATTCAAAATATTATTTCGAGAGAGTTTAATTGTAAAATTGAAAATATACATATAACAGAAAAAACAAAATAGCAGGATTTTCTTGCTATTTTTTTTAGGATGATATAAAATATTATATAATTATTAAAAGAGCAAGTTTCAAATAATTATGTGGAAAATAGAAACTGATTTTTTTGGAGGAAATAATGTTTATTATTGAAAGTATTATACTATTTGTTGTAAGTATAGTTATTTTGACTAATATGTATATAATTATTAAATCACATAAACAGATTTTAAAGAATGAAGATATAAAATTAGAAAATATTGATTGTCTTTTGGTCTTAGGGGCAGGTATAATAAACAATGAAAGACCAACTTTAATGCTTAAAGATAGATTAGATAAATCAATAGAATTATATAAAAAGGGATTATCAAAAAAGATTATAATGAGTGGAGATCATAGTAAGAAAAATCATGATGAAGTAGGTATAATGAAGAAATATGCAATAGAAAGAGGAATACCATCAGAAGATATATTTATGGATCATGCAGGATTTTGCACTTATGATAGTATATATAGAGCAAAAGAAATATTTGGCGCAAATAGAATAATAATTGTGACACAAAAGTATCATTTATATAGATCAATTTATATTGCAAATAAATTAGGAATTGAATCTTTTGGAATAAAATCTGATGCTAGAATATATACTAAAATGCCATATCATTTTGTAAGAGAATGTTTAGCAAGATGTAAGAACTTTTTTAAATGTGCTTTAAAGGCAAAGCCGAAATTCTTAGGAGAAAGAATTTCTTTAAATCAAAGTGGTGATATAACTAATGATTAAAAAGACCTGTAATATGTAATACATATTACAGGTCTACTTAAGACTGCACCATCAGATAAGTTCTGAAGTAAAAATCTTAAATTGATAATTTTCCACCGTCGAGTCACTATCACCAATCTGCTTTACGAGTGTATCAAGAGGAGTTAATATTACCTCAAAAAAATACTCTCCTATTGCCCAACAAATATTGAGGCTAAGTGCAGCTTTGAATGCAAGATACTCAAGCTTGGAATGAGTAGTAGCATAGTTTGCTAATCCACTTTTCAATGTTTCTTTCCAACATGCGCTATCTTGCATCTCACAAAGAAGATCTCTTGCATCTTTTGCGATAAGCTTGATTTCCTTATTTCCCAATACTTCTTTAAATGTTTTTGCCATGGTATTACCTCCATATGTTGAATATTGTTTTTTATGTCTAATGGCAATTCTATAAATAAGCCATAATAAATATTATAATACTTTTTTTAAATTATGTCAAATTCGACAAATAAAGTCAAAAAATTTAAATTCAAAACTATTGAGCTTTTTTTTTTATTATGATAAAATTAAAAAAAATGAAAGATGGAGGAATTAATATGGTAACAAAAAGGAAAGATTATATTGGATGGGATAGCTATTTTATGGGAGTTGCAATGCTATCTGCACAAAGAAGTAAAGATCCAAATACACAAGTTGGAGCATGTATTGTAAGCAAAGATAATAAGATTTTATCTGTAGGGTATAATGGAGCGCCAAATGGATATGATGATGATCATATGCCATGGGATAGAGAAGGAGATTTTTTAAACACTAAATATGCCTATGTATGCCATGCAGAATTAAATGCAATTTTAAATAATAAAGGCTCAGTATTAGAAAATGCTAGAATATATGTTGATTTATTTCCTTGTAATGAATGTGCAAAAGCTATAATTCAATCAGGAATAAAAGAAATAATATATAAATCAGATAAATACAATGGAACTGATGGAAATATAGTTTCTAAAAAGATGCTTGACTATTGTGGTGTAAAATATAGAAAATATGAAGAAGAAAATAAAGAAATTAAATTAGAGTTATAAAAAAGAATTATTTAACAAAGAAGGACGATAAGTCCTTTTTATTATGCATTATACTTGTATATTTTTGAGAAATATGATAAAATATTTAAAAAAATTACATCAGCTTTAGAAGGAGATAAAATGAACGAATATCAAAAATATATTAGAAACTTTAGTATTGTTGCTCATATTGACCATGGCAAATCAACATTAGCAGATAGATTAATTGAAATGACAGGTGTTTTATCAAAAAGAGAGATGGAATCACAAGTGCTTGATAACATGGATATAGAAAAAGAAAGAGGAATAACTATTAAAGCGCAATCTGTTAGAATGAAGTACAAAGCTAAAGATGGAAATGAATATACATTTAATTTAATAGATACGCCAGGACATGTAGATTTCAATTATGAAGTTTCTAGAAGTTTAGCTGCATGTGATGGTGCGATTCTTGTTGTTGATTCAACGCAAGGAGTAGAAGCTCAAACACTTGCAAATGTTTACCTTGCAATAGATAATAACCTAGAAGTTTTACCTGTAATTAATAAAGTTGACTTAGCAAGTGCCAGACCAGAAGAAGTTAAAAAAGAAATAGAAGATATTATAGGTATTCCTGCAGAAGATGCACCATGTATATCTGCTAAAACAGGGTTAAATGTTGAACAAGTTTTAGAAAGAATTGTGAGTGATTTACCTGCACCAAAAGGAGATGAATCAGGCAAGCTTAAATGTTTAATTTTTGATTCTTTATATGATAACTATAAAGGAGCAGTTGCATATGTAAGAGTAGTCGATGGAAAAGTTAAAACTGGAGACGAAATTAAGCTTATGGCATCAAACGATACATTTACAGTTACAGAAGTAGGATATTTTGCACCAGGAAGCTATTTACCATGTGATGAATTAAAAGCTGGTGAAGTAGGATACATTGCAGCAAGTATTAAGAGTTTATCAGAAATTCAAGTTGGAGATACAATAACACTTGCAAATAATCCAGTAGAAGAACCGCTTCCAGGCTACAAAAAAGTTACACCTATGGTTTATTGTGGAATATATCCAATTGATGGAAGTGAATATGAAAATTTAAAAATTGCTTTAGAAAAATTAAAATTAAATGATGCAGCATTAGAATTTGAACAAGAAACCTCAGCAGCCTTAGGATTTGGGTTTAGATGTGGCTTTTTAGGACTTTTACATTTAGAAATAATAGAAGAAAGACTAGATAGAGAATTTGACTTAGGCTTAATTACAACAGCTCCATCAGTTATATATAAAGTACATAAAACAAATGGTGAAGTACTAGAGATATATAATCCAACAGATTTGCCTTCACAAGCTGAACTTGCATTTATTGAAGAACCAATTGTTACAGCAAATATTATTACACCAAAAGACTATGTAGGTGGAATAATGGAAATGTGCCAAAATAGGCGTGGTACATATGTAGACATGAAATATCTTGATGAAAATAGAGTTTCATTAATTTATGATATGCCGCTAAATGAAATAATTTATGACTTTTTTGATAATTTAAAATCAAGAACAAAAGGATATGCGTCATTTGATTATGAATTTAAAGAATATAAAGAGTCAAAATTGGTTAGATTAGATATAAGAATTAATGGTGAAAATGTTGATGCTCTTTCATTTATAGTTCATAAAGATATGGCATATGAAAGAGGAAGAAAAATGGTAGAAAAACTAAAGACAGTAATACCAAGACATTTATTCGTAATACCTCTTCAAGCAGTTATTGGTGGAACAATTATAGCAAGAGAAACAATCTCAGCATTAAGAAAAGATGTTTTAGCAAAATGCTATGGTGGAGATATAACAAGAAAAAAGAAGCTTTTAGAAAAGCAAAAACGTGGAAAAGAAAAAATGCGCCAAATAGGTAAGGTAGAAATGCCACAAGAAGCATTTTTATCTGTACTAAAATTAGATGATGAGGGATAAAATAAAAATGAGGTCAAATCAAACCTCATTTTATATATGAAAAATTACAGAACCGTGTTATATAAAGTTAAGACGTAATGAACAAATACTGTTAATAGCAAAACTTTAAAAAAATTAATTGTTTTCTTAGTTTCTATTTCGATATAGCAACTAATCCCAAGAACAACACTTCCAATCAATGATGCAAAAAATGTGGCCGTATCCATATTATCAACGGACATAAATACCACAATAGCTGATAACACAGCTATAAATAACAAGATGAAATCTAAGATAGCAATTTTTTTCATATATTTCCTCCTAAATTGAATACATCAATTGA
Source organism: uncultured Clostridia bacterium (assembly GCA_946415375.1). Taxonomy (GTDB): domain Bacteria; phylum Bacillota; class Clostridia; order TANB77; family CAG-508; genus CAG-269. Next base: position 38,453 of record CAMKSF010000011.1, read on the forward strand.
AACATAAAAATTATAACATTATTTTAAAATTATGTCAACATATGCATTGAATCAAAATTTTAAATTAATACTAATAAAAATAGTGTGATATGATAGATTTTAATTATAAAAAGGAGTTTATTATGCAAAGAATAACGAGTAAAGACAATTCAGTTATAAAACATATAAAAAGATTAAAAGAAAAGAAATATAGAGCTGAATACGGAGAATATATAGTTGAAGGATTAAAGCTTATAAAAGAAGCTGTTCAAGAAAGTGCAGAAATTAAATATATTGTTGTATGTGATGGTTGTGATAATTCTGAAATAATTGAAAGTCATTTAAAATATGAAATGGCAAGAATTGATTTTATATATGTTCCTCAAAATATATTTAAAATGATTTCGGATGTTGAAAATCCACAAGGCGTATTAGCTGTAATTGGAAAGAAAATTAATGAAGAAATAAATATAAAAGATGATATAATTCTTGCATTGGATGACATACAAGATCCTGGAAATTTAGGTACTATACTTAGAACTGCAGATAGTGTAGGACTAAAACAAATTTTAGTATCAAAAGGAACTGCTGATTGTTTTAATCCAAAAGTCGTACGTTCTACAATGGGTGCAATTTTTAGATTAAATGTAATAGAATGTGAAGATTTAAAACATACGCTAAAAGAACTTCAAAATAAAGAATATAAAGTTATGATTACCTCATTAAAAGCTAAGAATTCAATATACAATACTGATTATAAAAAGAAAGTAATAGTAATTGGAAATGAAGCAAATGGAGTTTCAAAAGAAATACAAAGTTTAGCAGATGAAAAAGTTATAATTCCAATGCTTGGAAAAACAGAAAGCTTAAATGCGTCTGTTGCAACAGGAGTTATACTTTATGAATATGTGAGACAAAAATTACAAAATTAAAATTGATTATTATATTTTTTATGATATAATATATATAATTATTTTAAAGGGGGAATAAAAAATGAAATTAAAAAACAAAATTCTACTATTAGTATTAGCATTTATGTTTATTGGATTGTTTCTAACAAGCAAGGTATTTGCAACAGATACAATTAATATTATGGTTAAGGGAACTGAAGAATATACAAGAGCAAAAGAAGTATTAGACTTAGTAAATAAAGAAAGAAGTGCAAAGGAAACAAACCCACTTAGAATGGATTATGACCTTCAAGTTGCAGCAATGAAAAGAGCGGCTGAAATAAGCTTGAATTTTGGTCATACTCGTCCAGATGGAAGCGATTATACTTCTGTTAATACTAAAGTATATGGAGAAAATATTGCATATAATTTCAAAGGTGCAGAAGAAATTATGAATTTATGGATGAATTCAGAAGGACATAGAAATAATATACTTTATAATGGGTATAAATCAATAGGGATAGGATGCTTTAAAAATGGCGAAGTGTATTATTGGGTTCAACTTTTTGGTATAAGTGATCCAACTTATGAATTAATAAAAACTGGTTCTCAAACAACAACTCGTTCTATATCTGTACTAAATGAAAACTTAAATTTATATGGAAGAAAAGTTACAAATTCTACAAGTTCTTCATATATGAATATAGGAAATAAAGGTTCGTATTTATATGGTATTTATAATAAGAATTCTAACGATGTTTATAGTGTTGGAGTAGCAAGTGATTATACTTTTTCTAGTAGTAATTCAAATGTAATAAAAATGTATTCAGATGGAACATTTAATGCAGTGGGAGAAGGAACTTCAACTATTACAATTGCATTAAAATCAAATCCAGCGGTAAAATACACTGAAAATATTATAGTAAAGCTTTTAAAACCAATAAAGGTTACAGGACTTATTGCTAAAAATCAAAAAACAACTAAATTTGATATAACATGGAATTTACAAAGAGAAACTGCAGACAAATATGAAGTATACATGTATAACTCTAAAACAAAAAAATATGAAAAATTAGGTGAATCATCAGGTAACGCAGGAGAGGTATATGGCTTAAAGTCAGGAACTACATATAAATTAAAAGTAAGAGCTGTTAGAACAGTAAATGGTAAAACATATTATGGTGATTATTCAGATGTTTTAAAAACAACTACAGCAACTGATAAGACAAAAATAACAAAAACTAAAGGAGCTAAAAAGAAATTAACTGTAAATTGGAAAAAGATTTCAAAAGCTACTGGATATCAAGTTCAAGTTGCAACTGATAAAAAATTTACAAAGAATAAAAAATCAGTTACAATAAGTAAAAATAAAACTATATCAACTACTATAAAAAAATTAAAAGGAAAGAAGAAATATTATATAAGAGTAAGAACTTACAGAAAAGTTGCTGGAAAGAAAGTATATAGCAGTTGGAGTTCTGTAAAAAACGTAAAAACTAAATAGTATGAAATAACGGAGGAGAAAAATGGAAGAAAAGAAATTTAAATTTAGTACAGTTTTCTTAGTTCTTATTATTTTAATTATAATTGTAGGAATAGCATATTTATTTGTACAAAATATGGAATTAACAAATAAACAAGAACAAGGAGAAAAACAAATTCAAACTTTACAAGAGAAAATTCAAGAATTTGAAAATAAAATGAGTGATACAAATACTGTAACAGAAAATCAAGTTCAACAACCACTTGAACAAAATAGTGTACAAAATAATAATATATCACCAGCACAAACACAAACAACACAAACAATTGATTATACAGGTACATATAAAAGAACAAATGGAGATACAGCTATTATCTCAAAAGACGTAGAAGGAAATACAATTATTAGTTTTAATAATAATAATTTTAAATCTAATATTAATGAAAAAAGAAATGATGGCTCTGTTACAATATTTGATTCAAAAGATGAACTAGATAGATGGTTTATTTATTATTATCCTGCTGGAGCAAATTTAGCTTTAGCAGAAAAAGAAGGAGATCCTGAGTCAAACTATAAAGCATCAGATAATACTAAAATAAGATTAATATTTAATGGTTCATCTCAAGAGTTTTTATCAGATATATTTTATAAAGTTAACTAATTAAAGTTAGAAAAAAGCACTTAATAAATAAGTGCTTTTTTCCTATGAATTCAAAATTTCATGCCTTTTAATCTTTGAAAGGCTACGAAAATAGAATTATTTGTTCTCTTTTCTTCATCAATGCAGTTGAATAAATCATAAACGAACTTAAAGGTGTCAGAATCAGCATTTATTTTTACTTTTCCACCTAATAATGCTATAGCAGTAAGAAGTTTGTAAGTCACAAAAATGTCATGATCTTTTTTAATTTCATCGTTTATTAATCCTACCAATTCATCCCGGACTTCTTTCGGGTGAAAAAGTACTTCATTACCGAAATACTTTATTGTATCGCCATATGATTTCAGAAAACACCTTATACTCAGGGTTGTGTTTACTTCACTAATTATTGAAAAAATATCCATGCATTCTTTCATACATGGAACATACTCTGCCCAACTTTCTGCATTAACTATACTTTTAACAAATTCTTTTTTTGAATCCATTTCTTTTTCCTCCTGTTTACATCAAATTGTAGGTTGTTGTGATTCTTAATCATATATACAATTATTATATCATAATTTGTATAATTTGTAAACATAATGTCGGAACTCTGTTCTAATAATTTAGTTTTTATTTATTTTTAAAATATTTAATAAAAAAATATTAAATGGTTCCATTCTGTTAATGATATATAATTTGAGTATTTATGTTAATTGTGGTATAATAATAGTATAGAATAGTTGATTCTAAAAACAAAAAAGGAGGACATAATGAACAAAAAGGAGCTAAACTATATCAAGCATTTATCACGCATATTTACTAGTGAGATTATCCATGGAGGGCGGAGAGAATATGAATTCTTAGAAGCTCTCTCTGAAGCATTAGGCTATAATAAGAGGATTCCAAAAGAATTTTGGATCAGACATAAAGATGATGTACTTTCATATGATGTGTTTTGGTATGCATCAAAGCCTAAGCTTAGATTGGTTCGTGAAATCTTCTGTGAGGAAATCATAAGAAGAATTTGCTGCCAAAAAAAAGTGAATGGTAAATGGATGAAGGCTGATAATTACTACAGATTGCTTCATGCACTTACATTGTTAGAAGTAAACAAAGAGGAAACTGTTAAAATGTTGTCAAGAACAAACAATGAGAGTCTTGAAGCAGCACTTCAAATCTGGCCGTTAGACGAGAATCCAGAAGCTTCAGCAAGAATTGAGGAATTTTTGAGACGTATAAAGAGTGCAATAATTTAATTGTTTTTAGAAAAATTTGGAGTAGTAATCTACAACTCCAAGAATCAATCTATACACCTCTTTTGACTTAAGGTCATTTGAGGTGTTTTTATTTTAAAAAATTTCTTCATATAGTTGATATTTTCCTTTAAAAGTGATATACTTGGCATAGTTGTTTAAAAAGGAGGTAAGAAAATGTCTTTTATTGAAGATATAAAACAAAGAGCAAAACAAGATATTAAAACTATTATTTTACCAGAAGCGGAAGATAAAAGAGTATTAGAAGCTGCAAGTAAAGTAATAAAAGAAGGTTTTGCAAAAGTTATTTTAATTGGAGATAAAGAACAAGTTGAAAATGACATTAAAGAAAATAATATAGATTTAACAGGAGTAGAAATAATTGATATTAAGACATCTACCAGAAAACAAGAATATTCTCAAAAATTATTTGAATTAAGACAAGCTAAAGGAATGACAGAAGAAGAGGCTTCTAAATTAATAGAAGAGCCTATATATTATGGTATGATGATGCTTAAACTTGGAGAAGCGGATGGATTAGTTTCTGGTGCTGCACATTCAACATCAAATACACTAAGACCAGCACTTCAAATTTTAAAAACCGCACCAAATACCAAATTAGTTTCTGCTTTTTTTGTTATGTGTGTTCCAAATTGTGAGTATGGGGAACATGGAACATTTGTATATGGAGATAGTGGATTAGTAGAAAATCCAAATTCAGATGAATTATCAGAAATTGCAATTTCATCTGCAAAAAGCTTTAAAAATTTAGTTGGAGCAGAGCCTAAGGTTGCAATGCTTTCATATTCGACATATGGAAGTGCAAAATCTGAACTTACTGAAAAAGTAATTGAAGCAACTAAACTTGTAAAAGAAAAAAATCCTGATTTAATAGTTGATGGAGAATTACAAGTAGATGCTGCAATAATTCCAGAGGTATCAAAATCAAAAGCACCTGGAAGTATTGTAGAAGGAAATGCAAATGTTTTAATATTTCCTGACTTAAATGCAGGGAATATTGGATATAAATTGACACAAAGGTTAGCAAAAGCAGAAGCTTATGGACCACTTTGTCAAGGAATTGCAAAACCAGTAAATGATTTATCAAGAGGATGTTCAGCAGATGATATTGCAGGGGTTGTTGCAATTACAGCAGTACAAGCTGCACAAAATTAAGTTATTAAATTAAAAAAAATATATTTATAATTGGTTTGTATAAAAACCAAAAAGGGAGGATTAAAAATGAAAATTTTAGTACTAAACAGTGGAAGTTCATCATTAAAATATCAAGTAATTGATATGGAAACAGAAGAAGCAGTATGCTCAGGATATTTTGAAAGAATAGGAAGTGACAAAGCCTTTTTAACACACAAAGTTAATGGAGAAAAAATAAAAATACAAAAAGCAGTAAAAGACCATTCAGAAGCTTTAAAAGTTGTTATGGAACAATTATTAGATGAAAACTATGGTGTAATAAAGAGCTTAGATGAAATAGATAGTATAGGACATAGAATGGTACATGGAGGAGAAAAATTTAATTCTTCTGTATTAATTGATGAAGATGTATTAGCTGCAGTTGAAGAATGTGTTCCATTAGCACCTTTACATAACCCTGCAGGTATTTTAGGAGTTAGAGCTTGCCAAAAAGAAATGCCAGGAAAGCCAAATGTAGGTGTATTTGATACAGCATTCCATCAAACACTACCAAAAGAAAGATATATTTACCCAATTCCATATGAATACTATGAAAAATATGGTATAAGAAAATATGGATTCCATGGTACATCTCATATGTTTGTATCAAGAAGAATTGCTGAAATCTTAAACAAACCAATTGAAGATTTAAAAATAATAAATTGTCATATAGGACAAGGAGCAAGTATTTGCGCAATTGAAAATGGTAAATCTGTTGAAACAAGTATGGGACTTACTCCGGTTGCTGGTATTCCTATGGGATCAAGAACAGGTGATTTAGACCCATCAGTTGTTACATTTATAATGAAAAAAGAAGGAATGACACCTGAAGAAGCAGATACAATGCTAAATAAAAAATCTGGATTATTAGGAATTTCTGGAGTTTCTTCAGATAATAGAGATATTGAACAAGCTGTTGCAGAAGGAAATGAAAGAGCAAAACTTGCTATGGATCACTATCATTATGCAATTGCAGCATATATAGCTAGATGTGCTGTTGCAATGAATGGTGTTGATGTCATAACATTTACAGCAGGAGTAGGAGAAAGAGGAAGAGATTCAAGAGCAGCTATTTGTGAAAAACTACAATTTATGGGTGTAAAATTAGATGAAAAAGCAAATCAAGAAGCTTTTGCAACAGAATCTAAAATATCATCTGATTTTTCAAAGGTATTAGTTTATGTTGTTCCAACAAACGAGGAACTTATGATTGCTAAAGAAACACAAAGAATAGTAAGTGGTAATTAAATATAGTACAATTAGGGATAGCCTTTTAAAGTAAAAAGAACTATCCCTTTTAAAAGGGAGGAAATATAAGTTGAAAATATTAGTATTAAATTGTGGTAGTTCATCACTTAAATATCAATTAATAGATATGGAAACAGAAGAAGTTTTAGCATCAGGTAAATATGAAAGAATAGGGGAGCAAGAAGCATTTATTACACATAAAGCTTGTGGTAAAAAAGTAACAATAAATCATGTTGCTTTAGATCACACAGAAGCAATTGATTTTACATTAAAACAACTAACAAATCCAGAATATAAAGTAATAGAAAACTTAGATGAAGTAAGTGCTGTTGGGCACAGATTAGTTCATGGTGGTGAAAAAATAGCAGAATCTGTTGTAATTAATGACCACGTTGTTGATGTATTAAAAGAATATACAGATTTAGCACCACTTCATAATCCGGCAGGAATAATGGGAATTGAAGCTGCAAAAAAAGTTATGCCTGATAAACCAATGGTAGGTGTATTTGATACAGCATTTCATCAAACTATTCCAAAAGAAAGATATATCTATCCAATACCTTATGAATATTATGAAAAATATAGTGTTAGAAAATATGGATTTCACGGAACATCTCATATGTATGTTTCAAGAAGACTTGCAGAAATTAAGAATGAAAACATACAAAACTTGAAAATAGTAACTTGCCATTTAGGACAAGGGTCTAGTATTTGTGCTGTAGATGGAGGAAAATCAGTAGACACATCTATGGGACTAACACCACTTGGAGGAATACCTATGGTTACTAGAAGTGGAGATTTAGATCCATCAGTTGTTACATTTTTAATGAAGAAAGAAAATATGTCTGTACAACAAGTAGATAGTCTTTTAAATAAAGAATCAGGAGTTATGGGGGTAACAGGTCTTGCTCCAGATTTTAGAGTAATAGAGCAAGCCTCAACTGAAGGAAATGAAAGAGCGGATTTAGCAATGAAAATATTTAAATACTCTGTTGCATGCTATATTGCAAAATATGCAGCTGTAATGGGTGGAATTGATGCTATTATTTTTACGGGTGGAGTTGGAGAAAATCAAATAAGCATTCGTAGAGATATATGTAAGCAACTTGAATTTATGGGAGTTAATATTGATGAAGAAGCAAACAATATGCGAGGAGAAGAAAAGAAAGTTTCTAAAGCAGAATCTAAAGTTGAAGTATGGGTTGTTCCTACTAATGAAGAACTTATGATTGCAAAAGAAACACAAAGACTAGCTTTATAGAAAGGGAGTATATTGAATGAAATAGGAATAGATATAGATGATACAACTTTTTTAACAGTAAAATCTTTGTAAACAATTAACGGTAAATGGCATAAAGTCAATTTTAAGGACAACAAAAATGAATGAGAAAATTGAAAGCGGAGATATTGTAAGAGTAAACAATTGGAATGAGATATATAATGAGGTTGAAAAGTACAGAAAACAGATATACTAAATTGATTATTAAGGTATTAAAACAAGGATGGCATATAAAAAATGCTATCCTTGTTTTAATTGGTTATAATACCATGCGCTATGCGCGTGGTAAAAATAGCTTTAGCGTTGTGA
>CAMKSF010000012.1 GCA_946415375.1 uncultured Clostridia bacterium
TTGTAATAAACATGGATTATGGAAAAAAGAAGTTGAATAAGTATTTAGAAAGCTAAGGATTATATTCCTTGGCTTTTATGATAATAGAAGAATTAAAAAAGCTTGTAACATAAAAAAGGAGTATGAAAATGATAAAAGTTTTATTTGTATGTTTAGGAAATATTTGTAGATCGCCTATGGCTGAGTTTTTATTTAAAGATATGGTAAATAAAAAAGGATTAAGAGATGAATTTATAATAGAATCTGCAGGGACAAGTAATGAAGAAGAAGGAAATCCTGTTCATTATAGAGTGACAAAAAAACTTGCAGAAGTTGGAATAAAAACTGATGGAAAGCATGCAAGACAACTTGAAAAATATGACTATAATAAATTTGATTATATAATTGCAATGGAGCAAAGAAATATTAGAGATATTTATAGAATTGTAGGAGAAGACAGAGAGAATAAGGTATACAGACTTTTAGACTTTACAAGTAATCCTAGAGATATTGCAGATCCATGGTATACACATAATTTTGATATAACATATAATGATATAATTGAAGGGTTGGAATGTTTTATAAAGATTTTGGAAAAATATAGATAAATAAAAAAGATATAGATAAAATTGGAATGTGCCATTTTTAGCACATTCCAATTTTTAAACATCAATCCACAAGTTTTTCTCTTAGATAGTTTTCATACATATTTTTAGCTGCATTATAGTCAGAAAACCTTATAACAGTTCTGCCATTTCTGATCTCAAAATGATAATCTCCTTCTGAATAGTAATCATTTAACGGAACTGTAAAGTCCGGGAGGTTAGTGTCAAAGTCGATACCTCTCGCACCTAAATCAATAGTTCCATCTTCAGTAATTGCAATTACTGTTACTATTTCATGTAAAAGAGATTCGGAAAAAAGCTGCATCTTTGACTTTAAAAAGTCATCTTTGCTCATTCCCAAAAGTGTTCCATTTGCCTGCTTGTGAACTTCAAAGACATCAACAACAGCCTCTTTATAGGTTGTTTTTTTACCATAAAATGGAGAAATGATTGATTCGTCTTCGAGCTCATCTGGACTCAAGGGGACTTTAACCACTGCCAAATACATAGATGTAATTGGCAGTTTTTTTGCCTCTTCTAAACTTATAGATTTAGTTTTCATGATATTGTTTCCTTTCTTTTTCTACAAGTTGTTTACGAGTTACTATGATAAACTAAATGAAAGAATTCATTTAGGAATTAAAAGGAATAAGCAATAAAGATATTACTTATATAATTTACATAATACCATATTTTGTGGTTATTGTCAAATTATGCTTTTGATGAATAATTATTAAATGTATATAATTATTATTAATATGATAGATTTTTTATATAAAATTTTTAATGTTCGCTTGTATTTTTTTTTGAAATGATATATTCTTAAAAGGTAAAAATTGAGTGGGGGACTAAAATGGAAACAACAAAAAAAATAGGGGAAGTATTTAGTGACTATAAACAAGAATCAAACGTAAAACTAGCAAATGTTAAGCAAATGAATTTAATAAAAAAAGCAAATGTATTAGAAATGCAAATTGCGAGTGATGAATATTTAGAACTAAAAGATTTATGGCAATTTGAACAGTTTTTACGTGAGAGATTTCAGTTTGAAAATGTAGATATAAAAATAGAATATAACGATGATGTAAAGATAAATGATATTGAAAAGGAATGGATTAACTTAATAGCATATATGGTACATAAATATCCATTAATGAAACCAATGATTTTGCTTAAAAGTTCAATAGAAGTAGAAAACAACAATATTATAGTTAATATGAAGATAAAAGGAGCTGATTTTTTAAGAGGAAGAAAACTAGATAGAGAACTTGAAAGAGTTATTAAAAACATCTTTAATAAGAATTATAAAATTTCTTTCGTAGAAAACTTAAATGAAGAAGAAAAAGAAAATATTAAGAAAAGAATAGAAAAAAGTCAAAAGCAAGCTTTAGAACTTGCTTTAGAACATAGTAGTATAGGAGAAAAAATAGCAGAAGAAAAACAAGAAGCTAAGAAGAAACAAAATGTTCAAGAAAAGAATTCTGGAGAAATGACACCAACACCACATCTAGCAGATAAATCTTCCATAAGTGAAGTAAAATTGCTAGAAAAAGAATTAGAAGAAAATACTCCATTAATATATGGAAGAAATATGAATTTAAAAACAAATGTAATAAATGTGGTAGATATTTCACCAGAAGATGATATGGCGGCAATAAGTGGAGAAATACTTGGAGGAAGTATAGAAGAAAAAGAACTTAAAAGTGGTAAGTTTTTAATTTCATTTAATGTATATGATGGAACAAGCACAATTAGTTGTAAGTTATTTGCTAAACCTGAAGAAAAAGCAAAGCTTGTTGGAAAGCTTTCAAAAGCAAAAGGTGTAAAATTAGAAGGAAAATCCGGAATAAGTAATTTTACACATGAGATGGAAATATTAGCAAATACTGTTATAGAAACAGAAGGAATGAAAAAGAGTGTTCGACAAGATTTGGCAGATGTAAAAAGAGTTGAACTACATATGCACACAAACATGAGCCAAATGGATGCAATGACTTCTGCAACCGACCTTATAAAACGAGCTATGAAATGGGGATGGAAGTCTATTGCTATTACAGATCATGGAGTTGTACAAGCATTCCCAGAAGCACATAAATTACTTGGTGTAGATAACCCTGATATGAAGGTTATTTATGGTGTTGAAGCATATTTGGTCGCAGATGGAACAAATGTAGTTTCAAACTATAAAGGACAAAAAATAGATACAATGTATTGTGTATTGGATTTAGAAACAACAGGTTTTTCACCAAAAACAGAAAAAATTACTGAAGTTGGAATAATGAAGGTGAAAAATGGAGAGGTAATTGATAGTTTTTCATGTTTCGTAAATCCAGAAAAGCCAATTCCACAAAGAGTTGTAGAAGTAACTAATATTACAGACGATATGGTAAAAGACGCAGAAACAATAGATAAAGTGTTCCCTAAAATATTAGATTTTTTAGGAGATTCTGTTATTGTTGCACATAATGCAGACTTTGATGTTGGATTTTTAAAATATGTTGCAAAAGACTTAGGATATGATTTTGATTATACATATGTAGATACTCTTGCACTAGCTAGAAAAATATATCCAAACCTTAAAAAATATAAACTTGGGAAAATTGCTGAGTATTTGAAAATAAAAGTTGAAGTAGCACATCGTGCATTAGATGATGTTGATACAACAGTTAAAGTTTTAAATGAAATGATGAAAGAACTTCTAAAAAGAGGAGCTACTACTGTTGAAGATATAGAGCTAAAATGTCAAGATGAAGAAGCTAAGAAAAACGAATTTAAACAATTAAGACCATATCATGCAATTATACTAGCGACAAATTATGTAGGCTTAAAAAATCTATATAAGTTAATTTCTATTTCACATTTAAAATATTTCTATAAAAAACCTAGAATACTTAAAAGCATATACAAAAAATACTCTGAAGGTTTGATATTGGGAAGTGCATGTGAAGCAGGAGAATTATATCAAGCAATAGAACTTGGAAGGTCAGATGAAGAAATAGAAGAAATTGCGCAAGACTACGATTATCTAGAAATACAACCAATTGCAAACAATCAGTTTTTAGTAAGAGAAGGAAAACTTCCTGATGAAGAAGCATTAAGAAATATAAATAGAAAGATAGTTGAACTGGGGGAAAAGCTAAATAAACCTGTTGTTGCAACATGTGATGTTCATTTTCTAGATCCACAAGATGAAGTATATAGAAGAATTCTAGAGGCAGGACAAGGATATAAAGATGCAGACAATCAAGCACCTTTGTATTTAAGAACAACAAATGAAATGCTTGAAGAATTCAGCTATTTAGGTGATGAAAAAGCATATGAAGTAGTTGTTACAAATACAAATAAAATAGCAGATATGTGTGAACAAATATCACCAATTTCACCTGAGAAGTGTCCTCCACATATACCAGGATGTGAACAAACAATAAAAGATATTGCATATAAAAAAGCACATGAGCTTTATGGAGACCCGCTTCCAGAAATAGTTCAATCAAGACTAGATAAAGAACTAGACTCTATAATAAAAAATGGATTTTCAGTTATGTACATAATTGCTCAAAAACTAGTATGGAAATCTAATGAAGATGGATATATAGTAGGTTCTCGTGGTTCTGTTGGTTCATCATTTGTTGCAAACATGACTGGAATTACAGAAGTTAATTCACTTCCGCCACATTATAGATGCCCAAATTGTAAATATTCAGATTTTACAGATTATGGTTTTCAAAATGGATTTGACTTGCCTGATAAAGACTGTCCAAAATGTGGACATAAATTAGATAAAGATGGAATGGATATTCCTTTTGAAACATTTTTAGGATTTAATGGAGATAAAGAGCCAGATATAGACTTAAACTTTTCAGGAGAATATCAAGCAAAAGCACATAAATATACAGAAGTAATATTTGGAAAAGGAACTACATTTAAAGCAGGAACAGTAGGTACAGTAGCAGATAAAACAGCATTTGGATATGTAAAAAAATATTTTGAAGAAAGAAGTATTCCAGTAAATAGTGCCGAAATACAAAGATTATCTACTGGATGTACAGGAATTAAAAGAACAACAGGACAGCACCCAGGAGGAATAATAGTTGTTCCAAAAGGAAGAGAAATATATGAATTTACACCGGTACAACATCCAGCAGATGATGCAAATTCAGATATTATAACAACACATTTTGATTATCACTCAATAGACCAAAATTTATTAAAATTGGATATACTTGGCCACGACGATCCAACAGTTATAAGAATGCTACAAGACATAACAGGAATTGACCCTACAAAAGTTCCTTTAGATGATAAAGATACAATGTCAATATTTAGTTCAACAGATGCACTAGGTGTTACACAAGAACAAATAAAATCAAAAGTTGGAAGTTATGGAGTTCCAGAATTTGGTACAAAATTTGTAAGGGGAATGCTAGTTGATACAAAGCCTCAAACGTTTGATGAATTAATTAGAATTTCAGGACTATCACACGGTACAGATGTATGGCTAAATAATGCACAAGTATTAGTAGAAAATGGAACAGTTACATTAAAAGATGCTATATGTTGTCGTGATGATATAATGATATACCTTATGAAAAAAGGATTAGATCCCAATAAAGCATTTAAGATAATGGAATCTGTTCGTAAAGGAAAGGTTGCCAAGGGGAAAGAAGCAAAATGGCCAGAATATAAAGAACTAATGAAACAAAATGATGTGCCAGATTGGTATATTGATTCATGTGAGAAAATTAAATACATGTTCCCAAAAGCCCATGCGGCAGCATATGTTACAAACGCGTTTAGAATAGCATGGTTTAAAGTACATGAGCCTTTAGCATATTATAGTGCATTTTTCTCAATAAGAGCAGCAGATAACTTTGATGCATCTTGTATGATTTTTGGAAAAGAAAAAGTAAAAAACAAAATGAAGGAAATAGATATGCAGGGAAATGCAGCGGCAAAAAAAGACCAAGACATGTATCCAGTACTTGAACTTGTATTAGAAATGTATGAAAGAGGATTTAAATTCTTACCAATAGATTTATATAAATCACATTGGAAGAACTTTCAAATAGAAGAAGGAGCAATAAGACCGCCTTTTAGCAGTATTGCGGGAATGGGACCAATAGCAGCAGAGTCATTATATAAAGCTGCACAAGAAGATACATTTATGTCAATAGATGAAATACGTCAAAGAGCAAAAGTAGGAGATTCAATTATTGACTTACTTCGTGAATTTGGTTGTCTAGATGGAATGCAAGAAAGTAACCAAATTAGTTTGTTTGGATAAGATTCTTTTTTGAAAAGAAGAAAAAAGTAATATTAATTGGAAAAGAAAGTTAATACTCTTTTCCAATTTTTTTTATAAAAGATGGCTCTTTTTATTGAAAAAACACATAAAATATAGTATAATAAAATGTATATGGGGGCGTAAATGGTTTCGACATTATACTAGAAGTGCAAATAGCGAGTAGTGGATGGTTGCTTTGGCCACTATAAAAAAGCAAAAATAAATATAAACGCAAATAGCGAAAATTACGAATTAGCTGCTGCCTAAGGGCGGGCTACGTTTTTATAGATATCCCCACATATTTATAAAAATGTCATTCTAGTGGGAAACGAATTTACTTTTTTCTTCGGAAGTAAAGGGTAATTAGAAGATATATCTATTTAAAGAGTGTTTATTATCGTTAAATAGATGAATATAAATAATAAACTGCACTCGGAGAGGTTTTCATGGAAGGTATGATGGACAGGAGTTCAACTCTCCTCGCCTCCACCAGAAATATAAATAGCAAGCTAAAAAGTTTGCTATTTTTTATTTTAAAAAATCTTAAAAAATATTGTAAAAAAATAAAAAAAATGATATTATATTATTGGCATAATAAAACCAAAGAAATATAGAAAGAGGTATGGTATGAAAAATACAGTAAAGTCACAAAAAGGTATTACGTTAATAGCACTTGTTGTTACAGTTATAGTTCTACTTATTTTAGCAGGTATTGGAATTGGAGAGTTATCTAATAATAATGAAGATATAACTCAGACAAAAGACACAATGTCATTAGCTGAATTAAATAAAGTACAACAAGTTGTAATAGAAAACTATTTAAAATATATGCAAATGAAAAATGAACATATATTAACTGGTGTTGGACAAAAAATAGATGAAGAAAAATATAATGAAATAAATAATAAACTTAAACAAATAAGTAATAATGAATTTCAATTAAAAGATTATAGTGATAACACTGATGAGAGTTATTATATGTTAAATGGAGATGATTTAAAATCATTAGGATTACAAAATATACATAATAATGATGTGTATGTAGTTAATTATTCTACAGGAGAAGTATTTAATTACACACAACAAAAAAATGCTTCTGGAGATGTTTTATATATTAAGGGTAAATAATTAATGAAAGAGAGTGTGATTGAATTGGATAACAAAAAAGTATTATCAGATTTAACTAAGATTATTCCAAAAGAAAACATTAAAACTAATGAACCAATGTCAAAACACACAACATTTAAAACTGGTGGAAATGCCGATTTTTATGTGATTTTAGATAAAGAATATCAGGTTGAAAAACTAGTAAGATATTCAATAGAGAATAATTTGAAATTATATATAATAGGAAATGGAAGTAACTTACTTGTTTCAGATGAGGGGATTAGAGGAATAGTTGCTAAAATTACATTTGAGGATGTTTTATTTGAAGAAGATAAAGAGAAAACACTAGTTACTGTTGGAGCAGGATGTAAAGTAATGGCACTTGCTCAATTATTAAAGAAAAAAGAAATAACAGGTTTTGAAGAATTATCAGGTTTTCCGGGAACAATAGGTGGAGCAAACTATATGAATGCAGGAGCTTATGGTAGGGAAATGAAAGATGTAATTATAGAGACTAAGGCATATAACAAAGAAACAGGAAAAATAGAAATATTAAAAAATGAAGAACAAGAATTAGAATATAGAAGTAGTATCTTTAAGAATAAAAAGTATGTCATACTTGAAATAAAATTACGATTAAAAAAGGGAAAAAAAGAAGACATTGAAAAAAAGATGAATGAGTATTTATTGCAAAGGAAAGAAAAACAACCACTAGAATACCCATCAGCTGGAAGTACATTTAAAAGAGGTGAGGGATTTATTACTGCTAAGTTAATAGATGAATGTGGTTTGAAAGGCTATCAAATAGGTGGAGCGCAAATTTCAGAAAAACATGCAGGCTTTATTATAAATAAAGAAAACGCGACTACAAAAGATATATTAGATTTAATAGAATATACCAAGAAAAAAGTTTTTGAAAAGTTTGGAGTACAAATAGAAGAAGAAGTAGAAATTATATAGAAAGAAAGGACTGAATATAAATGAAGGGCTTACATTCATGGCTTAAAAACAGCTCAAAAATGAAAAGATGGATACTATTAATTTTAGTTGGGATTATTTTTGTATCATATGGAATTGCGAGTATTATTATTTCTAAAAAAGCAATGTCATTTAAACACGCTGCAAAGATTATAGTATATTTTACATTAGGATTTACAAGTGTAATTTTAGGATTAATATATTTAAATAAAAGGACAATGGAATTATTTGTAGAGGCAACTGATGACAGAATTTCTGGAAGAAGAAAAGTAAATATTAATTCTTTGATATTTAATAAAAAAATATATGAACAAGGACCTAATATTGTTGTAATAGGAGGTGGAAGTGGACTAAACACAATTCTTGATGGATTAAAAAGATATACAAGTAATATTACTGCAATAGTAACAGTATCAAATTATGGGGAAAATTTAGATGAAAATTCAGAAAAGCTAAGATATATGCAACTAGAAGATATAAAAAATGGTTTAGCATCACTTGCAATGGAAGATAATAGTAAGATGAAAGAATTATTAAACTATAGATTTAAAAAAGGAACACTAAAAAATGTTGCTTTTTCAGATATATATTTTGAGGCAATGCAAGATATTTCAAAAAGCTTAGCAGAGTCAGTTAAAGATAGCAATGATATATTTAAAATATATGGAAAAGTTTTACCTGTAACTGAGGATGAAATGAAAATATGTGCAGAACTAGGAAATGGATATGTTGTAGAAGAAAAATCAAAAATTGCTAGTATGGTTTATGATAAACTTACAAAAATTAACAGGGTGTATTTAAGCCCAGGAAATTGCAAACCAACACCAGGAGTTATAGAAGCAATACAAAATGCTGATAGTATTATAATTGGACCAGGTAGTTTATACACAAATATAATTCCAAATTTGTTAGTAAATGGTGTAGCAAGAGCATTAAAACTAAGTAAAGCAAGAAAATTCTATGTATGTAATATAATGACAGAGCCAGGACTTACAGATAATTATTCAGTAGCAGATCATGTAAATAGTATAATTGACCATTGTGGCGAGGGAATAATAGATTATTGCTTATATGATACAGGGGAAGTTGTTCCTGAATACATAAAAAAATATAATTTAGATGGAGCAGATTTAGTTGAGCAAGATTTAAAAAATATAAAAGAGAGAAGAATAAGATTTATAAAAGAGAATTTATCTTTAATAAAAGACGACAGTGTTAGACATAATGCAAATTTGATAGCAGATATTGTAATACAAGTTATATGTGATGATTTAAAATACAAAGACAAACAAAAAGATCCAGAATATATGATGATGAATTCAAAATTAAAAGCAGATAAGGTTATAAATAAAAGACAAAAAAGAGCAAAGAAAGAAAAAGAAAGTGGAAAAAAACCAAAAAAAGTAGGAAACAGTAAGTTCGCAAATAAATATCAAGAAAGAATAAAATCTATAAAGGATACAAATAAGAATATTGAAAAAAAGAAAAAAGTATTAGAAGGAAATACTAAAACAAAGGAAAGAAAAAATGACAGAACAATTACAACTGATAAAACAAAAAATAAAACAAAACAAGAAGAAATAGATATTTTAAAAGAACAAGATAAAATGCTTAAAGAAAATCAAACACCTATATTTGCAGAAGCAATAAAAATAAAGAATTACGAAGAAATTAGAAAAGAAATGTTAAAGAAATTTAATAATGGAAAATAAAAATGGAGGAAATACAAATGAAGTTTGAGAAACAAGATTTAGATTTAGAAAGTGGATTGAAAAGAGAATGGATAATAACGAATGGACTTGGTGGATATGCTGCATCAACGATAATTGGAGCAAATACGAGAAGATATCATGGTCTATTTATAGCACCACTTAATCCACCAGCCAAAAGACACTTAATACTTTCAAAATTAGATGAAAGTATAGAAATAAGAGGAAAAAAATACGAATTATATACTAATGTGGGAAAAAATTATATATCAGATGGATATAAGTACTTAGATTCATTTAGTAAAGAAATATTACCGATTTTTAAATATAGTGTTAAAGATATATCTATAACAAAGACTATTTGTATGATTTATAGAAGGAATACTGTTTTAGTATACTACAAAATTAGAAACGGAAAAGATAGGGCAAAACTAATACTTGCACCTGTTATGAATTTTAGGGATTTTCATGGAATGAATACAAATCATGAATTCACTTTATCGCAACATATAAATAGTAACAAAGTTAAAGTTATAGTCGACAATAATGTTTCGACACCAATTTATATGTATACAACAGCAGGAAGCTATATTGAGCATTATAATGACACATATAGAGATATGTTCTATATAGAAGAAGAAAAAAGAGGTTTTTTCCCAGAAGAAAATCATGTTGTATGTGGAAGATATGAAGTTGATTTAAAGCCAGGAGAAGAGAAGGAAGTTTCTTTTATATGTTCATTAGAGGATAATATAGAAGAAATAGAACCAAAATATGTTATAGATAGTGAAATAATAAGACAACATCAATTATATAATAAATCTGAATTAATAGACAACTCTACAATTAACAAAACGAAAAAGGAACTTGAAGAAGATGACTTAAAAAAAGCTTTTTTAACAGCAATAGATAACTTTATTGTATTTAGACCAACATTTGCATTGCACACAGTAATTGCAGGATATCCTTGGTTTTTAGATTGGGGAAGAGATACTTTAATTGCTTTTGAGGGATTACTTTTAAAAACAAAACGATTCGAACAAGCACAAAAAGTACTGTTTACAATTACAAGGGATATAAAATATGGGTTAGTTCCAAATGGATATTCAGAATTAGATAACAGTCCTATGTATAACAGTGTTGATAGTTCATTATTACTTTTTGAACAAATACAAAAATATGTTGATTATACAGGAGATTATGAGTTTGTAAAAAGAACAATGTACTCTAAACTAAAAGAAATTATAGAAAATTACTCAGAAGGAATAACATTTGCAAATAACAATATCTATTTAGATGAGGATGGACTTATATATTCTGGAAACGAAAATACACAAAATACTTGGATGGATGCTAAATACGATAATTATGTAGCTACTCCAAGATATGGAAAAGTAGTTGAGATAAATGCTATGTGGTACAATGCACTTATGATAATGTCAGGACTTGCAAAGAAATGTGTTGGAATAGGAAAAAGAATAGAAAGCAAAAAGTATGAGAAGATGGCAGAAAAATGCAAAGAGTCATTTGAAAAAGAATTCTATAACGAAAAGAAAAAGTGTTTATTTGATTATCTTGGAAATGATGAAATAAGACCTAATCAGTTATTTGCATTGAGTTTGTCATACCCTGTAATAGATCCAACATCAAAAGTTGCAGAAAACATCATAAATACAGTAGAAAAGAAGCTATTAAATAGTTATGGATTAAGAACACTTGCAAAAGGTGAAGAAAACTATGTAGATATTTATGAGGGCGATAGTTTCAAAAGAGATATGAGCTATCATCAAGGACCAACTTGGACTTGGCTTTTAGGATTATATTATGATTCAATAATGAACATGAAAATAGCAGAATCAGATGCAGGAAAGAAAAAACAATTAGAAGAAAAAATAAAAAAATTTAAAGAAAAAACATATAAAACATTCAAAAAAGAGATTACTCAAAGAGGATGTATTGGTTCAATTTCAGAATTATATGATTCTAAAATGCCGTTTGAACCAAAAGGTGCTTTTGCACAAGCTTGGAGTGTTGCAGAGGTATTTAGAATAATATTTTAGAAAGGACAACAATGAGAATTTTAGGAATTGATCCAGGATTTGCAATAACTGGATTTAGCATAATAGATTATGAAGGAAATAAATTTAAATTAATCACATCAGGAGCTATACTTACAGAAGCTCATACATCATTTCCTTTAAGATTAGAAAAAATATATAATGATTTAAGCGAGATTATAAATGAATATAAACCTGATGCAATGTCTATAGAGGAATTGTTTTTTAACAATAATGCAAAAACGGCAATAAATGTAACACAGGCAAGAGGTGTAATACTTGTAACTGCAAAAATAAATAAAATTCCAATTTATGAATATACACCTCTTCAAGTAAAGCAAGCAGTTGTTGGATATGGAAGAGCAGACAAAATGCAAGTACAGAGAATGGTTAAAATGATTTTACATGAAGAAAAACTACCGAAACTTGATGATACAACAGATAGTATGGCAATAGCAATTTGCCATGCACATTCTGCGAAGTTTTCAAAAAGTTTGTAATAAGATATAAATAAAAAGGGCAGATAGAAATCTGTCCTAAATTTATAAAAGGATTTAAAAGAGGTGGAATAATTGAAAATAGAAGAACTAGAAAAAAATCTTAAACAAGGTATTTTAAATGGAATATATTTGCTATATGGGGAAGAAACATTTCTTTTAGAAAATTGTCTTAAATCTATTAAAAAGCTATTTGGTGAAAAAATAAATGGGATTAACTATATTCTAATAGATGATACAAATGTAAATGGAATTATATCAGACATAGAAACACCTGCTTTTGGATATGAAAAAAAGTTGATTATTGCTAAAAATACAGGATTATTTAAAAAAGATTTAAAGAAGAAGAGTAAAAATGACAATAGCAATTTAAAGGAAAAGATTGATACATATATTAAAGAAAACATTGAACAAATAAATGATACTATAGTTCTAGTTTTTATCGAAGAAACAGCTGAGAAATGCGAATTACTTACTACTATAGAAAAAAATGGTGTAGTGTGTAATTTTGAATATCAAAAGCCTTATCAGATACAAAATAGATTAAAAGCTATTATAAATGCATACAAAGTGAACGTTGATTCAAATACTTTAACATATTTAATAGAATGTTGTGGAACAGATATGCAAGAGCTTATAAATGAAACAAGAAAGCTAATAGAATATACAGGAGAAGGAAATACTATTACAAAAGAAGCAATAGACAAAATTGCTATAAAAAAGATGGAAAGTATTATATTTGACTTAACAGATAATTTAGGAAAAAAGAACACAAAACAAGCAATAGAAGTATTAAGAAATTTAGTACTTTCAAAAGAACCGCTTCAAAAAATACTAATTACATTATATAATCACTTTAAAAAACTATATCTTACAAAACTTGCAATTTCTCAAAATAAAGATGTAACAAGCTATTTGGACTTAAAACCTAATCAATCATTTTTAACTAATAAGTATAAAGCACAAGCAAGTTACTTTAAATTAAAAGAATTAAGAAGAATTCTTCAAGAGTTTTGTGACTTAGATTATAAGTATAAAATAGGATTAATAGACTTAAATGTAGGACTTGAAGCGATTTTATGTGCATATTGTTAAAAGAAAAATCTGCAATTAATTTTGCAGATTTTTTGTAATATAAATTTAATTATTTTAACGTTCTTCTTCTTTTTCTTCTTTGGAATCATGTTCAGTGGCAGAAGAGCTACTTTGTTGAGAGTTTTTTTCTTTCTCAGCCATCATCATATTCCAATGTTCAGCATAGGCTTCGTATATGTCAACTGTATAAAAAAGAGGATTTCTAGGAGATGGCGGCTTTGCTAAAGCTTCACTAAGCAAGTTATCATCAGGACATAATTCTTGTATTTCTTTACGTTTTTTGGGTTTAAGCTCAGAGAGAGCCTCCCACAAATGATGAGAAAATTCAGGGTCTTCCCTTCCATAATCGTAATCTTCAGAATAATCAACAAAACGGTTAACTTTTGTAACAAGATAATGAGTATAAGGTGGCTCATTTTGCCTTGTTAGATAGATAGTATAGGTTCTATATGGTTTAGAATATTTTATGGTGTCATAATAATTAAACCCTGATTGAGGATCATAATAATATCCCATGAGTAAATCTACCATCCTTTCAAATAATAATGATTATTGGTAATTATAACATAAAGACATGATTATGTCAATATAGAAAAATTTGTGTTAAGACAAAGACTGTAAAAACGATTATATGATTTTTTAAAGAGATAAAAGTTAAATAAATATTAAAAAAAAGAAGATGCGTTTTGCATCCTCTTTTAATATATCAAAGAATAATTTTAACGACCTTCATCGTCTTTATATTTGTCAATCCCTGAAAATAATTCTTCGGCTTGTTCTTTATTTTCAATAGAATCAATTATACTAAGAAATTCCTTTTTTTCTTTTATACTTAATAGAGAAGCAATTTTATGGAAGGCTTCCATAGGATTTTCTTCAGCTCCCAGATAAGAAGCTATAGTATTAAGTTTAATAGCTTGTTCATCTGACAATATAATTTGTTTATATTGCATATCGCAAACTGCATAGGTTCCTGTATGTTTATTAGTCTTATAATCAAAAATATAAGTATGAAAAGGTTTACCGGGAATTATTTCTTGCTGGGCTATTTGACGATTAGTTTTTTCAGCGCAAAAACTATTAACTCCGTAATCTCTTATATTTCCACCTGGAAAATGATCACAATATCCACTAAAAGACCATGTTGTTTTGTATGGCTTACTCATATTTATTACCTCCAATTTAATTGATTGTATAAAAAATAATATCTTAAATTTTATAATAATATAATATATTTGTTAAAAATTATGTAAAGCAAAAAAGGTACATTTATTTTATGCTTTTTTTAGTATATATAAATAATAATTAATGTTCAGTATGCTCGTTATCTGTATTGTTTTTTTTTAAGCTTCTATCAAGAAAAGCAGGGCGAGGTACCCATTTACCTACAAAATCACCTTTTTTTTCATCATATTCTTGTACATAAAATTTTTTATTATTTAAAGATTGAACTCCGTTCCATAGAACCATTATTAGTAAATCTTCCATGAAGTCCGATAATATGTGGTTTTTCCATCAGACCTTTTTTCACAACTTCCTGAAAAAGAATTTACTGTACGAACATATTGTTTTCTACGAAAATTTTTTGCTGAATCATTTTTTTCCATATTATATTGCTCACCTCCAAAAAATAATAAATATATATTCTATATGTTGATTATAGAGATAATTATAGCATTAATTACTGATTATGTCAACATCATTTAGAATAGTATTGAATGCTATAAATATATTTTTTGAATAAAAATCCATTTTTAGAGAAAAATAAGTCTATGTTTTAAAAAGCGAGGTTTTTTTTATGAAGAAAAAAATAATTTCAATTTTTTTATTAATTATTATAAGCACAATAATATGTTTTTTTGTAATGCAAAATAACAATGAAGTTCAAGCACTTTCAAAATATGGTTCACAAGGAGAAGAAGTTAGGCAAATACAAACAAAGTTAAAGAGATGGGGATATTACAATGGGAGTGTTGATGGAATATTTGGAAGCAAGACACTTGCAGCAGTAAAGTTATTTCAAAAGAAGAATGGATTAACAGTAGATGGAATAGCTGGGAGCAAGACTTTAGCTGCAATGGGAATTACAAGCTCTGGAAATTCTTCAGGAACTACAAGTAATTCGAGTAATGTGAATTTACTGGCACACTTAATATATGGAGAAGCAAGAGGAGAAAGCTATATAGGGCAAGTTGCAGTAGGTGCAGTTATAATGAATAGGGTTAAAAGTAGTTCTTTTCCAAATACAATTGCGGGAGTTATATATCAAAAAGGTGCATTTGATGCAGTTTCAGATGGACAAATTAATATGACCCCTGATAGCACTGCTAAAAAAGCAGCACAGGATGCAATTAATGGATGGGATCCATCTTATGGTGCAATTTATTACTTTAATCCTGCAACTGCAACGAATAAATGGATTTGGTCAAGGCCTATGACAGTAACAATTGGTAAACATAGATTTTGTAAGTAAAATTTTAAAAAATTTATTTACATTTAGTATTGCTTGTGATATAATCTAAAAGTAATTAACGAAAGAGGTGTGATAAATGAATCAAATTTTATCAGTTGAAATGCCACCAAAAAAATCAACTAAAAAAACAGGATATAATAAGGCAAGTATTAAATCTATTATTATATTTTTCAGTGCAGTATTAATTATTTTTGGAGTAACATTAATTGGAATATCTGTATTATCAATGTTAGATTCTAAGAACAATAATAATACAACAATTGCAACTAATTCACCAAGAATAGATGTAACTCAAAATGCTACAGAGTTAGAAATAGAAATATTATGTACAAGTGAGATTTCTAATATTGAGTATAATTGGGAAAACAGAGAAGTAGAAAAAGTCGATGCTAATGGAAGAAACGACATAAATTTAAAGGTTGATATACCTAGTGGTACAAATATATTTAAAATTAAAGTTACAGATATAGATGGTAGAACAAGTGAATATAGTAAAGAATACATTGGAGCAAAAGAACCTAATGTAACATTGATTGTAGATCCAAATAATATAAATAATATTATTGTAGCTAAATGTGAAGAAAGTCAAATAATAAAATATATGTCATACTATTATGATGATGAACAAGAAAAAAGAGTGGAAATAAATAACGCATCAGGGACAATTGAAATAAATGCAAAAGAAGGAGAACATAATCTTACAATTAAAGTTGGATATGAAGATGGAACTGTTGGAAAAATTTCAAAAATAGTATATGCTCCAGTATTACAAATTGGAACAAATGGCGGATTAAACTATTCAAAATTTATTATTAATGCTTCAGATACAAGAGGAATTGATAAAGTAATAATTAATTTTAATGGAAAAGAAACGGTAGAACAGGTGGGTAGTGAAAGCTATTCAAAAGAAGTTGCTTTACAACAAGGACAACCAGGAACTAATAAATTAATTGTTACAATATATAATAAAGAGGGAATGAGAATTACAAAAAGAATATGGGATAAAAATCGTCAAAACTAATAAAAGGAGAAAAAAATGTTAAATGAAGTATATATTATAGATGATGATGAATCTTCAATTGTTATATTCAAAGAACTGTTTAAAAATGATTTGGATTATAAATTTATAAGTGTAAAAACTGAACAAATAGATATTGCATTAAAGAATATTCCTTCATTAATTGTAATTAATGAAGATGCAATTGATAGAGATGTAATTGAATTATGTAGAAAGATAAGGAAAGATGAGGATAACACAATAACACCAGTAATAGTTGTTTCTTCAAATGGCTCAAGAGAACATCGAATGAAGATTCTTAGCGAATCAGTAGAGTATTTTATTAGAAAACCTGTCGATGAAGGATATTTATATTACACAGTAAAGAATTTAAATAGATTACTTACAACAAATAGAAGGGTTAGTCCTTTAACAGGACTTCCTGGAAATGTACAAATACATTCGGAACTTAAAAAGAGATTATCTAATGAAGAAGCTTTCTCCGTAATTTACTTTGACTTAGATAACTTTAAATCATATAACGATGTATATGGATTTTTAAAAGGTGATAAAATCATTCAATATACAGCCAATATTATACAAGATGAAATTCATACAGAAGGAGGAGGATTTGTAGGACATGTCGGAGGAGATGATTTTATAGCAATAGTTTCATACACTGAAGTAGAAAATTTATGCCAAAGAATAATTGCAAGATTTGATAATCAAATAAAAGATTTTTTTACAGAAGAAGATGCAGAAAAAGGATATATTGAGATAGCAAACAGGAGAGGAATTATAGAGAAATTTCCATTAACATCAATTTCAATAGCAGTTGTTGTTGCTGATAAAAATAGATTCAGCAATATATTAGAAATAGGAGAAGTTGCAGCCCAAGTTAAACATGCTGTAAAGACTGTAATGGGAAGTAGTTATACAATAGATAGAAGAAAAAGCAGTTAAATTTGGAGGTATAATTATGTATGAGAGAAATGCAATAGTTATTGACAGGTATTTTTCAAGCTTATTTGGTTTTGATAAAAAGAATAACATTAAGAATAATGCAAATTATTATTTTGAATTAGTAGAAGCATTAGAAAAATATCAAAATGCATCAGATGAAGAAAACGTTATTATGACGGATTTTGAAAAAATAGCTCAAAAAATAAAAAATACTCAAAGCAAACAAGAAGATTTGGAGTTAAAAGAGAGAAAGTATTTCGAGTACAGAAAGATACTTTTTGAAAATTTAGATGAAGATGATTTAACATTAAAGAAAGAATTTGACAAAATAGAAAATGAAATTAGCATAATTGAAAATGATATAAAAGAAAATGCAGAAATATTTGTTGAAGAAATAAAAGAATTTAATGATAAAAGCGAAATAAGAAATAAATGTGGAAGGCAAAGAAGAGTAGTAGAAAATGACTACCAAAAGGCTTTAGATACAACCATAGAGAATTATAAAAATATTTCAAAAGATAAATTGAAAGAAATCAAATCGTTTATCAAAACAGAAAATAAACAAAATATTATTAATCAAATGAAGGAAAGTATATTAAAGAACGGAGCAAAAGAAAAAGTACCTTTTGACTCTAATGTTATAAATAAGGCTATAGATATATCACTTTATTTAGAAGGAAAAAAAGCAGAAATATTATTATCAATATATGATAAAACAACTAAATTAATTAATGAAATAAAAAATGATTCAATACAAATAGAAAAACATTTAAAGCATGTAAATAATTTTAAAAGCAAATTAGATTTTCTAAATGTAATAACAGATTATATAATTATATTTTTAGACAATGAAAGAATGAATACTATAGGTGGAGAAGAAGAACACAAGAAAATTATGAGCGAAGCATGTGAACATCTACAGGAAGACTTAGAAGAAATTCAAAATATGTATTCATTAATAGTAAAAGAGATTAATGGAAAAGCTTCTAAAAAACAATATAAAGAATTATATAATATAGATTATCTAAACAAATTAAAAGAAGATGAAAGAAGATTTGAACGTGATATAAAGAGATTAAACATGATAGGAACGGTTATTTACCCTGATTACTGGCGTATTGAGGGAATGGAGAAGATATTTGATACATTTAAACAAATCATGACAAATACTTATCAAGTTGATTTATCAGAATTTGAGCCGCTAAATATAACATTTGAAGTTAAACAAAAAGTTATAGATAGTCAAACTGAAAATGATGAGGCGAAAAATGAAATTGAAGAAGAATTAAATGAAGATACTAATATGTATGATTCATTTGAAGATACAAACAACGTTACTCAGGAAAGTAACGAATTTGAAGAAGAGGATAAAAGAAAAGAACTCAAATTTGATGTATTACAAAAAGATAGTAATTCAGAGGAAGATGAGGATGATAGTGAAGATGAAGATGAATTTCAATGGGATGAAGATGATGAAAATGACGAATTAAAATTTGGCAACAGTAAGGAATTGGTGGAAGAAGAAAATGATTATGAAGAAGAAATTGAATTACCAGATGACTTAATTGAAGATAAAAAGAATGATGAAGATGATGAAAGAGATAAAGAAATAGATGAAATATTAGGAATATTTGATACAGACTATACAGAAGAAAATGATAATAACGATGAACAAGATGAAGATCATATTTTGCAAATAGAAGATGATGATGAATTAGATGATAATGTGTTTGAAAAAGAAGATGATGAGGAAGTTAAAACAGAAAAAAGCAAAAAAAGATCATTGTTTGGAAGAAGAAAATAAAAAGCGAACTATAACAAGTTCGCTTTTTTAAAACTAAAAGTTTAGAAATAAAAAGAGGTATTATATGATTTTAGAATACGTTGTAACAGAGCAAGACAAAGAAAAAACAATTAATCAAATTATTAAAGAAAAATTCGATTTGTCAAATAGACTATTTAGTAAGTTGATAACTAATAGAAGGATATTTGTAAATAATCTTAATATAGATACAAGAAAAAAAGTTAATACTAATGATAGAATAGAAATAGACCTTAACTATGACGAGGACAATTCAAACATAGTTGCAAAACAAATAGATTTAGACATTGTTTTTGAAGATGAGGCAATGATAATAATCAATAAACAAAGAGGAATAGCAGTACATCCATCAATAAAGCATTATGAAGATTCAATATCAAGTGGTGTAAAGTACTATTTTGGCTTAAAAGGGATTAATAAAAAAATACGTCCTGTAAATAGACTTGATTTAAATACATCAGGATTAGTTATTTTTGCAAAGAATGAGTATATTCAGGAAAGTTTAATAAAGCAAATGCATGATAGAATTTTTACTAAAGAGTATTTAGCTATTGCAACTGGAATTTTTGACAAAAAAACTGGAATTATTAATGCTCCAATTGCAAGAAAAGAAGGTAGTATTATTGAAAGATGTATAGAGGAAAAAGGAAAGAATGCAAAAACAAAGTATGAGGTTATAAAAGAAATTGGAAATAATAGTATAGTAAAATGCGAATTATTAACAGGAAGAACACATCAAATAAGAGTACATATGTCATATATTGGTCATCCTCTATTGGGAGATACATTATATGGTGAAAAAAATGACTTAATTGACGGACAAGCTTTACACTGCTATAAACTCGTTTTTTTGCATCCTACAACACACGAAAAAGTTAAAATTGTAAGTGATTTAGACTACGAACAAAAATTTGAAAAACTTTTGCAAAAAGTATTGACAAAATAAAAAATAGGATATATAATACAATCAACAAAGCGAACAAGAGTTCTAATATGATTGGAGGTATTATTATGATGAGATTATTAAATAAAAAAACAAATTTAGAAAAAGAAATTGGAAGAACAACAAAAATATTTGGAGAAAATTATGATATAAAAATTATATATAAAAAAATAGAAAATCCAGAATTAAATTTAAATGGAAAAAATATAGAAATAAATTTACCATTTAAATATAAAAGAAATAGTAATATAGATATTTTAAAATTAGCATTAGAAAAAATGTATGATGAAATTGCAAGAATAGAAATAGAAAATGTTATGGAAGAAACAAGAATAAAATTAAAAGGAATTGCACCAGAAAACTATATTATAAAAAGAATACCAAATAAACTTGCAAAAACATTAAAAGATAAAACTATTGTAATTAATCCAGAAATTGTAAGATATAATAAAGACATATTAAGATATGTAGTTTTATATGAATTCTGTCACTTAAAATATAGAACTAATTCAAAAAAATTCTGGGATATGATAGAAAAATATATGCCAAGCTATGAAGAATATGAATATGTTACAGAAGTTGCATAAATTAGTTTTGACATAATTAAAAAAAAGATGTATAATACTATTTAATTGCTTTATGCAATTAGTAACTATAAACCTCGTTTTCTATAATAAGGAGGACAAAAAGATGGGACACATTATGACAATCAACACCCGTGACATGGAGAAGAGCGCTCAAAATGGTGGATGCGGCGAATGCCAGACGTCCTGCCAGAGCGCTTGCAAGACCAGCTGCGGAATTGCAAATCAGGTTTGTGAGAACAAAGAATCAACTGAGAAGTAACTGTTAACTGTGTTTCAGGAGGGAGTTGTTTTACAGCTTCCTCCATGTATTAATTTGAGACATTTCAAGATTGACAGGAGGAATTATTTTGAGAGTTATTCCTAAACAGTATCATACTAATGGTCTAAATAAAAAACTAACAACATTCAATGTAAAAGCGTGGAGAGCAGCTTATGAAAGTAGAAGGAAGAAAGAACCGAGTACTTTTTGCAATTACGCGCAACGGAGATCTATTGGTATAGTAGATGAAACAAAGAAACAAAAAAAAGCATTGAGAGAATTTTATAAAGGTAATAGGGAGAAAAAACCTAGCACGTTTTTTAATTATGGAGAACGTCATGCAATAGGGATAGAAGATGTAACGACAAAAAGAAGGAAAAAGAAATGACTCATATAAAAAATCCAGTTGAATAAGCTGGATTTTTGTTTTGTGATTATAAAAATAAGACTGAACTAAAATGATATAATATAAATTAAATTATAATTAAAAAAAGCACAAAAAAGTTTACGAAAACTATTGACATAAATTAAAGCTTAGTGTATAATACAAAACATCAACCAGAAAATGGTTGGCAAATTTTCTCCCATTTATTGTGGAGAAAAAAGATACTGCAAATATGCTTTACGCCTAGGAGCCCATAAAAAGGCGAAAAGCATCACGCAAAAGAAACTTTCAGAGATTCACGAGAGTTTCTGAAGCAGAAAGGTAGAAGGTAAGAGAATGAGTATGCTCTTCCTGAATCTCCACAGGGTTATGGCCCCTGATTAGGAGAACACCTAATTATATTTGCAGCGGGAGGAGGGAGTCTGATATTAGATTCCCTCCGTTTTTTTATTTTATCTTTTTTTAAAAAACACTTGAAAAAAATGAATTAATAGTATAGAATAAAATTGCCTGAAAAAGGTAAAATAAATATGTATGATTTTGCAATAAAAATGTATAAAAGAACTAACTTTTATACATTTAAGCAAGATATGAAAAGGAGGAATTAATATGGCAGTAAAAGTAGCCATTAATGGTTTTGGAAGAATAGGTCGTCTAGCATTTAGACAAATGTTTGGCGCAGAAGGATACGAGGTTGTAGCAATAAATGACTTAACAAGTCCTAAAATGTTAGCTCATTTATTAAAATACGATTCTTGTCAAAAAAGATATGATAAAGCAGATACAGTAGTTGCAGGAGAAGATTCTATTACTGTAGATGGAAAAACTATAAAAATATATGCAATGGCAAATGCAGAAGAATTACCATGGGGAGAATTAGATGTAGATGTTGTATTAGAGTGTACAGGATTCTATACATCAAAAGAAAAAGCTGAAGCACATATAAGAGCAGGAGCAAAAAAGGTTGTTATTTCAGCACCAGCTGGAAATGATTTACCAACAGTAGTATTTGGAGTTAATGAAAATATATTAAAACCGGAAGATACAGTTATATCAGCTGCATCATGTACAACAAACTGTTTAGCTCCAATGGCAAAAGCATTAAATGATTATGCACCAATTCAATCAGGAATAATGACAACAGTACATGCATATACAGGAGATCAAATGGTATTAGATGGTCCTCACAGAAAAGGTGATTTAAGAAGAGCAAGAGCTGCTGCAGTAAATATTGTACCAAACTCAACAGGAGCAGCAAAAGCAATTGGATTAGTTATACCTGAATTAAATGGAAAATTAATAGGATCTGCACAAAGAGTTCCAGTTCCAACAGGTTCTACAACAATATTAACTGCTGTTGTAAAAGGAACAGATATTACAACAGATTCAATAAATGCTGCAATGAAATCACAAGAAAGTGCTTCATTTGGATATACAGATGAGGAATTAGTTTCGTCAGATATAATTGGAGCAACATGTGGCTCTCTATTTGATGCAACACAAACAATGTGTATGAAATTGTCTGATGATTTATATCAAGTACAAGTAGTTGCTTGGTATGATAATGAAAATTCATATACAAGTCAAATGGTTAGAACTATAAAATATTTTGCAGAATTAAATTAGATTGAAAAATAATTGATTCATCAATTCTTTTCCAATCATAGCTAATATAAATTTAACTAGATAAAGATTGAAAAAGAATGGGGTGACTTAAGGTCGCCCCTAAAATATGTAAAGGAGATTGATGTTATGAAAAAAACAGTAAAAGATATAGATTTAAAAGATAAAAAAGTATTAGCAAGATGCGACTTTAATGTCCCTATGGATGAGAATAGAAATATAACAGATAACACTAGAATTGTTGCTGCACTTCCTACTATAAAATATTTATTAGAACAAAATTGTAAGATTGTATTATGTTCACATTTAGGAAGACCAAAAGGAGAATTTAAACCAGAATTTTCTTTAGCACCTGTTGCAAAAGAACTATCAAAACAATTAAATATGGAAGTGATTATGGCAAAAGATGTTATAGGAGAAGATGCTACTAAAAAAGCAGAAAATTTAAAAAATGGAGAAATATTGTTACTTGAAAATTTAAGATTTCATAGAGAAGAAACAGATAATGATCCAGAATTTGCGAAAAAATTAGCTTCTTATGGAGAGATATTTGTAAATGACGCATTTGGAACAGCGCATAGGGCACATGCTTCAACTGAAGGGGTAACACACTATTTACCATCTGTATCAGGATTCTTAATTGAAAAAGAATTAACATTTTTAGGAAATGCATTAGATAATCCAAAAAGACCATATGTTGCAATTTTAGGAGGAGCAAAAGTTTCAGATAAAATTGGAGTAATTGATAGTCTTTTAGAAAAAGTAGATACATTAATGATAGGTGGAGGAATGGCATATACATTTTTTAAAGCACAAGGATATGGAGTTGGAGACTCTTTATGCGAAGAAGATAAATGCGATTTAGCACGTGAATTAATGGCTAAAGCAAAAGAAAAAGGTGTAAAAATGTTACTTCCAATTGATACAAAAATTGGAAAAGAATTAAACCCAAATACAGAAAGTAAAACAGTATCATGGACAGATATTCCAGATGGATGGCAAGGATTTGACATAGGAGAGCAAACGATTGAAATGTTCAGAAAAGAATTAGAAGGAGCAAAAACAATTGTATGGAATGGACCATTAGGATTATTCGAATATGATCAATTTGCAGTAGGAACATATGCAATAGCACATAAGCTTGCTAATCTAAATAATGCAATAACAATTATTGGAGGAGGAGATTCAGCAGCTGCAGTAGAAAAAGCTGGTCTTGCAGATAAAATGACTCATGTATCTACTGGAGGCGGAGCTTCACTTGAATTTTTAGAAGGAAAGAAACTTCCTGGAATAGAAGCATTACTAGATAAATAGTTTATTTAAAAGAAAGGAAACGAAAATGAGAAGAAAAGTAATTGCAGGAAACTGGAAAATGAATATGCTTCCGAATGAAGCAATACAAATGATAACTGAATTAGAACCGTTAGTGAAAGACACTAATAATGAAGTTGTGCTATGTGTTCCGTTTACAGACTTATTCTATGCTTTAAATGTAGCACAAGGAACAAATATTAAAATTGGTGCACAAAATATGCATTTTGAAGAAAAAGGTGCTTTTACTGGTGAAGTTTCTGGTAAAATGCTTAAATCAATTGGAACTGAATATGTAATCATTGGACATTCAGAAAGAAGACAATATTTTGCAGAAACAGATGAAACAGTAAATAAAAAAATTAAAGCTGCATTTGAAAATGAATTAAAACCAATAGTTTGTGTTGGGGAAACATTAGAGCAAAGAGAAGCGGGAAATGCTTATGACATAATAACTAATCAAACAGAAAAAGCATTAGAAGGTTTAACAGAAAATCAAGTAGAAAACACGATTATTGCTTATGAACCAATATGGGCAATAGGAACAGGAAAAACTGCAACTAATGAAGATGCAAATGAGGCAATAAAAAAAATAAGAGAAAAAATTTGCCAAATATATGGACAAAACATAGCAAATAGAGTTATAATACAGTACGGTGGAAGTATGAAACCAAGTAATGCAAAAGAATTACTAGAAATGTCAGATATTGATGGAGGACTTATCGGAGGGGCTAGTTTAAAGGCAGAGGACTTTGCAGCTATAGTTAATTTTGACAAATAATGGAGGATATTATGGAAACGAAAAAAACAACAATGCTAATGATATTAGATGGATTTGGAATAAATGAACAAGAAGAAGGAAATGCTGTAAAATTATCAAATACACCTAATTTAGATTTACTTATGAAAAAGTACCCAACTACTAAAATAAAACCAAGTGGACTTGCTGTAGGATTACCAGAGGGGCAAATGGGAAATTCAGAAGTTGGACATACAAATATAGGAGCTGGAAGAATTGTTTATCAAGAATTAACAAGAATTACAAAATCTATTGAGGATGGAGATTTTTTCTCAAATGAAGAATTTATAAATGCAATAGAAAATTGTAAAAAACATAATTCAAAATTACATATATTGGGACTTTTATCAGATGGAGGAGTTCATAGCCACAATAGGCATTTATATGGATTGCTTGAAATGGCTAAAAGAAGAGATTTTGATAATGTATATATACACTGCTTTTTAGATGGAAGAGATACCCCACCTGCATCAGCAGAAAACTATCTTTTGGATTTAGAAGAAAAAATTAAAGAAAAAGGTGTAGGAAAAATTGCATCAATTTCAGGTAGATTCTATAGTATGGATAGAGATAAAAGATGGGAAAGAATAAAAAAAGCTTATGATGCGCTTGTTAATGGTATTGGAATAAAGTCTGCAAATGTTATTAATGCAATAGAAAACTCATACCAAAAAGAAGTATTTGATGAATTTGTTGAGCCAACAGTAATAACTTCTGCAGATGGTGAAACACCAATTGCAACAATAGAAAACAATGATTCTGTTATTTTCTTTAACTTTAGACCTGATAGAGCTAGAGAAATAACAAGAACAATAGTAGACAAAGAGTTCAAAGAATTTGAAACAAAAAAATTAACAACATATTTTGTATGTTTTACCTCTTATGATGAAACAATGCCAAATGTTCATATAGCATTTAAAAAAGAACAAATCAAAAATACTTTAGGAGAAATATTAAGCAAAAAAGGATTAACACAACTTAGAATTGCAGAAACAGAAAAATATGCACATGTAACATTTTTCTTTAATGGTGGAGAGGAAAAGCAATATAAAGGTGAAGACAGGATATTAATTGCATCTCCAAAAGTTGTAACATATGATTTACAACCTGAAATGAGTGCATATCAAGTAACAGAAAAAGTAGTTGAGGCAATTTTAAGCGAGAAGTATGATTGTATAATTTTAAACTATGCAAATCCAGATATGGTTGGACATACAGGAAGCTTAGAAGCGGCAATAAAAGCAGTTGAAGCGGTAGATAAATGCGTTGGAGATGTTGTAAAAGCTATCAATGAAAAACATGGAAATTTGTTAATTACTGCTGACCATGGAAATTGTGAGCAAATGATTGACTATACAACAGGAGAACCTCATACAGCTCATACTACTAATTTAGTACCTTTAGTAGTTATATCTGATAGACAAGATATTAAATTAAAAGAAGAAGGAAAATTAGCAGATTTAGCACCAACTATACTAGACTTAATGAATATAGAAAAGCCAAAAGAGATGACAGGGGAATCTCTAATAGAAAAGGAATAGATAAATGTTAAGAACAACAAAAAATATGAAGGAAAAATATGAAAGTATTCAAAATTATATTTTTAATTTAATTCCTGAAAAATGGGAAGAAATATACTTATACGCGTCTGTGTACAAAGAAGAAAAAAATAATGAATCGGGAGAGTTATTCTTTTATTATCTACCAAAAGGAATATTGAAAAGAAGGTTTGTTAATGTATATGAAGTACCTAAAAGGTTCAACATTAATGAAGAACAGTATTTAAAAATAGTAGAAGAACTATATTCTTGTATAAAGAGTCTTAGACAAGACTTTATAAACACTGAACAAGATATATGGACTAATTTAAGTATAACGATTGCAAATTTTAGATTCAAAGTAGAATTTAAATATGAAGATTTACCTAGAACAGAAAAAGAAATATTTGAAAGAAATGTTATATGGAAATATAAATACTTAAAAATTGGTGGGGAATCAAAAGAAGAAAGAAAAATATTGGATAGGTATTTTTCAAAGATAGAGCCATCCAATAGAAATGTATATGAAACAGGACTATATATAAAAACAGAAAATAATAATATAGCATTTGATAAAGATGATAAACAAGCAAGAGAGTTTGTTATGTATGAAAAAGATGAAATACTAAGTAAAGCGAATAGTATAAAAAGTAAAATCTTTAGCAATACTGTATATGCAAAAGATAGAAATAAAAAGTTAGAGCAAGAAGGAAAGAAAGAAGCGCAAAAAGATAGTAAATCTAAAAATCAAATTTTAGATAATTAAAGAAAGGGTGAAGTTAAATGAGAAATTGTTTAGAAATTGAAGAAGTAAAAGCTTTAGAGGTATTAGACTCAAGAGGAAATCCAACAGTACAAGTTGAGGTACTGTTAGAAGATGGAAGCTATGGGGTTGCATTAGTTCCTTCAGGAGCATCAACAGGAGCTTTTGAAGCTGTAGAATTAAGGGATGGAGACCCATCAAGATATCTTGGAAAAGGTGTTTTAAAAGCAGTTGAAAATGTAAATACTATTATAAGAGAAGCAATTATTGGAATGAATGCATATGATCAAGTTAAACTAGACAAGACATTAATAGAATTAGATGGAACAGAAAATAAAGCAAAACTTGGTGCAAATGCAACACTTGGAGTCTCACTTGCAGTTGCAAAAGCAGCTGCAGCATCTGTAGGAATGGAATTATATCAATATATTGGTGGTCCAAATGCAAAAGTTTTGCCAACTCCTATGATGAACATATTAAATGGAGGAAAACATGCAGACAACACAGTTAATACACAGGAATTTATGATTATGCCTGTTGGAGCAAAAACTTTTTCAGAATGCATAAGAATGTGTTCTGAAATATATCATACATTAAAGAAAGTGTTAAATGAAAAGGGATTAGATACAGGAGTTGGAGATGAAGGTGGATTTGCGCCAAATCTTTCAAGTGATGAGGATGCTTTAAAATGTATTGTAGAAGCTATAGAAAAAGCAGGATATAAACCTGGAGAAGAAGTTTGCTTAGCTTTAGATGTAGCAGCTACAGAAATGTATGATGAAGCTAAGAAAATAGGACAAGAAGGAAATTACTATTTTTGGAAAACAAAAGAATTGAAAACACCCGATCAAATGATAGATTTCTTAGTAGAATTAGTTGAAAAATATCCAATTATTTCTATTGAAGATGGTTTATCTGAAGATGATTGGGATAATTGGAAAAAACTAACAGACAGATTAGGAAATAGAATCCAATTAGTTGGAGATGACCTATTTGTTACAAATATAAAAAGACTTCAAAAAGGACTAGACAATGGAATATCAAATAGTATATTAATAAAACTAAATCAAATAGGAACTTTAACAGAAACATTAGATGCAATAGAACTTGCTAAGAAGAATGGATATACAGCGGTTGTATCACATAGAAGTGGAGAAACAGAAGATACAACACTTGCAGATGTGGTTGTTGCAACTAATGCTGGTTTAATGAAAACAGGAGCTCCATGCAGAACAGATAGAGTCTCTAAATATAACAGATTATTAAATATAGAAAGTGATTTAGCAGATGTAGCAATTTATGCAGGAAGAAAAGGATTAAATAGATAGAATAAAAAATAATTAAGCATATTAATAGCTTTATATAGCTAGCAATATGCTTTTTTCTTGCAAGTAATGGTAGAATGTGGTATAATTATAAGTAACACAGGGCAATAGCCTATAATTTGCATTTACAGGAGGAAATGTGACATGAGGAAAGGATTTGTTGTGGTGTTGTTTATTGTTTTTATGATTGCCTCTTTGACATCATGTGGCCGGCAAGGTCAAGAAGGCGTTCCTGAAAAAACGGAGTATGAAAAGGTAGAGGAAATCAAAAAGAGGGAGAGCATTGATACATATGACCTAAAAGCCTGGAATAAAATATATTATCTGGGCATTGAAGGAAAATTAGTTCTCCTTGAAAAGAGTGATGACGAAAACTCAATCATCACAGTTGCTCTGGCTGACGACCCCAATACCGGAAACAATGTATATGAAGAGGTAAATCTCGAAAAAGGCACACAAATTATAGGTGCCGGTGAATACATCCGAGTAAAGGATGGAGGCGTAGAATATGGAGTAAAAACAGAAAATAATGGACAACAGATAAAGAAAGAAATCTTCGAAATGTCTGAAGAAGAAATCGACTTCTTTATTCATTATACACATTGGAAATGGGTCGAGCCTCAGCCTGCAACAAATTAACACAATGCAGTCTAGTCACTCTATTAGAGTGACTAGGCTGCTTCTTTTATTTTTATTTTGTTTTATATTGAATTTATATAAAAAAAAATATATAATATGGAAATAAAAGGAGGAATGATGATGGTAGAGATTTCAACATCGATTTTAAATATGATAAAAGGAAAAGAATCAGAAACAATATTTGGATTAGAAAAAGCTAAAACAGACTATTTTCATATAGACGTAATGGATGGAGAATTTGTTGAAAAGAGTACTTATGAGTATATGTTAGAAACAAGTTCATATATAAAGAGAATATCAAACTTACCTATGGATGTTCATTTAATGATATCAGATGTAAAAAAAGGCATAGAAGATTTCTTAAGTGTTGAACCTAATATTATTACATTTCATTTAGAAGCATGTAAAGATGAAAAAGAAGTATTTGAATGTATAAATTTAATCAAAGAAAATAATTGCAAAGTAGGCATTTCTGTAAAGCCTAATACTCCTATTGAGGAAGTGTATAAATTCTTACCATATGTCCATATGTGTTTAGTAATGACTGTTGAACCTGGAAAAGGTGGGCAAACACTACTTTTAGATATGATTGATAAAATAAAGAAATTAAAAGAATACGTAGAAGACAATAAATTGGAAATTGATATAGAAGCAGATGGAGGAATAAATTTGACTACTTGTAAGGTTGTAAAAGAAGCGGGAGCAAACATTTTAGTTTCAGGAACAGCAATACTTATGGCAAAAGATTATAAAGAAATAATAGATGATTTAAAAGCATAATGAAAACGTAATGTTTTAATGTTGTTTTAGAAATTATTGCATTATCGACAATATGATTATTTAAAAATTACACAAAGGTGATTTTGACATTGGCTTATACAAAAGAATATTCAATAGAAGATTTTATAGAGGACAAAAAATATAGGAGGTCAACAAATTGATAGAAGAAGTTAAAAGAATAAAATTAGATGAATTGAATAAAAAAAAGATTGCATATGAGAAAAAACTTGAGGAAATTAAAAGAAAAATGATAGATTTACAAAGGGACTTAGAGATACTTAAAAAAGAAAGCCCAAAAGGAATAACTGTAAGAAGTTCTTTTACATTTTGGCAGAGACATATTACAAAAAGGAAAGAGTATTTAGAATACAAAAGACAATCTGAAAGAGTTAATAAATATGATGTTTTAATTAAAAAGACACAAAATGAATTGGATAAAGAGCAAAAAAGAGTGGAGGATGAAATAAATGATTTAGAAATATATGAAAAGCTTAAAGAAATAGAAGATAAGAAGAATACAATTGAAAAGGAAAAAACACTTTATGGGATGGGGATTACCCCAATAGAGGCAATAAAGCTGTTAGAAGAAAATGGAATTCAACCTGTTCTTTCTGAAGCAGATAAAGTCGAATTTATACATCCGAGAAACTATTCATCGAAAGAGGCATTAATAGGAGTTCACAAAACAAGATATGCACCAACCGCAAATTGTATAAAATCAGCAAAAGATGCCAAAGCTGAAAATAAAGAAAAGGTTATAATAAATGGAGTCGAGTATGAGTATTCATATAAAATAGAAAGAGATACAGTTCATATGGCTATTAACAATGAAGTTTCATCTTTTGGAATGGAGTCTTGGGATGACTGTAAATATGCAATTTTAATACCATTAAAAGACATTCCAAATGAAAAAATTGGTTGTGCAGCACCAATGGATACATTTACAATGGGAAGTATAGAGATTTCAGAAGATACATGGATTTTATGTCCTAAAAATGAAGTA
This sequence comes from uncultured Clostridia bacterium, assembly GCA_946415375.1. Lineage (GTDB taxonomy): Bacteria > Bacillota > Clostridia > TANB77 > CAG-508 > CAG-269. The sequence goes on from CAMKSF010000012.1 coordinate 31,522, forward strand.
AATACTATAAAAGCATTTAATCCTAAAGCAAATGTAATTGGATATGAAGGAGAAAACGTAATGGGATTTTCAGGTCCATTTTTGACACAATTGGGATATCGTGCAGAATCACTTGGAATGTGGGCTTGGAGTGATATAGAAAGTGAAGAACAATACGTTGAATTAATGAACAAGGAAAAAATTGAAATGTCAGCACATTCAAATCACTATTCTTTTGAAGATGAAAATGTTAAAACGAGAATTAATAAAGCTGTTTCGTTATGCAAATTACTAAAGGACAATCATTTGATAAATAGACCAGAAGATATTAATACAATTAATACACAATTAGAAGAAAGAAAAACAAATAATTTTGGAAGAATTCTTGATTTTTTGAGAGAAAAGTCTAATTTAAAAAAAGCACCATCTCAAGCTATAAAAGCAAATAATAAACAAGCTGATATATTTTTTCAGGAAATGGAGAAAAACGGATTTTACATTTCAGAGGCATATAAAAGAATTATTAGAAAACTATACATATTACAAGATCCTTCTACTAATAGATATAAAGAAGAAACTATAAACAGAATATTTGATATACCAGAAGAATTGACAGAAGAAGAACGAAAAACAATAGAGGAATTTCATACAGCTCTAATAGCTGAATGTTATATTGATGAAATGAGTACTAGATTGCCGTTTGAAAAATTTATTTCAGCTGTAGTAGGGGAAACCATTATACATGCACAAGAAAGAGAGAGTTTAACAGAAAAAAAACAGGAAGAAAAATAATTAATAAAATATTATTAATTGTATATAAAAAATACAAATTTTATCTGTTGTCTTAAAATATAAAAAAAATCAATAATTTATATTGACTGAAAATAAAAAAAAGAATATAATGTTTTTATAATTTTTAAAGGAGGAAATTTTATGAAAAAATATTTTTGTGAAGCAATAGGAACATGTGTATTAGTATTATTCGGATGTGGAGCTGCTGTTATTACAGGAAATATAGTAGCAATTGCATTAGCATTTGGTCTTTCAATTGTTGCAATGGCATATGTTATAGGAGATGTTTCAGGATGCCATGTAAATCCTGCAGTATCACTAGCGATGCTTATAAATAAGAAAATGACTTTAAAAGATTTCTTTTTCTATGTTATAGCACAAGTTGTAGGAGCATTTGTAGGAGCAGGTTTGCTATATTTAATCCTTCATTTTTCTGATGCTGTTGCACAAGCAGGTGGAATTTTGGTTGTAGGGCTTGGAACAAATGGATTTGGAGAAGCTTCATCATTAGGAATCAATATGTGGATAGCTTTATTAGTTGAAGTAGTATTAACATTTGTATTTATTTATACAATACTTGGTGTAACATCAGATGAAAAGAAATCTTCAGTTGCAGGAATAGTAATAGGACTTACACTTGCATTTGTACATATTCTAGGAATTAGCTTAACTGGAACATCAGTAAACCCAGCAAGAAGCTTAGCACCAGCAACAGTAATGGCTATAATTGGAAAATATGAAGCAATTAAACAAGTATGGGTATTCATAGTAGCGCCATTAGTTGGTTCAGTACTAGCTGCATTTGCTTTCAAATTTTTAAATAAAGAAAAAGAAGTAAAAGATGCAAAATAAAAAATGAGTTTAATATTTAAAGGTGGAATAACGATTCCATCTTTTTCTATTCCTTTATAATAGCGGATTTAACTAAAAAATATAAATTAGGTCTTGACAGTTTACAATAATTTTTATATACTATAAGGGTAGAGAAATATATTTAATAAAATAAAAGTCACAATTTTATATTATATATTTATTTGCACATTGAAAATTTAATAAGAAAGAGGTGTATGATTATGAATACAGTAGTCATAATCGCAACTTTCTTAATCTCAATAGCAATTGGAATTTTTCTAGGAATGTTTTTAAGAAAAAGAATTGCTGAATCTAAGATTCAAGGAGCCGAAATAGAAGCAAAAAGATTAGTTGATTTAGCTAAAGTTGAAGCAGAGAATATTAAAAAAGAAGAAATCATTAAAGCAAAAGAAGAAATAATGAAAGATAGAGATGAATTAGATAAAGAGATTAAAGAAAGAAGAAGCGAAGTACAAAAACAAGAATCAAGAATGATTCAAAAAGAAGAAAATTTAGACAAGCGTTCAGATAATTTAGAACAAAAAGAAAAGAATTTAGAAAAAGAGTATGAAAGTATAGAACTTCAAAAAAAGGAAGTAAATGAATTATTTGAAAAAGAGTCTCAAGAATTACAAAGAATAGCTGGACTTAGTAAAGAAGAAGCAAAGAAATTTTTATTAGACCAATTAGAAAAGGAAATAAGTACAGAAAAAGCAAAACTAATAAGGGATTTAAGTCAAAAAGCTAAAGAGGAGTCAACAAAAAATGCTAAGGAAATAATAAGTTATGCAGTACAAAAGTGTGCAGCAGATCATACTTCCGAAACAACTGTATCAATTGTAAATCTTCCAAGTGATGAAATGAAAGGAAGAATAATTGGTAGAGAAGGAAGAAATATAAAAGCATTAGAAACTCTTACAGGAATAGATTTAATTATAGACGATACACCTGAGGCAGTTATTTTATCAGGATTTGATCCACTAAGAAGAGAAGTTGCAAGAATTGCTCTAGAAAAATTAATTGATGATGGAAGAATTCATCCAGCAAAGATTGAAGAAATGGTAGAAAAGGCAAAAGAAGAACTTAGCCAAACTATAAAAGATGAGGGAGAAAGAGCAGTTTTAGAAACAGGAGTTAATAACTTACATCCAGATATCATACAATTACTTGGTAAATTAAAATATAGGACAAGTTATGGTCAAAATGTTTTAAGCCATTCAATTGAAGTATCAAATTTAGCAAGGATAATGGCAGAAGAATTAGGATTAGATGCAAAAAAAGCAAGAAGAGCTGGATTATTACATGATATTGGTAAAGCTTTAGATCATGATATGGAAGGAACACATGTACAAATTGGTGTTGACATATTAAAGAAATATAAAGAAAATCCATTAATTATAAATGCAGTTGAAGCACATCATGGAGATGTTGAGCCACAAACTATGGAGGCTGTTTTAGTACAAGCTGCAGATGCAATTTCTGCATCAAGACCTGGAGCAAGAAGAGAAACATTAGAAGCATACATAAAGAGATTAGAAAGTTTGGAAGCAATTGCAGATTCATTTGAAGGTGTAGAAAAATCATTTGCTATACAAGCAGGAAGAGAAGTAAGAATTATTGTTAAACCTGATAAAATCAATGACGATCAAATGACAGTACTAGCAAGAGATGTTTCAAAGAAAATAGAAGAAGAAATGGAATATCCAGGACAAATTAAAGTTAATGTAATTAGAGAAAAAAGAATAGTTGATTATGCTAAATAATAACAGTTAAAAAGTTGCAAATTAAATTGCAACTTTTTTTCTATTTTATTGACTTTTTTCGATATATAATATATATTTTATATATTGATTGGTATAGAAAGGATTTATGATGAAATCAAAGTGGATTTACTATAAAATAAATGAGGAAAAAGTTAAAGAAATACAAGAAAAATATAATATTAATAACTTGCTTGCAACAATTTTGTCGAATAGAGGTATTGAAGATATAAAAACATATTTACAACCAACAAGAAAGGATTTTCATAACCCGTATGAAATGCCAGATATGGAAAAAGCTGTAGAAAGAATTCTAAAAGCAATAGAAAACAAAGAAAAGATCATAATCTTTGGAGATTATGATGTTGATGGTATAACAAGCATAACAGTATTAAAAAGCTTTTTAGTGAGTATAGGGATAGATGCTGGATGGTATATTCCAAATAGATTAGATGAAGGATATGGTTTAAATAAAGAAGCAATAAAAGAGATTGCAAAACAAGGATATAATTTAATGATAACAGTTGATTGTGGAATAACATGTATTGAGGAAATAGAATATGCAAAAGAATTAGGAATAGAAACAATAATAACAGATCATCATGAGCCAAGAGAAAATTTACCAAAAGCAATTGCAGTGGTTGATTGTAAAAGAAAAGACAACAAATACCCTTTTAGGGAGCTTGCAGGAGTAGGAGTTGCATTTAAACTATGTCAAGCCTTGAGCCAAAGATTAAATTTAGAAGAAAAAGAGTATTTAAAATATTTAGATATAGTTGCGTTAGGAACAATTTCTGATATAGTTCCTTTGAAAGATGAAAATAGGGTAATAACTAAACTAGGACTTATGTTATTAAAGCAAACAAAGAATTGTGGATTAATTGCTCTTTTAAACATATCAGGATATAAAAAGATAGATTCAACAGCAATTTCATTTGGTGTTGCGCCAAGAATTAATGCTTGTGGGAGAATGGGATTTGCAGATGAAGCACTGGATTTGTTAATGTCAAATAGTATGAGAGAGGCAACAGAAAAAGCAAGAAATATAGTAAAATATAATAATGATAGACAAGAATATGAAAAGAGAATATATGATGAAGCAATTAAACAAATAGAAACAAATAAATTAGAAAAAGAAAATAGCATTGTTTTATGGGGAAACGAATGGCATCATGGAGTGGTTGGAATTGTTGCTTCAAAAATAACAGATTTATACTATAAACCTTGTCTGCTTATTTGTTTTGAAAATAACGAAGAAATAGGAAAGGGCTCGGGAAGAAGTATTCCTGGATTTGATTTGCATGAAGCTCTTTCAAAATGTAAAGATTGCCTTGAAGGATATGGTGGTCACAGTATGGCAGTGGGATTAAGCATAAAAAGAGATAATTTATTAGAACTTAAAACAGAGTTTGAAAAAATTGCAAAAGATTTTAATATTGGGGAGAAAAATCCAACAATTAATATTGATTGCATATTTAATATAGATGAAATAAATAAAGATATGGTTGAAAGTTTAGAATTACTTGAGCCAATAGGTGAAGGAAATAAAACACCGATATTTGCATTTAAAAATCTAAAGGTTGATTCAATAAGAGCTTTAACAGGGGGAAAGCATTTGAAATTAACTTTGAAAAGTAATAAAAATACATATGTAGATGCAATAGGATTTAATTTAGGTTATTTGGCAGATGAATTTATTATAGGTGATAAATTAGATGTGGCAGGTAGTTTGGAAATTAATTCATTTAACGGGAATAATAAAATTCAAATTAATATAAAAGATGTTATGAAATCTATCTAAAAGGGAGAGGATAAGATGTCTGAAATAAAAGAGGTTACAATACAAGATATTATTTCAAAAAAGAAAGAAATTTCACGTAGAGTTGATAGTAAATTTATCATGAAAGCATATAACTACGCTTTGGAAAAACATGGTGATCAAAAAAGAAACTCAGGAGAACCATATATAGTTCATCCAATACAGGTGGCATATGTTTTAGCTGAAATGGGACTAGATGAACATACTCTAGCAGCTGCCTTGTTGCATGATGTTATTGAAGACACAGATGCAACAAGTGAAGATATAGTAAAAGAATTTGGTAATGAAGTTGCAGAAATGGTAGAAGGTGTTACAAAACTTAGTACTATACAATTTGCATCATTAGAAGAAAACCAAGTTGAAAACTATAGAAAAATGTTTCTAGCAATGGGAAAAGATATTAGAGTTATCTTAATAAAACTTTCAGATAGACTTCATAATATGAGAACACTAAAATTCTTAAAAAGAGATAGACAAATAGCAATTTCGAAAGAGACAATGGATTTGTATTCTCCTCTTGCAAATAGACTGGGGCTATATTCAATTAAAGCAGAATTAGATGATTTAGCGTTTAAATATCTATACCCAGAAGAATATAGAGAAATTGTAGAAGGAATAAATAAAAAAAGAGAAGAAAGACTAAAGTTCTTAGACAAAATAATGGAAGATATTAGAGTAGCTCTTAAAAAACAAAGAATTGATGTAGAGGTTACAGGAAGAGCAAAACATTTTTATAGTATATATAAAAAGATGCAAAGGGATAATTGTACATTAGACCAAATATATGATTTATTTGCTATAAGAATTATAGTTAATTCAGTAAAAGATTGTTATGCATCTCTTGGTATTGTCCATGAAATGTACAATCCTATGCCAGGAAGATTTAAAGACTATATAGCTGTTCCAAAGCCTAATATGTATCAATCAATACATACAACTCTTCTAGGTGAAAAAGGAACTCCTTTTGAAGTACAAATACGTACTTGGGATATGCACAAAGTTGCAGAGTTTGGTATTGCTGCACATTGGGCATATAAAGAGGCAAACTTTTTGGGAATAGGAAAACAAAACGTAAAAGTTAAACAAGATGAACTAGCATGGCTTAGAGAAACAATAGAATGGCAAAAAGATATGCAGAATCCACAAGAGTTTTTGGAAACACTAAAAACTGAACTATTTGAGGATGAAGTTTATGTATTTACTCCAAAAGGAAAAATAAAAGTATTACCAAAAGGTGCAAATGCAATAGATTTTGCATATAATATTCATGCGGAGATAGGACATCATATGGTAGGCTGCAAAATAAACAGTAAAATGATGCCTATACTTACACCGCTAAAAAGTGGCGATATAGTTGAAATAATTACTTCTGATAACTCAAAAGGACCAAGTATGGATTGGCTTAAATTTGTTAAGAGTTCATCAGCAAGAAATAAGATAAATGGATGGTTTAAAAAAGAGAACAAAGAAGAAAACATTGAAAAAGGTAAAGAATTAATTGAAAAAGAAGTTAAGAGGATAAGCATAGATTATGCAGATTTATTTAAAGTAGAATATATTAAACCAATGCTAGATAGATATAAATATGAGAACTTAGACCAAATGTATGCAGCAGTTGGATTTGGAGCTAATACTGCAAATAAAGTAATTGCTAGAATGCTTATTGAATATAGAAAATATCATCAAGAGAATAACTTAGAAGAAGAAATAAAAGAGCTTGCAACAGAAAGACAAACTAACAAAACAAAACCATCAAGCAATGGTATTATAGTAAAAGGTATAGACAATTGTTTGGTAAAGCTTTCTAAATGTTGTAATCCGCTTCCAGGAGACGAAATAATAGGATATATTACAAAAGGAAGAGGAGTTTCAGTTCATCGAAAAAATTGTGTAAATGTAAAAGAACTTATTAAAGAAGAAAATAGAATGATTGATGTTTCATGGGTTGAGGAAGAAAAAATTTCTTATCAAGTTGATATTGAAATAGATGCAAATGATAGAAATAATCTTTTAGCAGATGTTATTAATACTATAAGTAATGCAAAAGCTAAACTAGTTGCTGTAAGTGCTAAGGCTTCTAATGATAGAACTGCTATTATAGATGCAACACTTGAAACGCAGGGAGTAGATGATTTGAATAATATACTAAAAGCACTTAGAAAAATAGATAGTGTTTATGAGGTTAAGAGAAAGAAAATTTAAAAGTTGGAAAAGGGGATGGTTCTCTTTTCCAACATTGGAGGATAAATTATAAATGATACTTAAGAGATTAAAAATTAATACTTGGATTGGTGACCCGACAAATTGCTATATAATCTGTGATGAAAATACAAAAGAGACAATGGTGATAGATCCTGCAGGAGAGGTTGATAGGATAGTAGAAATACTAGATATTTTAGAAGCGAATTTAAAATATATTTATATAACACACTGTCATGGAGACCATATTGGAGGAGTTACAGAATTAAAAAATAGAAAAGGTGGAAAGATTCTAATTCACAGATTTGATGCAGAAGGACTTAATGATATGACTGTTAATTTAACTCAAATAATAGATATGCCTGAAATTGAGTTAGAAGCGGATTCAAGAGTAGATGATGGAGATTTAATACATCTTGGAGAACTAGAATTTAAAGTTATATATACACCAGGTCATACAATAGGATCATCATCACTATATTGTGAATCAGAAAAATTACTTATATCTGGAGATACTTTATTTAGAGGTGCATGGGGAAGAACAGATCTTCCTACATCAAGTTTTAAAGATATAATAGATTCAATAACAAATAAGCTTATGAAGCTACCTGATGAAACGATAGTATATCCAGGACACCGGTAAATCAACTATGGTTGGTGAAGAAAAGCCTATTTATTTGGAACTAAAGCCAAGAGGATATTAAAAATAAAAATGAATGTCGAAAAATGTATTATATTGCGATGAAAAAAGTTTGTAAAACATTGACTTTTTATTATTTTGTAGTATTAAAGCAGTATTATAATTATATACAATAAATTGTATAAAGATTTCAATACAATCACCTCATAAAAAAGATACTCTCTTAAAAATAAGTGATAATAGTTGAACTTAAAACTGCTTAGAGTAATAGTTTATTAAAATATTATCAAAAATCCCTTGCAAAGAGGGATTTTTTATGATACAATATTATCTGTTAAAAAGATGTTTAACATCCTTACTCACAACTTAAGATTGTGGGTTATAATCCAGAAGGAGGTGGAAATAATGAATAAATACGAGAGTGTAATCATTATTAATCCAAATTGTACTGATGAAGCTGTAAAAGCTTTAGAAGAAAGATTTACAGGATTAATAAATGAAAACGGAAAAGTAGAATCTGTAGAAAATATGGGCAAAAAGAAATTAGCATATGACATCAAAAAGAATTCAGAAGCAACATATATGGTAATTAACTTTGAAGCTAAACCTGATTCAATTGCAGAATTAGAAAGAAACTACAGAATAACAGATGAAATATTAAAATTCATCGTTGTAAGAAAAGAAAATTAAGAAAAGTTGGGGCTTTTTTAAAGAAAGGTATGTGATTTAAATGAACAAAGTAATTTTAATGGGAAGATTAACAAGAGATCCAGAAGTTAGATATACTCAAACTTCAAATACATTAGTAGCTTCATTTGCACTAGCTGTAAATAGAAGATTTGTAAGACAAGGGGAAGAAAGACAAGCAGATTTCTTCAATGTAGTAGCATGGGGAAAACAAGGAGAATTTTGCAGCAAATACTTTAAAAAAGGTCAACAAGTAGGAGTCATTGGAAGACTTCAAACAAGAACTTGGGATGATGATAAAGGAAAACATTATATAACAGAAGTTGTTGCAGAGGAAACATATTTTGCAGATAGCAAAAGAGATGGAGAAAGTTCAAGTGCAGCTTTTGATAATGCTTTCGGATCAACAATGCCAGGAGGAATGGACGCTGATGCAGGAGCAGGTACAGATTTCGAAGTATCTAGCGCAGATGATTTACCATTCTAATAAATTTTAGTTAAGGGGTGAAATAAATGGCAGACAAGAAAAATAAGAAAAATAACAGAAATAATAATAAAAATTATGATGAAGATTATAATCCAAGATTAAGAAAACAAAGAAAGAAAGTATGTCCATTATGTGGAGATCCAAACTTTGTTTTAGATTATAAAAACTTTGATATCATGAAAAAGTTTGTTAATGATAAAGGTAAAATATTACCTAGAAGAACAACTGGGGCATGTGCAAAACATCAAAGAGATATTACTCTAGCTATAAAAAGAGCTAGACAAATTGCTGTATTACCATATACACAAGACTAGTATTTATTCGGGAGTGCTAAAAAGCATTTCCGTTTTTTGTTTATTAAAAGGTCAAATATAGGTTTAAAATAGATATGTCACATGTAAATTGAAAATAAAATATTGAAA
>CAMKSF010000013.1 GCA_946415375.1 uncultured Clostridia bacterium
TTCTTTGCCATTATTTCACTTCCTTTTAGGTGGGGTTATCATAAAATAACCTGCATATTTTTCGAAGCCCCAGCCACCGTTGTCTAGACGATTAAATTCTTAATACTACTAGGGGGCTATCTTACAGCTTTATCAAATCGCCATTCTCATCAAAAGTATAATCTACTTTTTGACCGAAATGCTCACCGATTATGGCAATCCAAACATAAGCTTTCTAAATTATCTATATTGTAAAATATATTATCATCTTCATAATTTAAATCTGTAATGTATTCTTTATGATGAATTATATAAACACTGTTATATATTCCGCTTCTTTAAACATCTTTCACAAAACGGATTTAATAATTGCTTTTGGCGTCTTAATTTTCGCCATCGTTCACAATTATATTTCTTTGCTATTTCAGGATTATCTCTATATGCCATATTACTTTGCTTTCTTCGTAGTTTTCTTTACTGCTTTTTCTGCATTTGCTTCTTTTTTTGCAGTTTCAATTTCTTTTACTTCTTCAATTACTTTTATAAACCCTTTTTCTTCTAACAGTTGTTTTCTTTCTAAATTAACTTCCCATCTTTCACCTTGTTTAGGAATATATTGTTTTACATTTTTATGCTTACTAAGTTCAACATCATATGTATTTGATTTAGCATATAAATCTGTTGCTTCTACTATATATTTCATATTCTTTTCCTCCTCGTATGTACTTTCTTTTTTTACTAATATATTACTCCAATTATCTTCTGGAGCTGTATAACTAAATGGTCTAACTTCTTTTTCAAATATTTGTCTTGCAACTTCATCTACATTTTCACAGTTCCAATCTAATACAATATGCTCATTTTCCGTAATTGGTAATTCATTTAATATTGTAAGTGGTGTAGTAACAATTGGTACACCATATCCTAACGCTTCATTGATTGTATAGCAGTATGTTTCCATATCATTACTAAGTTGTAACACATAATCACTATCCGCTAAATATGGTCTTACATCTAATCTTGGTTTCATTAAAATAACATTTGTGGAATCTACTTGTACTTTCGTTGGATTTGTAAATATGGTCCAAATATAATTTCTGTTATTTTCTTCACAATATTTGTCTAATGCTTTTATAAGTTTTAATGTTCTTTCTCCACCTTTTACTTTATCATCTAATCTACAGGCACTCGCTAATCTAACTACTTTCTGTTTTGGTTCTAAAGTTAATGGATTATAACATTTTTGTGTTCTAATTTTACTTCCTATAATTTTTGCATATTCATCAAGTTTATCTGTAGCAAATTGAGATACTCCAATGTAATGTGTTAATTTTTCATTTTTTATTGGCGGAATATATCCACCATGTGCTTTATGTAATTCTTTATAATTTGCATGTGATACAAAATAATATTCTTCTGCTTCTACATCATCTATCATGTCTAAATTAAAATTAAAAAAGGCTTTATTGCATTTTACAATTTCGCCTTTAATATGTTTTTTACATCGTACTAATTTTCTTAATCTTCTTAATTGATTTATATCTGCATCATCATAGAAAACTGTAATATCATAATCTTTATATTTTTTAGCAATTTCATATAAGAATTGTTCTGTACCACCTATTCTACAGATTCTTTTAAAATAAAATATATTTGCATAAACTTGCATTTATTTATTCTCCTTCATATTCAACACATTTTGTTTTATCTTTGAAATTTGAAACTGTAATACCTGTGCATTTATCTTTTACTGTGCAATTCTCACACTTTTCTTCTAAATGTTTCTTTATTAACTCTTGTATAGACATAATTAACACCTCTTTCAACTTTATAAACACTACACAATAGAAATAGTTATAGAATATTGCACTCTAGAACTGATTAGCTTATACTTCAGCTCGCTTACTTTTTCAACTTCAGCTCACCTAATTGTTGCTAATCTGCATTCTATGTTATTTCTACTGTGCACTATTTATAAAAACAAAAGAAGCATATACTTTTATATATACTTCTTCAGAATCCCCTTCTACAACTTGGTAGATGAGTAATATTATTCGCAGAAATAAACTTTCCTATAGCAGATTTTAACTGCTCCTCCACATCTTTCGACGGCTGTCACAGACTCGAACTGTTCGTTTATTTCTATAATAAAGAGCTAGCTATACATATATAACTAACTCTTTAGTACCTAATATTTTACTACTTGTACTAATTATACCACTTATTTTTGAAAAGTTACGCCATTTTCACGCCAAAATTTTTCTAATTCTTTATGAACTGCATTTATCAATTCTGTTTTTCTTCTTACAAACGTTCTTTCTGATAAACTTAACTTATCAATTGTTTCCCATCTGTTTCTTTGTTTTTGATAGTAATTTTCAAATATTTCTTTACAGTCTGCATTTACTAATTCTAATGCTTGTCTAACTATTTTATATTCTTTTAATGCTCTTTGTAGTTCTTTATCCTCTTGTAGTTTTATGTACTGATTATATACAGAATCTGAAATACTGTATGGAGCTTTTGGCATTCCATCTATACTTGGTGCTCCTATACTCATTATATCTGCTCTTATGTTCATTATTGTTATGCAATTATAATTATATCTTCTTAAACATCCTTCTGCTTTTTTATAATCTTCTTTGCTTAATCTCATTAGTATCCTCCCTGTAAATTCTTTTTCAATTTATTTAAAATATCATATGTTTTATTTACCTTTTTACTGCTAGCTGTTTGTACCGTTTTATTAAGTGTCATACAATCTACTGTTTCTAAATAGCTTAATGCTTTTTCTATTTCTTTTATAATTTCTTCTTTAGTCATAGGCTTGTCCTCCTATTCTATTATTGGTAGTTTTTGTTCTATATCATCTGGCACATTCCCTTTCCATACAAAACTATTTTTTAAGATGTATTCATTATATGTATTAGCCGTTTTATTAGCTCTCATTTTTGCTTGTTCAGCCCAGTTTTGTTTTTCAGAATTGTCACTATTCTTATATTGTTGATATGTTGCTTTATCAGTTTTATATGAACTTATCATACTTCTATAAGTATCTTCTACTTTCTTAATTGTATCGTAATTCGTTGCATCATCTATTTTTTTATCTATGTATGTAGTTTTATTGGTAAACCATATATCAAACCAACGTAAACCTGTACTTCCTATTATTAAACATACTATACTTCCTATTATTAAAATTATTATTCCTATTACACATAATGCCTTTTTCATATTATCTTCCCTCCTTATATGTTACTACTGGATTTTGTATTTCAAATGGTATATCACTATATAAATATGTGCCTGTCCATTCTACATATTTACCATCTGTTGTGAAGAAAAATATTCCATTATCATTTTCTCCATAGCTCCCATCAACATCTGGCATCCATTTATTTTCTTTTGTATATGTACCACCATATTCTAAAGAATAATATTCACTATCTGGTGTTAAGAAACTATTCAAACTTGTTACTTTTCCATCAACAATAAATTTACCTGCACAAGCTCCATTGTCTAAAAATAATGCTATATAACCTAAAGGCTTTTCTATTTCACATACTAAAGTATTTGCTTTTTCTCTTTGCCCATTTACCCAATATGCTCTTCTGATTAAATTATATCTTTCTAAACTGTAATCTATATCTTTTGGTGTTGGTTGATTGCTTGTTAACTTATCTCCTATATTTAATGTAGCCTCTACATCTTTTCTTGTATCTGTAGTCTGCCCCCCTGTGCACCCAGTTAGTGCAAACACACTAACTATTATCATTATTACTAATACACTAATCTTTAATATTTTATTTTTCATCTTTCTTTACCTCCATATACATTTAAAATTTCTTCTGTATTTATTTGTCAAGCTGTTAAATTACTTCTTCAATTCTATCCAATAATCTAAGCCATTCTTTTTTATCACAGTCCATTCCTAAATTTTCAGTATGTCTTATATCTTCTGCAATAACATCTAAACATTTATCTGACAATTTATCATTTTCTATTTGTTCTAGTATGTAATTAACTGTTACACTAACTATATATGTCATTCTTCCTAGTGCATATCTTTCAGCGCTTATTACAATTTGTTCATAATCACTCATCTATCTCAACTCCTTTATATTTTTATCTAGCTGTTTTACTGCTTTTAATGATTCGTTTTGTTTGTTTTTCAGCTCGTTTATTGATAAAACTATATTTGTTATTGTATAAAAATAGTCTTCTGCTGATATCTCTTTATTGTTCATTCTTACATCTGTATTTCCAACTATTTCTTCTATACTCTGTATATCTATCTCTTCTTCTATTATTTCTACTTCACTATTCAATTTATTCGCATTATTTAACCAGTCTTGCAACAAAGTTTGATAATTTCCTTTTGTTGTGTTTGCATAATATCTTCCTTCTTCTCTCCACTCAAATTCATAACAACTTACTTTTATTTTTTTTGGTACTTCTTCATTATTTGCAATCTTATTCAATAATTCTATTATCTTCATCTATCTCACCACTTTCTTTTGCTAAATTTTCAAAATATTGTTTTATTTGCTTTTTCGTTGATGTTCTATTATCAAAATCACAATTCTTATAAATATGATTTATATACAACTCTATCGTCTTATCTTTAATTTCTTTATCTGATTCTAGTTCTTTTATTCTATTGTCTTGCTTTTCTAATTCTTTTAATACTAGCTCAATCGCTATTTTTTTTAATTTATCTAAATCTAATTCTTCATCATTATCTAAATCCCAAAATTTATTTTTATATAATCCTTGTTTTCTTCCTTCATGTATTACAACAATTAATTCTACAATGTTATTGCATGATAAAATCAATTTCGCTTCCTTAATATTTTTTATTATCATTTCATTTGTCATTGATTATTCCTCCTAACATATTTTTTGAATATAATAGTAAGTTGTATTTCCTTCTTTATCTGTTTCTACATCAGCTAGTATTATTTTCCCTTCTTTTAAGTCTGATAAGAATAGTTCTCTATCTTGTTTTAAATAATCATTATCCATTTTTCTATTCTCCTTCATCTTTTAATAATTCTTCTATATATAATTTTAGTTTTTGCTGTGCTATATGTGGTTTATTATTAATAATAATTTCGTATAGTTCTTTTATCTTCTCTTTATCAGCTTGTCTTTCTTTTAAAAGCTCATCTCTCTCATCTGCAATTTTCATTATTGCTTCAAATAATCTTTTTGCTTCGCCAGTAAGTTTTTCTGGTCTTACTTCTTTTAATTCATCTAAAACTTTTTGAACTTCTTTCATAGATTTACTCCTCCACTACAATTTCTGCTTTTGCAAATTTTACATTTCTATAATAAGCCCCTAATTTTTTTTCATTTTTACTGCTTTCAAGTAACTCCTCAATCTTCTTTACATTTTCTTTATTAGGCTCTTTGTCTGTTATAAATGATATTTGAATTTGAACTCCTACATCTTCAATTCCTAAACCACAACTTTTCATGAAATTAGAATATAATCTATTGCATTGTATTGCTGTTAAATAATATTTATATTTCATAGATTTACTCCTCCAATCTGTATTTTCTATTCTTGTAATAGTTCCTTGTGTTGTTCTAATGTATTCATTTTCTTTTATCTCTTCCACTATAGTTCCTCCTTTTGAAGTTCAAAATCGTAATAACATCTTTTTGACACTTTATATATACCACCTTTAAAGTCATCATCATATTCTTTTAAGTTTTCTTTAGCTTCTTCTAAAGTATCAAAATGTTCTGCATTTTCAATAAAATTTACATCTTCTCCATTATCTTCAAATCTTAAATTTTCTAAATTGACTATTACAAAATATACTTCCTTTTTATCCATTCATCTTCCCCTCCATTCACATTTCATCTATTTTCATCTTTACAACTTCATATCTAGCTTTTATTTTATGTTTTCTACTCATTCCTGCAATTACTGCTTTCTGATTCATATTAAAATATTTTGCAATTTCTTTCGTTGAATAAAATATTCCAATACATTGTTCGTAATACTTAGTATCATATATTGCATATGCTCTCATATGTTTCTCCATTTACACTTCTTCAAATAAATACACTAATTTATATTTACTGTTATTCCCTTGTAATGCTCTTTTAGCACTTTTTACAGTTGATGGTATATCAAAAAATTTTATTAATTCTTCCAATGTGCCAATTCTCACACATTGCTCTTTATTTGTAATATCGTATATTCCATATATTTTCATTTGTTTTCACTCCTGTTCAATTTATCTCTTCCATTTCAACTAATATCTTGTTCTCTTCTCCATAAAGCTTAAATATCAGCAAATTTGCAACCTGACTATCATCTTTATATGCTAGTCCATTTAATGCATCTAAAATAGCTTTTGCAACATTATCAGCATCTGGCTTATGTAAAAATCCAAATTCTCCATCTATTAACTCTTGCTTTTTCTTTTTGCTTAAACTTTCAGCTGGCTTAAAATATGCTGTTATTTTCACTTTAAATTCCCCTGTGCTTGGTTCTAGTGCAATATTATATTTACTCTTAAATGCAAATCTTACTTTTTCTTCAAAACTACTTGTTTTAGTTGGTGTATACATTCTGCCATTTTTTGCACTATATCTTGGTCTTTCTTTGCCAATTGCTCTTTCTTTTATTTCAAAACTATATTTCACTTCTTCTTTAGCTCCTCTCTTATTTTCTCTTGATAATCCGCTACAGCTGAAACAAAATTTTTACATCTGTTTACTCCTCTAAAGTCTGTTTCTAACTTGTTACAGCCATAGCAATAAAAACATACTTTATCTTTTTTTAGCTGTTCCATGATTCTCCTAATCTGCAAACTTTGTATTTTTCTCAACTTGATTATTATTTGTTACTTTGCATGTCATATCATCTGTAATTTTTATTCTAGTTTCTGTAGGTGTTTTTCTTCCAAAAGGCAACCAGGTTTTCCAGTGATAGCAAACTATTTCATCATTTTCAATTATCCACTTGTTATTATGACAATCTATTATTTCTGTTCCGTTTTTTAATGTTTTTATATAAGCCTCTCTTCCTATAAAATTTAATTCTTTCTCTTTATATTCAGGATATTCTTCTATAAATCTGTTATATATTTCTTCAAATTCTGTTTTTAACTCATATAAAAATCTGGGAACAACCTCTTTCTGATAACTTTTTATCTCTTCTCTATCAAATATTGTTTTAGGTTTAGCATCACAGATAATTTTAATTAAATCATTGGTAAATTTTTCTTCTGGTAAATATATTAATGGACTTTTCCCAAATTGTGTATCTATGTAATACGTTTTCTTTTCCTCATCTTCGTATAAATAACCTGTGTTTAAAACAAATATATTTGCAATTTTTCCAATAACGCTGTTTGGTTCATCTAATTTGTTATAACATTCATCTTCTGTATATGTCCTTCTGAAACTCTGATATTTCATTGCTCTACTTGTATAGCCCTGCACTCTTTCTTTACGTCCAAATTTACAATTTTGTTTCCATCTTCCTGCACTAAAACATTTGCCTTGTTTGTAAAAAGAACATTCTTTATATTTATCACAATAAGTTATTTCTGCTTCTAATGGTGTCTCTCTTCCTCCAAAAAGTCCTTTCCCTCCATATAAATTAATATTTATTTTATCCATACTTCCTCCTAAATCTGCGGAATATGATTCATATTCTCTGTTACTATATCCGCTAAATAATATCTCTTGTATTGTGTTTCTTCTCCATATCTGTTTTTAGCTGTTTCCCACTCTTTTACAAATGAGTAACCATCTCTTTCTAGTTCATCTATTCTAGCTCCTAGCTGTGTTATTCCTAAATCTATATATGCATCTCTACTTGTTATACTTCCAAACTGTCTTATGTAATTTATTATTCTCTGTTTTTGATTTATTTTCATTTGTACTTCACTCTCCCTTAAATTTGATTATTCCTAGGGCTATATATTTAAGTATTCTAGCCCTATTTACATTATTAAAATTTAACAATTGTTTTTCATTTATCTCTAACATATAGTACCTCCTAGCTTGAAGCCATTTAAGACTTCGTCATTTGTTACTGTTTGTTCCTTCATTATTTCTTCCAGAAACAACTCTAATGATTCCTTTATCTCCAATAAAGTTGGAAGAAATTTATCTATTTGCTCTGTATGTTCTTCTAAATAGTTACAACCATTATAAAATCTGTTTAAATTATGATTGTAATTCCACTTTAATTGATATATTGCTTTTTCATTTAAATTACTCATTTAATGCCTCCATGTTCATTGCATAGTATTGTTCAATATATTTCTGTTTGTTTAATTCTCTATTAGGATTAATTAAAGGTACAAATTTGTTGTATTTTCCACAATCAGTACAAGTAGCTTTTATACTTTTATTACCTTCTATGTATTCGTATTTTATATTATTGGAATTGCAAAATTTACATTTATACAATGCTTTATGCTCTTTCCCATTACATATCATTGTTATATTAGAATTATTTCCCAATAACTTTTCCATCACTTTTTCTATATTTTGAAAATCTATTCCAGTAAACTTATCTTCAATAGCTTGCAATACTAAGATGTTTCCACAAATTACATCATTGTTATATGTAATATTAGGTTCTAATCCTTTTATTTTTCCTTCTTCATTAACTAGCATTACTAAATCATCATCTATTGTTAATGTTTCAACATTTCCTCCGACTATGCTTTGTAATTCTAATAATGAGCCACCTATTTCCACTATTCTAGGATTTTCATTTACTTTTTTATATATAGCTCTCATATACTTTCCCCCTATAACTAATTTTAATTTATTTTTAAAATGGCATATAATCTTCTTCCCATTCATAATGTTTATTTTCATATTCTGTATTTTTCATTCTTTTACATTTCCCATCAAAATACAATGGGATATATGGCATTGATTTAGCATGTGCTCCTGTATACCTGTCTTTTGCAATTTCTAATATGTTCGTACATTTATATAATTCATTTTCTTTGTCTTTTCCCCAATCAAATGTGTTTATTGCAAATTTTTTGAAATTATCATTTACTAAATGAACTATAAATGCATTATCAACTTTATTTCTAATTTCACTACTACCTAAAATATCATCTACTCTTATAATTTCTGAATTTTTTTTTGGATGTGCTACAAAAATAATATGAATATTATTTCTTTTAGCAAAAGTTCTAATAATATCTACAAATATGCTTTGTTGCCTATATTGGTCTTCACTTAAATCTGTTGTATCTAATGTCATAAGATTGTCCAAAATAATCACATCAGTTTTGTGTTTCTTTACTATATTTTCTATTTGTTCCATAATGTTTTT
This sequence comes from uncultured Clostridia bacterium, assembly GCA_946415375.1. Taxonomy (GTDB): domain Bacteria; phylum Bacillota; class Clostridia; order TANB77; family CAG-508; genus CAG-269. The sequence continues at coordinate 9,311 of CAMKSF010000013.1, forward strand.
AATAGAATGTCCATCTTCATTTTCATAGACAAAATATCTGTTTTCAGCCCACTTATCTATTGCTTCTTTAACACGACAAGGAACTTCATAAAATCCAACATTATTTGTTTCTTTAACAAAATCTCCAGCTAATTGTAAATTTATCCAATCTTGAGATAATTCTGGATCAAGCTCTCCACTGTATAATGCTACTTTGTAACCATTACCTATCATATTTATTAGCAAGTTAGACACGAAACTTGATTTTCCTCCACCGCTTTTACCACTAATAACGCTTACTCCACCTTTTATTAAACCTATCATCTTTGTATCTATTCCAGTAAATCCAGTAGTGATATATTCTTTTTGTGGTTTATTTTTTCTTTTTTCATTTATTTGCGAAACTGTTAGAAAACCTTTTTTCTCTTTGTTTTCCTCAAACATTCCAACTACTTTATAGTCTTGTTTTGAATAATTTGGTTTTGCTGTATAATCTACATATTGCTTATTATAAGCATCTGGTTCATACATTAGTCTTACATCTTGCCATTTATGATAGTTGCAACTATTATGAAAACATTTATAAGCTATTGCTCCGTTATCTAATTGTATAATTGCACTATCAGGCGCTTTATGTTCAGGATTAAACAAACATTGTTCTAAAATATATCTAGTTACGCCATTTGCTTTTACAACTTTTTTTACTTGTATTCTGTTTTTTTGTATAAAATTTTCCAGATTGAAATTTTCACCATAATTTTTATAATCTTTTTTTTCAGGCACAGGCAAATCTTTTACTACTTCTTTTATTAATTCAATATCATTACTTTCTATATTTTGTGGCACTTTAACAATTTTGCTTTCTCTATATGGTCTATCCTTTGTGTTACTTCCTTTTTCTGCCATTGTTCCATATAATTTACATATTCTAGCTGGATTATAATTCTTCATATCAATATCAACTTTTTCATCACTAAACAAAATATGTAATGTTTCAAGAAATTTTTTAATTAAATCAATTCTTGTTTTTTCATTTTTTAATTCAATTTTATATAGTAAATGCACTCCATTTCCACTTATAGCAACTATTGGTTCTCTAAATTTTTTATTTCTTAGATACAATATAATTGCATTTGCCTTTTGTTTAGCATAATTTAATTCTTTTTCAGATGATGATGTTCCACTAGGTCTAACTGGGTCTAAATCTATAAATAACCAATTATACCCCTCTATATCAGTATCTCCAGTTGTAGGAGTTGCATTTTTAATAAATTTATCTTTTTGTGCTCTTGAATAACAGGCATTTTTAATTTTTTGTAGACATATATAAACATTTGATTTTCCTTCAACATTTAATGTTTTTAATTGTCTTAATGCTGTCTCAATATCATTAAAATAAGCACTATATGTTCCCTTGTTTTCCAACACTCTTATTTCAAATATTTCGCCATCTTCTTTTAATAAACCTATTGCTTTGACAACTTCTTTTTCATCAATTATCATTATTGCCACTTCCTCTCATTTGCTTTTTCCTCTGTTTTTTCTTCTTTCATCTCAACATTATTAGCTTTCTCTAAAATTTTTATCATTTTATTAGGACTAATTAGCCAGTCAAAATCAGCTTTCCAATTATTATTATTATTACCTTTATAAAAATCATTATCTTCAGCATACTGAAATACTTTTCTGAATACTCCAATATCTCTATCATATTCTTCATATCTTGCTTTTATAGTTTTCTTTCTACTTTCAGTCAATTTGATTACTTTGGGCAAACTTAAGCATATTTGATGATATAATTTAACAATTTCATCATAAGGTATTTTTTTCTTATTATTTATATCTGGTTCTATTTCTTTATCTGTTATTTCACCTTCCGCTACTACAATGCTACTTTTATTATCTATACTATTCTCTTCTATACTATTCTCTTCTATACTGGGTACACCATTGGTTGACATCTGGTTGACATTTGGTATACCAAGCTCATAAACCCCATTCTCATCTTCTGTTAACATGCTTTTCTCTTCTTTATAAATTGTCTCTATATACCTATCTTTTCTTAAATAATTATTTAACTTCCAATGTCTTATAACAATTACGCCTGTATCAAACGGTATTACGAATTTTTTTGTAATTAGTATTTTTAAATCATCTTCATTTGCACTAATCAATTTTACAATTTTCTTAGGCTTACTCACAAATCCGTCATCATCTGCTCTCATTCCCAAATGGAAGTATAAATTTTGTGTGGTTTGGGGCATATCCAAAAATAAATCTGTATCTACTACTTCTATGTCAAACATTCTTTTTCTTGCCATAACTTATTCTTCCTTTCTTTAGTATTTTTTACTTTTTAGAATGGCAACTCACTACTGTTAAAATCATTTCCTGTATTTATAGCTGTAGTATCTACAGTTGTTGTTCCGTTTGCCAATTCAAAATCTATTATCATCTCATAAAAAACTGGTTTATTTTCCTTATTCATATAAAAGCTTAAAAAACTATTTTTTACTTCTATTTGTGTTCTATTTGCTAATTCAACACCTTTTTTAAACTGTACTGGGAAATATGCTTTTTGATATGTCCCATCTTGCATTTTCTTACTAACTCCTCTTGAATAAAATCCCTTATCATTTTTAAAAATCATTATTTTCATAATATTTTCTCCTCTCTTTTCCTATTTTTATAAATCTTATCTATATTTTCGTTGCTTTCCTTTTCTTTATAAATTATTAACTCAAATTGTCTGATAAACTTTAGGTATTTTATTAATTTTTCAATGTTCCATTTTTTATGTTATTTGGTGTATACAAATACCCTTTCTTTTGTTGATAAATTTATTATTGCTAATCCTGTAATTTCTTTATTTTCAATTTTTATCTTTTCTACAATAAACTTGTCATATGTTGCATATTTTCCATTTTTTGATACTATCTTACATTTATCAGATGTGATCCATATAAATGGACTTGTATAAAGTTCTACTCCTATCCCCCATTTAAAACCTGCTCTTTTAAATGCATCACTTGCTTCACCTTTTTCTTTATCTCCAAATGCTGATTCTACTCCACAATCTTGTTTTGATACCCATTCTTTCTTTTCTGAGTCATATACTGAAATTGTACAGTACATATTTCCTTTTACTTCTTCATATTCACATTGCCAATTCATCTCGCCATAAGTTTCATCTAAAATCGCCATATCAGTTCTTGCTGTTTTATATAAAAGAAGTGAACAACCTTTTTCATTTATTGTAGAAACTTTACATTCAATTTCATTTTCTTTTAAGTCTCTAATCATTATTTCCACCTCTTCTTTCAGCATCTTTCAATAGTTCTTGTTTTCTGCCATAATAAAACTTTTCCATTTTTATTACATAAGCTAATTCGTTTATATATTCATCATTATTTAAATCAGTTATTTTTTTACCTTCTTCCATCACATTACCTCCAATGCAACTTCTTTATTTATTTTTATATCGTTTGCTTTTTCAGCAATATCTACTATCTCTGTATAAATTTCATCTGTATCATCTACATCTACTAGACATTTATAAGCTTTTTCTAAATAATCTAGACATTCACTTAATTTTTTAATGTCATATTTTATAGCTTTTATCTCGTCCATTTTTCCTCCTTGACTATTCTCTTAAATTATGTTAATATAATCAAAGAGAATGTTTATTTAAATATTTTTGTTTGTATGCTAAAAATGTTTACCAGGCACGTTTAGCATACTTTTTAATTTTTTAGTTAAATTATCTACGCTATTATATTGATTTATATTTAATTCATCTGATATTGCTTTAATTAGTCTTGCTTGTTCTACTGTTCTACTTTCTGCTAAATCTACATTCATTTTTAATTCTGCATTTTCTATTCTTAACTGTTTGTTTTCTGCGTATAGCACAGACCATTCTGCGTTATGCTCACTTACTAACTCCTCTAAATTCTTAATCTTTTTATTTTGTTCTCTTATTGTTTTTAAATTATTAAACATTTTATTTACCTCCTAATAAACATTTTTAAGGATTTTTAATCCTACGCGTATAATTTGTTGACTTTGTTTTATTTTCTTCTTATTTTTTATTGTCGTTGCAATTTGATGTATAAATAATGTTGCTAATATTGTTCCAAAAAACATTGCAAAAATATAATTAAATAATTCATGCCATTCTGCTATACTTAACATATTTCTTCACCTCCTCTCAAATTAATATCTTTGTTATTGATTCCATCTTTGTTTTTAAATTTGTATATTTTTCTAGTAAATTGTTATACATTTCAATGCTTACTGTGTTTTCATCAATTCTTATTCTGTCTGCTGTCTCTAAGTAATCTACTTCTTTATTTGCTATCATTTTTTGTACTTTGTCATATCCTAAGTTATATCTTTTCATAAATTGATTTCTTGTTAAGAGTTCCATTTACATCTCCTCCTTATTTTCATTTTCTGAAAGTTCTGTTTTAAAAAAAATAGTCTCGACTTTACATTTTAAAAATTTAGAAATAATCAAAGCTTCATTAACTGAAAATTTGACATCACCATTTTCTTTTTTAAAATAATTACATGGAGACTTACCTATAACTTGTGCCATATCATCTATTGTATATCCTTTTTTCTCTCTTAATTCTTTTAATTTTTCGTACACTTTTTTCACCTTCTTTCAGTTTCTGAAGATATATTATTTCATTATCTGAAATTTGTCAATACTTTTTTTAAATTTTTTTAAATATTTTTTCATTTACTGAAAAACGTTTGATTTTTTCATAAAATGAAAGTATAATAAATGTATAAAGGAGATTAATACTATGAGTTTTGGAGATAGAATTAAATCATTAAGAATTGAAAAAGATTGGACACAAGAATATGTTTGTAAAAAATTAAATATATCTTCAGGTGCATTGTCTAGATATGAAACTGGAATGTATGAACCTAAATCACTGGAATTAGTAAAAGATTTTGCTAATTTATTTGGTGTGTCTACAGACTATTTGCTTGGCAAATCAGATATTCGTAATCCTGAAAAAGTTGATATAGATGATGTAAACGTTGCCTTTTCTTCTGGAATTAAAGGCTTAAATGATACAAATAAAGCTATTATAAAAAGCACTATTGAAGCTTTACTTGCTAAACAAGAAAAAGATGATAAAGATAAAAAATAATTATGAGGATATAAAATGAATTTAGAATATATCGAAGAAATAATTGATAGAGAAAAAATTAATTTAATTGATACTTATTTGGAAAATACAGCAGGAGCATATATTAATTATGAAAAAATAAACATTATTATGTTTGATTCATCTAAAACAGAAAATTCACTAAAGAAAAAAGAAGTTTTATCTGAAGAATTAGGTCATTACTTTACAGATTCAACTTACAAATTTAATTCTAGCTTAGATCTAGTTAGTAAACAAGAATATCGAGCTAAAAAATGGAGTTACTATACCCTTATTCCTTATGAAAAACTAAAATCAGCTATTTTGAAACGGTATTAGTAATCTTTATTCTTTAGCTGATTATTTTGATGTAACAGTCGAATATATGCAAAATGCTATTAATTTTTATAAAGAAAAATATGGATATATTGTTTAGGGGGATAATATGAAATTTGGTATGCGTAAACCTAGTATAAAAAAATCAATCAAAGCACGAACCAGTGGAAAGTTAAAAAGAAAAGCAAAAAAAGCTATTAATCCTTTTTACGGTAAAAAAGGTGTAGGATTTGTAAAGAATCCTATAAAATCTATAAAAAATTCTATTTATCATAAAACAACTTTTGGAGTTTCTGATTTAGTAAAAAAAACTTCTTCAAAAAAATCAAATTCAAAAAGTGCAAGTAGAACAAATATATCTTCATCAAATCCAAAAGCAATGCTTAATAAAGCAAATCATATAGCAAATACACTAAATACAACTACAAACCCTCAAAAATTTTTTGAAAGCATTGATGAATTTAGAACTTTCATGCCTCAACTTACACCATTTTATGAAACACGTCAAATTAAAGGTCTTTCAATTGCTTCACAATTAAATAAATTTAACAACATGTTACCTGATGAAATCAATAAATTCATAGAAAGATATTATGAAAAAGTTAATGTAAAAATTTTAAATTTAAAGACCGAAAAAGCCAAAATAAAAGAATTGGAATCTTTTTTTCAAAATTTAAAATACTATAATTCATATATGTTTGAAAAAAATATTTCATTGTATGAAAAACTATATAATGATGCAATTGATAAATATAATTTTCGTTTAAGAAAAGCAAATTATATTTTCTGTAATTTTTGTGGCAAGCAAATAAAAAATGATAGCATCTTTTGTATCTATTGTGGTAAAAAAGTATAATTTATATATCAATCATTACTAAAGAAAAAAATGCTAGAAAATAGCATTTTATTTTTCAAAACAAATACAAACATTTTTTTGGAGGTAATATGGCAAAGAAGACTAATTTTGAAGTAAATGGGAAAAGTTATTATAAAATAACTCGTACAGTAGGACATAAGCCAGACGGAACTGCAATAAAAAAAGTATTCTATGGTACTGGAGTAAAAGAAGCAAATGAAAAAGCTGATAAATATATAAGTGACTTAAAAATGGGATTGCTAGATGGAAAACATTTAATAACAGTCAATTCTTTATTTCCAAAATGGCTTTTTGGAATAAAGAGAAATGAAGTAAAAGCATCTACATTTGAAAGTTATTATAGCACTTATAAAAGATTTATTGAACCTGCTGATTTTTCTGATATTCCTATAAATGAAATAAAAGCACTAAAAATACAATATTATTATAATGATTTATCAACTACGCCTAACAATGTTAAGAAAACTAATAAAGTATTAAATATGTTTTTTGGATATGCGGAAAAAGAAGGATATATTATAAAAAATCCTTGTAAAAATATTTCCCTACCTAAAGAGAAAAAAGCAATTAATACTATCTTAGAAAAGAAACAATCTTTTCAATATTATAATGAAGACGAAATTAATAAATTAAAAGAAGTTTTTAAGGGAAATAAATTTGAAAATGTTGTACTTTTTGCTCTAGGTACTGGTATGAGAAGAGGAGAAATTTTTGGATTGCAATGGAGCGATCTGGATTTTGATAAAAAAGAAATACATGTTATCCACAATTTATCCTATCTTGCGGATATTTCTACAGATGGAAAGAAAGAATACCATATAAAATTAAATAGCCCTAAAACGGAAAATTCCGTTAGAATAATCCCAATGAGTACAAATATATATAATTTATTGTCTTCTATGGAAAAGTCGTCAGATTTTGTTTTCGCACCAAATAATGGGCATTTCGATTTAAAGTATTTTCAAAAAGTCTATCAAGGAAAATTAAAAGAAGCAGGAATAAAAAATAAAACATTTCATGATTTACGACATACTTTTGCAACTATGCTAATAACACATGGGGCTAATCTAATTACAGTAAAAGAATTGCTAGGACACAGCTCAATAAAAACTACTGAAATTTATTTAGAGGCTTTACCAAAAACTAAAACAGATGTAGTAGAAAAAATTGACTATTTATTAAACTGAGTAGATAAAAAGTAGATAAATATAAAAAATAGCTTTCAAGGGAAACCCTTGAAAGCCTTTATTTTACTGTGTTTTTACTCAATAATTTCAGATACAACACCTGAACCTACTGTAATTTCAAATGTTTTTCGACATTTTTTACAGTATCTTAAATACGCTATTTTACAAGCTTTTTTAAAAATGTTTTTTTGTGATATTCTACATTATCTCAAACTAAGTAGATAAAAAGTAGATAATTTTTGTTGTAAATTATTTCCACTTTTAAATAAAACTCTTGATTAATTTTACTATATATTTTATAATGTGTAAAGAATGCATTTATTAACCTCAAAAAGAGAGAAAGATGAGAGAACTACTTCACTAGTTCTCTCATTTTTAAGTTAAGGTATCTGTCTAATCTTTGGCTCTGTTTTACTATTTTATTGTAGTCACTTCCATTTTTTATCATTTGCTCTAGTTTCGCACGATTTCTTATGATTAATAGTTCTAGTTTGTAGTTCATACTAATCACCTCTTATGCATATTATAACATTTTATGTTTACTTTGTGTGTCGAACGGTGTCGAGGATATCAAAAAAAGACTATTTCTAGTCTTTTTTTTCTTCTTGCTCTTTTTTTCTTGTTAACATTGCATTAACATTTATTGCTGGCAATATTACTGGTGATATATTGGCTGATGCTGTATAATTTGATACAATTGCTCTTAAATATGGATACATAATTGCTATAGCATTTGCTTCATATTTCAAAATATCGTCATTACCTTCTAATGCAAAATATCCTGTAGCCTCCACTTCCATATGAAAAGGTGCATTTTCAACATCTTTAAATACTCCAACATTAAGAGTTATGCACATTTTGTTTTTTTCATTATTAACTTTGGTTGTATTTTTAATGTCAAAAATTAATTTCCATGTAATATTATCATTTATTTTTTCACTTGCTTTATATGTTACATTATTTACTATATAATTTAAGAATTTTAAGCTACTAATACTTTCTCTTCCTTCCATACAATATTTTCTCCTTCTTCATTAATAAAATCTTTTGTCATATTCTCAAAACTAAAAGTTTCATTTAATTCTAATTGCTGTGATTCAATTGCAATATAAGATTTAATTTCACCTGTGCTAATCTCATTTATCATATGATTTATATTCTCATACGTATCATATTTCATTTCTTCATATTCTTTGTCAGCATTTTTAATTGCTCTATCTAATTGCTCAAACGTAATTTTATCCAATGCCTTTAGAATTTCCGCAATATCTTTTGGATCATTAATCATTTTTATCACCTCTATTATATATTATTAAATTGAATACTTCTTTTGTCACATTGTTATGCTCTAATTCAATTATATTTTTTATTGCTTTTTGATTTTTTATACAAATTTGTTTCTGAATACAAGTAATGAAATCTCCTGGTAACTTTGTTTTTGTCTTTGTTATATATTTAGGATAAACTGCACAAATAACATCATACCTAGATATATATTGCTCATTATTTTGCCTTTCTAAATCTTCTATTACTTTTATAATATATGCGTATCCTTTATTTAAAATTTCATTAAATTTTTCTTCCGAATAATAATGTTGTATTATTTGTAATAAGTGCTCAAAAATCAAATATCCTTGAGGTTCGCTAAAATCTATAACTTTGTAATTTTCTGTGTCTAATTCTACCATCAGTATTCCACATGACTTTTGGATTTCATCATAATCGTACACGTCGTGTTTCACTACACCTAGTATTCCCCATTCCATTGCATAATATATATTTTCAAATAAGTATATTCCTTTTCCTAGCCAATGTCCCTTATTAGCTTTTGATTCAATAAATCCATATTTTAATATTGATTCTACATTTTTTATTTTTGTTGTATGGTATCCTATTATTGTTTCTTCATTCATTTTTACTCCTAGTATATATATTATTATTATTTATATTAAGTTTATACTAAGCCCAAAAAAATTACAATATTATTGAACAAATTATTTTCGGTTTTCGTCGACATTTTTCGACATCTTTTTTATAATTTTATCATTACATTTTTGTTTGTCAATATTAAGTATCATTATAATTGTATCATGATTTACATAATTTGTAAAGTTTGCTTTATCTATGTCTATTATTTGGTTTTTTTATAATTCTATTCTCAAATTTTTGTATTTAGAACGAACCTTTCAGAATCAATTTTAAGCCATTTTTATAATTTAGACATATAGTTTTATACCTCAATTTTACTGTTTTAGGCACAAAAAAAGAGGTAGGCTGAAATTAATCAACCTACCCCATATTTTATGCAAATAATTTTTCAAAAGTGTTCTTTCCTACAAGACTATCTACCTCTAAATTATTATTTTTTTGAAATTCTTTTACTTTGCTGTCTGTGATACTTCCAAAAATAGAATCTGCATCTAAATCATATCCTTTGCAAATTAGCATTGCTTGAATTAAATATGTAATATTTCCTTCGTCGCCTTTTTCTACAACTACACAAGCATTTCTAGTTAAAGGTCCAAAAATTCCATCTATATCTAATCCCGCATTAAATTGTTTATTTAGTTCTGTTTGTAATCCTTTCACTAATGCTGTATGAGTTTCTGCACCATATATATTGTCTACTGCTATATTGAAGCCATATCTACTATTTAGAGTAGATTGTATACTTGCTATTTTTCCGACTTTTTGTCCACTTTCGGCGGTATTTTGTCCGTTTTCGGCTGGACTTTGTCTTACTGGAACATCGTTATTACTTGTTATTCCTAATGTTCTTAAAAATCCTTTTGCAATAGCTTGTCCTACTATTTTTTGTTCTTCAATTGTATCTCCTATTTGTACATCATTTGCATTATCAACAAAGTATGCTTCTGTAATTACAGCTGGAGCATTTGTACATCTTATAAATCCAAAGTAATCTGTTCCATCTGTATCGACTTTTGTTTTTGTTCCTCTAGAATTTTGACCGATTGCTTCCAATTCTTTTAAAATATTCTCTGCAAGTATTTTGCCTTTTCCTCCGATAACAGAATGAAAGACTTCTGCTCCATCTCCTCCACCAGCGTTTAAATGAATGTCTGCACACAAATCAGGATTATATGCATTACATTCGTTTATTTTTTCTCTTAAACTTTCATCTTCATCTATGTATCTGCTCATTCTTACTTCTACACCATTTGCAATTAAATAATCTTTACAAGCTGTTGCTATTACTAATGCGCCATTTTTTTCTACTATATATCCTACTGCTCCTGAATCACTTCCACCGTGTCCTACACCTATAAATACTCTACGCATAACCTATTCCTCCTTTTCTTTATTTTTCGTAAAATAATATGTAACTATTGCACTTGCTATAGCCATAAAAGCTTCTACACTTACAACATTCTTGAATGTTAATATACACGTTGTTATGATTACTGCTAAACTTAATATTGTCTTTACTTTAAATAAGTTTGCTAGATTAATTAAAAATTGTGTTAATGCTTCTTTCATAAAACATCATCTCTTTTCTATATTATTTTTTATTTCTGCAAGAGTTTGTTCTTGATTTTCCATACTTTTCTGCAAAAGTTCAAGTGATTTTGCTGTATTTGAATTAGATACTTTCATTTCTTCAAGCGATTCTGTTATCTTCTTCTTGTTTGTTACCCAATCCCAAACAAAAAGTACAACTACTATTGCAGATACTCCATAATTTGCAATTAAATTCGCCATGTTTTCCAATTTACTATTCACCTCCAAGCTCTCCATATTGTGCTTTATACTGTGTTAACTCTGCATTTACACTTTCATATAATTGCCTTATTTGAGCTTCATGTGATGATTCTTTCCTTACCTTTACATATACATTACTTGGCTGTACTGTTGTATCTACTGTTAATACATTTGTTCCTCTTATTGTTGGTATATTTGTGTTAGTATCTGATAGTGAAATACTTTCGTTTTCTTCAATTGGATTATCTATGTAAATGTTTGTTGTTTCAGATTCGAAATATACTTCTTCATCAACATCAATTCCTATAACATCAAAAACTAATATATCATTTCCTTTTGTAACACTTATTTGGTCTTTTACATTTAATACTCTACCATTGTATTTATAATCTTCATCAAGTTCTATGTTACACGCTGGAGCAACTCCATCACCTTTATTATTTGCATAAATATTCCCAATTCCACCTGATGTATTAACAGTTCGAATATGACTTGCACTTGAAGTAATTACAGTACGTAATCCCCAAACTTGTGCACTACCATTTCTATTTTTTATACGGTTTGTATCATTTCCAGTACCAGCTGTCGATAAGTCAGAATAATTCGAGTAATATGGATAAGGCTCTCCCTCATTAATGAGTACACTCTCATTTCCACCATATACTTCACTTCTCGATAATAAGAAAAATTTATCTTCAAATGTAACATATCCGCCACCATCTGTAGGGTTATTTCTAGCTACTACTTTACGAGATATACCTACGAATGCAAGAAAATTACTATCTAAATCCCTTAAAAATCCTGACATTTCAGAGTTCCAATCAGGAGGTCTATCAAATTTAGTTTGAGGTTGCCATACTGAGCCGGCATTTTCACTACTATTCAAATATTGTCTTATTGCCCCGTGAACATAATTATTACTTCCATAACGTGCACGCTGAATGTGATTTAAATTTGTACTATTTCCATCTGTTGTACCGAGACTTGTTCCTGCACTGCCTTCCGCAACAGATATATTACTTTCAATAACAGTGAAAACATCTGATTTATATGATGTAATCTTCGAATTAGATGCTTGAGTATTATAAGCCCAATTGAATGTAAGTTGTCCTCCAGGCTCAACATCTTCTGTAAGTGTAAAATTATAGGTCTTACCGCCTCCATAAGCAGCATCATATCCCTGTTGAATTGTAAAACAATATGTGCCTGCCACAAGACCATTTTCGGCATAATAAAGAGCTTCGGGTGCATCAAGCATCATTGTTGTTGGCAAACAGTCATGTAATTGCAATGTTGCAGTATGTTTAGCCTTACGTTTAACTGCAACAGGTATTTTATAACCATAAGGTTCAAAAAACGTAGTAGTCCCTTCGGTTAAATAAAATACTGCGTCATCAACATAAGCAATAAAATTAACTATTAAATATTTTGCAGTCGATGGGGAAAGTGCAGTTATTGAATAATTGTTTATATTACCTCTTACATTCATTGTATTCCTACTTAAAATATTTTTATTTTGATCAAACCAACATAGCGCGATTGTATTTTCTAAACTATAATTTTGAGATGTGTTACACGTAAACGTATAATTTACGTTTGATTCTATGGACACATAATCACTATGATTTAAAGTGTTTTCTGGTGCTGGTGATAAGCTTATTGCTTCATTTCCATTTGAATTTATATATTTTTTCTTTACCGCTTTTTTTAAATCAAATAAATTATTTGTTTTATCTCCCACACCACCACTAGCACCTTCAATCCTATAATCTAATAGATTTTCTCCAATTCCATTAAAACTAATTGGTGGAACTCCTTCAACTTCTTCATAGAATAAATCTTTTAATGCACTTACCATTTGTGGTGGAGTGTATGTATTATTAGTTCCATTTTGTTCTCTTATTACATTAGCAATTTGACTATAGTATTGGTTATTAGTTAATACTTTCATTAATAGCTCACCTCATCTCCATCTAAAGATTGAATATAATCATATACTGCTTTTGCACTTGGATATTCTGTATTAGTTGAACTTGAACTTATTGATGTCACTTTATTATTAGCAGTTTCTAAATCTTTACCTGTTAATACATTTTCAAGTGTTGCTTTGCTTATAAACATATTAGTACTAGCATTTTGATATTCTGTAAATGTTTTTGCAACACTCCTTAATTGGCCATTACTCATTCCAGTACCATATACAGTTGTAGTTTTAATAACTCCACCCACATCAGGATTAGCATAATCTGTATTTGTTACATAATTTGTTAAATCTACTTTTTGAGTCTCTAAAGCACTTAATTTATAATAGCCAACTTGGACATATCCATTTGTTGATAAAGCCGTTGTAAATGCTTCATCTGTTGTATATGTATAAGTTTGGCTTGTGCTTTCAATGCCACTTATCCATAAATCTGGTACTTCTAATGTTATTATCATTACATTTTGACCTACATTATAAACATCATTTGCTAATGCGTTAAATGCAGTTATCATTGATTGATAATTACTATAACTTAATGCTTGATTTGCTCCTTCTGCTATACTCTTTGCTGTATTTGCTGTGCTATTTGCTGTGTCTGCTGTGTTTTCTATAGATGTTATGGTTGGCTGTAAATCTTCCTCAACTTGTGTTACTGCACTTTGTACTATTTCTGCTTTATCTTGATTAGTCCAATAATCTACACCTTTAATTGGAGTATAGCCATCTTGTCCATTTGTTCCATCTTTTCCATCTACGCCATCTTTGCCGTCTTTCCCATCAATTCCATCTGCACCCTTTAAGCTATCTAAAAAATCTTGTTCTGTTCCTTCATTTCCTTCTTCTAACCATATTTGATATGCTGATTTTCCATCTTCACCATCTTGACCATCTTGGCCGTCTATTCCATTAGTTCCATTTTGCCCAGGTTCTCCTGTATCGCCTTTTTCTCCTTTAAAATATCCTGTTTCTACTTTGTCTTCTAGGTCTTGTTCGAGTTCTGTCATATCTTGAAGCTTGCTATCTATTTCAAGGATTTTAGCAGCTAAAGTAGAATCCCATGTTTCATATTCATCTGGTATTTCTGTAGTAGCTTCAATTGCTTTTAAGACTTGCATTGAATATTCTATACTTTTGAATACTCTATTATCAGTCATTCTTACAACTAACTGCATTATTATTTCGCCTTCTACAGAAAGAAGACTGTTTTTTACTTCTAATAAGTAACAGTCTTCTTCTTTATCAAGTATTATGTATTCTTTTTGAGAATTAGGTTTTTGTACTTCAAGTATTCCTTCGCCATCTAAAAAATTATCTTCAAATGTAAATTTTAGCGTTTCATTCTTATTTTCACCTTTTACACCTAAAAATCTATCTTCTTTTTTCATTACAACTTTTTTAGTTGAATTATTTATTTTTATTTCTTTTATCATTTAGCACCTCCATTTATATAAAATACCAATCACTTGACCAAGTATTATTTACATATGATTTTATAGCAATTCTTCCATTTGTACTATTATAATTACCAATCAAAATCACGCTATGACCTACGCGTGTACTATCAGCAAGTGGAAAAATTAAAACACTTCCATACTGTGTAAAATCATTAGGTTTATTTAAGGTACTTGCATTATATTTACCAAATCCCTTAATTACAGATGTATCTAGCAAATCAGAAATAAGTCCTAAATCTTTAAAAGAAGAACTATCTAAATTATTTACATATTCTTTTGTTGAAACCTCTTTTCCTTGAACCTTTAAAACACCTGTTACATTTCCCCCTGAAACGTCAAGCTTTGTTCCTGCAACTCCGCTTCTTTTTTGGAGCTTTTGTTTATCTGTAAAATCTATTCTTAAGTTTCCAGTTTTGTATTGTACAAAATTTTCATCGCTTAATATGATAGCACTTATATAACTGTCATATATGCTATCCTGCGTTTTTATTTTGATTGGTCTTCCAATATTTAGTTCTTTTACATCTATTAATTTTGAGCTTTTTGCAATATTAAATTCTACTAAATGTTTGTATGTATTTGCTCTTATTACATTTAATGCTTCTTCTTGTGCATTTTCTAATGTATCACAGCTTATTGTTTCAATTCTTCCTTCTAATCTATTAACATCGTTTTTATTTGTAGTTGTTGTTCTATCTGATTTCAAATATAAATTATAAACACTTCCGTCTTCTCTAACATAAGCTTCTACTTTTGTAACTGGGTCTACTTCATAAACTTTATTGTATCCTGTAACTTCCGCAAGTGTTGTATCAATTAACATTGTACTTTCTGATTTATTTTCTATATCAATTTTTAATCTTCTATTTATAATTCCTTCAAATTTAAATTCTGTGTATATATTCTTATACTGTCTACAATTTATTAAATATGTATGAAAATTATATAAATTATCTTCATCATTAATTGTTACATTAGCTTCTGTAGTAGAATGAACATATACATCTACATAATTCAAATTAAGAATGCTATCACTTGAATTAATAAAGTTTCTATCCATCTCATTTGCTATATAATTTTCAATTCCATTTGTCAGCATATTTTCTTTATCTCTTAAAATAATTTTTCTATCGAATATATTTGATATATCTAATAAGCTAACTGTTACTGCTTTTTCTTCTTTTGATGTTATTACATCATCTATTACAAATAAAAATTGTTTATATAATCCATTAAAAACAAGATAAAAACCTTTTTTCGCACATTTTAGAGAAGGTAAAACAATTTCTGATTTACCATTTGTTTCTTCATCTAAATTTAAATTGTATTTACAAGGACGACATACTGATAATATATTTAAATTCTTGTTATCTAATATATATATTTCCATATTCTCACCTACTTATGAGATTTTCATAAGAACTATTTTGTACATAAAGTCACGTGCTGATGTAGCCCAGTTCCAAGCATAACATGATATTTTATTAGTATCACCTTTAGCTCCAAGAGTAATGGATTTGTAAGTTGCACCAGTAAGCATTTGAGTCGAAATAGCACTATCTAACTCGTAACTATATCCTGCATCACTATAAAATTTTGATCCAAATGCAATACATACGCAATTATTTGCATTATATCCAGTTGGGAAATTTAATTTCCAATTCGTCGCCATAGCATTGTTATTTTGCACATTCTCATTTGTATTTGCTGTTAATGTTTGTGTTCCTGTTAAAACTGCAATATTAGCTTGTGATGTATTAATTGTTACATTTCCACTTCCATCAACGCTTGCGCTTCCACTTACTGCTCCTGAAAGAGCTAATGTTCTAGCTGTACCCCATTTTGAAGTAGTTATATTGGCAGTTCCATTGAAACTTGTTCCGTTAATTGTTCTTGCATCTTTAAGCTTCGTTGCTGAACCTGCATTTCCTGTTGTTGCTACACTAGCAGTTCCTGATAATTTCGAAGCGTCTAAACTTGTTACAGGAATACTTATATTACCTGAACCATCAAAACTTGTAGCTGTTCCTGTTGCTCCACCTGAGATAGCAATTGTCCTTGCATTTTTTAATTTTGTTGCAGTTCCTGCATTTCCTGTACAACTTCCAGAAGAACCACTACAATTTCCAGTAACATTTCCTTCAACGCCACCATTGCTTGAAAAAATTATTTTATTGCCTTGCATATTTATATCGCCAGACATTGTTCCGCCTTCTTTTAATAAATACACACTTCCATCAATTACATTTGCAAGTTCTTGTCTTATTTCTTCTAATAATGCCTCTGCTTCTTGGTCTTTTGCATTAAATAAAGTATTAAAATTACTATTTATTTGACTATATAAACTAGTTAAATTTAAGAATGTTCTTCTATCTGTAAAATCTATTATTCCTTGCTCTGTTACTTTAAAACGTGCAAATTCATATTGATATAAGCTGCCTCCATTAAACAAATCTTCTTTTGTCAAGCTTGAGTATGCATTTGCATTTCTTACAAGTTTTATTGAAGCTTGATTTAATTCAGATGTTGTATTTGTTTGACTTAAATCTATTTCACATATTAACTGATAATATCCTGTATTTGTTATATCTGAAATTGTTTCATTTCCTACAATTTCAAGTAATCTTCCCATTACACAAAAATATCCTGCTCCAATTGTAACAGAGCTATTTGTCTTACTTAAACTACAACCTTTTGTTACTCCCATATTTCCTTGTAGAAAAGTATTTATAAAATGTGCAAATGCTTCATTTGCAAAAGTTTGAAATTTAAAAACATGTCCTTTTAACATATTACCCTCCTTCTCTAAACAGCTACATATTCTTCAAAAATCGTTAGTCTTGTATTTAATATCTCATTCTCTCCACTTACCTTAACTTCACTTACTCCCTTTGGAAGTTTGAAAAAGTTAATATTATTTAAATCTAAATAATTAAATAAGTTTTCTTGCGTATTATTCGCATGTACTAAATATAAAAATAAATCATTATCTTTTGTTGAATACATTAGTTTTTCTCCTTCTTCTACTGTTAAAGTTAATGCTAATTCATATATTTTTTGTTTATTTACATATACTTGAATTTTTGGATTTAAAACATAACCGTTCATTTCCAATAAAAAAGGAGCTTCTACATGCCCCTTATTTTCAAAAACTAAATTTCTATTTTCATAATCTGTAAATCTACTATCCCATTCAAAATCCCAGCGAATTTCGTTCTCTGTTTCATCTCCTAAATATACAACATTGTTTTCTTTGTACCAGAGCGACAAACAATCAAAAGTTATAGTCTCTGATAAAACTCCTGTTGTTTGAATTTGAGTTTTTGATAAACCTTGTATCTGAATATCTTTGTAAAACTCTAACGTCTTTTCTTTTTGTGGTATTATATATTGAAATTTTAAAGTTTCTGAACCTTCTATAAAATCTACTAACTTAGTATAATTATCATAATTTGCAAAGTTTACTATTCCATTTATTTGTCCTTGTTCAATTTTTCTTACATTACTTATAAATGAATTTTCAATTTGCTCATATTCACTTGAATAATTATAGCCAAGTCCAGAAGGTTCTGTTAATAAGCAATAATTTTTTATATCCATCAATGAAAATGTTTGTCCTTTTTCATTGATTAGATTAAATTCTCTTACCACTTTATCACCTACTTTCTTTAAAAACATATTAAAAGACAGTCATTTGACTGCCCTTTAATCTATTTTTATTTATTATTTTTCTAATTCTACATACTCTGCTTCAATCCACGGTAATGTTATCTCAGCTCCCAATATAGAAGTATATTTATAATTTCCTAAAGCTCCACCCCATATTGTTATTATATCATCTTCTAGTATTCTGTCTGCACCAGCTTCATTAATGTATGTTACATAAATTGTATCTTTATAATATCCATATGAGTCTTTTGTTATATTTACTCTTAATGAAATTGTATTTTTTGATTCTAATACTTGAATAACTTTTCCTTTTACTTTTACACTGTTTCCTTTAATTTTATCTGGATTCCTTGCTAGTTGTTCAAAAGTATATTCATTACATTTACTTTTAAAATCTTCTTCTTGCTTTTTTGCCTCTTCTTTTTCATATTCTGTTTTAAACTCATTATATATGTTATCTATATCTTTTGAATTACTTTTGTATTTTAGTTGTAAATCGTGGTTTAAATTGCAACCCACAATATTATATCGACTTATTTGAACGCATTTTAAAATATTTTCATTTTTTTGGCAAAGATATTTATATTGTTCTTTTTTTTGACTATTTAATATTGAAAAATAAAATCTACTATCTGTGCTTAATCCACAGTAACCTTCTACTTTTTCTTCTCTATTATATGAATCAGATATTATTTTATATTTTGCTTTACATACGCCATTATCAAAAATAATTATTCCTTTTGCTTTAAAGATATGCCCTAATCCATTGTCATCTTCTATAGTAAATTCATATGCACCATCATAATCGTTCAAAATTTGAAAAGGATTTTGATTTAGCTCTGTTTTTTCTTCAATATCATTAACTGTAATATTTGAGTTCGTTTGAATATTATCATTTTTGATTAATGATGGATAAATAACAAATATAAAAGTATACATTAATATTCCTAAAAACACAATTCCTAAAATAAAAATTGGATTTTTTGACAAATCATTTTTGCTTTTATTAATATTATTTGTTTTGCTATTTTGTCTCTGATTATTTTTTATTGGAGTACCACAAAAATTACAAAATTTATATTTTTCATCAACTTCTTTTCCACATTTATTACAAAACATTTTATCCCCTCTTTCGATATAATTTATTAAAATTATATCGAAAGAATTTAATGTTTACAAGGAAAATTTTACGACATATTTCGACAAAATATGCCATATTTTATTAATAAGCTAATCCAAATCTTCTATTAATATAGTTTACAGCATTATTTAATTCTGCCTCATTCATTTTTTGAGGATAAAAATTTACATTAATTGTATTATTATTTCCTCCTGCTTCTTTTATAGCTTGTGCCATATATTTTGTAAGAGTTCTATCTAATGGAATTACCGCTTCCGCTGATTTTCCTTCACCTATTAATGATAAAGTTGGACTATTTACAATTCCACCTTTTGCAAGTTCTGGTATTCTAGGCATATAAAAACTTCTGCCACCATAAAATGGAACCCAATCAGGAATCCTTATCTCTCCTATATGTGATAAGCCATTATTAATCATTCTTATAACTGAATTTAACGCATTTCTAACCATTGCACCTAAACCGTCAAAAATTGAGCCAAAAATTCCTCTAATACCACTCCAAGCTTTCTCCCAATCTCCTGTAAAAACTCCTGTTAAAAACTCAATTAAGCCTCTAAATACTCCTATCACTGTATTAATACCTATCATAATATTATTTAGAACATATTCGACTATTATTCCTATATTACGAAAAACAATATCAAATGCTGGAGCTAATTTTTTCATTAAATTGTCAACAATAGGAAATATAAAATTAATATATACTTGTTTTGCAGCTTCAGAAAACTCTTCTAGCAACATTCTTAGATTTTCTAAAGTATCTTTTACATTTGTATCCCAAAACTCAACAAACCAATCAATTGCACTTTTTATGTATGGTCTTAAAAATTCAATAAGTTTTTTTACTCTTTTCAGATATTCTTGTACAATTTCATTTATTGATGCCTTAATTTTATCGTTCGTATTATACAAATATATTAAAGCTGCAGTTGCTGCTGCAATTGCAGCAATAACTAACGTAATTGGATTTGTAGCGGCTGCTATAACACCGCTTAATCCTCCAACACTTGCACTAATTGAACCAATCCAAGCCGAAACTTGACTTAATGCTCCAATTATAGTGCTGATTGTTGTTATTACTTTTCCTAAAGTTAAAAGAACTGGACCTATTGCTGCAACAATTAATAATGTATTCGTTATTACCTTTTTAGTTTCTTCATCTAAACTATTAAATTTTTCTATAAATTCAATTGCTTTATCTAATATCGTTTTTATAGTTGGAATTAAGCTTTCAGTTAATGCTCCTACAAGTCTATTAAATGTATCTTTAAGATTCGAAATTTTACCATTTAACGTTTCACTTTGAGCACCCATAGCTCCAAAATATTTTCCTCCCTCTTGAGAAGCATATTTTAAAGCACCACTTAAATCTTCCCACGTGACAGTCATATTAGCAGCTTCTTCTTTTGATACATTTAAATAATCTGCTAATACACCATAAATATCAATTCCTGCCATACCAAATTGTTTAATATCTCCAGCAGATGCTTTTCCAAGGTTTTTAACTTGTTGTAAGTTGTATGCCATTCTAGAAAATTCATCACTACCACCACCTGAAGCAGCAACTGCATCACCTAAAGCAAAAATAATGTCTCTTGTTTCTTCTGCATTTAATCCTGTTGCTAACAGAAGTTGATTAGCTTCTGTTAATGATTTAACATCAAAAGGTGTTTTTGCTGCATCATTTTGTATTTGAGTCATTATTTTAGATGCTTCTTCTTCACTTCCTGTTAATGTTTTTAATGCAGTTTCATACTTTTCTAATTGTGCATTATATTTTACTCCTAACACTCCACCAGTCCCAATTAGTGCTGTTAAACCCATGAACTTTTGTCCAATATTTGTTATAGTTGAACCTATAGATTCTAACTTTGTACTAAAAGCTTTTAATCCTTCACTTACTTTTGTCCAATTTGAAGCCTCAACTTTTAATTCTTTTAATTTATTTTGGGTAGATATTATCTCTCTTTGTAAATTTCTATATTGTTCTGAATTTAAATCCCCTCCAGACTTAATATATAAATCTTGAGCTGTTTTTAATTGCTTTAATTTTTCAGTAGTTTGTTGAATATTTTGTTTTAAAACAATTTGTTTCTGTGCTAATAATTCTGTATTTTTAGGGTCTAATTTAAGTAAAGTGTTGATACCTTTAAGTTCTTTACTTAAACTAGATGTTACAGAGTTAACTTTACTCAATGCCTTTTGTAAGCCTGAGGTATCTCCACCTATTTCAACTAAAAGACCTTTTACCGAACCAGCCATTTCTATCTACCTCCTGCTAAAGCATCCCAATCAGATTGAGTTGCTTTTCTTGTTTTATTTGTGTTATCTATATTAGTTTCATCAATAAAACAAAGCATTATCTTAGCAACATCTTTATATTCTAAATGTTTTAAGTCCTCTATTTTTAGACCAATTTTTAAACATGTAGCAATAAATCTGTGCTCTTCTAATGCCTCGTTTTCACTTTCTTTTCCTTTTGGTATTTTTTGTGTTTCTTTAATTAATTCATCATCAACAAAATGATGATACGGCAACTTCCGTTACCTCCTGAATCCATTTATCTGATAAATCAATTTTTTCTATTGCTTTTAGCCAATTTTCAAAACTTTCAATTTTG
Organism: uncultured Clostridia bacterium; assembly: GCA_946415375.1. Lineage (GTDB taxonomy): Bacteria > Bacillota > Clostridia > TANB77 > CAG-508 > CAG-269. The sequence continues at coordinate 31,443 of CAMKSF010000013.1, forward strand.
TCATTAGCTGAATAAATTAGTATATATGCTATTCTTTCAATTACATCTATAAAGTCATCTAAATGTTCCATCATGTATAGATTTATTTCTTTTTCTATTTCTTCATCTGCTAAGCCTTTTTCAGCTAATTCCTTTTTAATTTTTTCTTGATTATCGGAAAATTCGCTAAGTACCTTTATATCAGCGAAAATTCCTCTGTTAAATGTTTTTTTATATTCAAATCTCGTAAAAGCATTACATGTAATTGGATATTCTTTATCGCAAATTGTTATTGACTTCATATCTATTTCCTCCTAAACTGAAGCAGTTTTTTCATGTACTTGCTCAAACCAAGCATCATATATTGTTTTGTTTTCAGCGGTTTCATCAATATAACATTTAACTAATCTGTCTGTAGAACGTGGATTCATTGTTATAGATATAGTTTCTGTTCCCACTTCAATATTTTTTTGTTTTGTCTTATTACTTCTTGAAGGTCTTTTAGCTGTACAATCATAAAAACAGAATCTTCTATTTTTATCATCTCCTTGTGCTTGGAACATCAATGCAAATCTTGCATTTTTATCATCAGCACTTTCATAAACAATTCCATCACTATCTACATCTTGACCTAAAATTTGTGTCAAAAAAGCTTCTGGTGTCATTGCAATTTCTAAATCTCCTGAATATCCATTATTTACAGCAGGAGCCATGAAATAAACAATGTTATCAGCATAAAATGGAGTTGCATCTCCACCCTCTGGATCAACATTTAAGCCTACAGCACCTTTTACTGCAAAAGGTGTTCCATAAGTTATAACTCCATTTGTTTCAGTAATCTTTGCTATATATACATCTTGAATACCATAATTAACTTTAGACATATTCTTTTCCTCCTTTAAATTTCAAAAAAATAACTTATATTCCAAACTTTTTCAGATTGAATATAAGTTACTTCTCTTTCCCAAATTATATCGAATAGAATTTCTTCTTCTATTCTTTTTTCTAGCTCTCTATCTCTAGAATCTGTTGTTAATTCTAATCTTGCATTGTATTTTTTAAAGTATATTTTATTGTCTGCAATGAAGTTATCAGAATTTATCTCTGTTGACATTAAATGAGGTGGCTCTACTTCTCTGTCAAAATCAAAATGTGAATATGGTATTTTTATTCCGTTTTCACTATCTAAATAAAAGTTGTTTATTCTGTTTTCTAATTCATTCCAGTTCATACGCCCCTCCTTATTTTTTCTTCAAGTTCTTTTACAAACTTTTCTTTATATTTATTTTCTGTATTTCTTATATGTGGTATTGGATTAGTTCTTGAACCATCTCTATTAGCATGTCCAAACTCCAAAAGATGTGTTAATCTATAATGAGCTTTGTTATATGCAACCTTTGAATATATATCTTTAGTTTTATTTTTATTTTTTGTACTCCAAGATTTCGCATATTCTCCGTGGTTCTACTATAGTTCCACCTTTTAATCTTACAGTCTTTTTAGCCTTTGGAGATATATGTCTTAATTCTCCAGCAGCCTCTTTTATTAGCTTATCTGTTGTATTCTTAACTTCTTCTGAAATGTCTTCTTTATATTCTTGTAAATATTCCATTAATTTTGAACTAAAATTATCTACAGATACTTTATTACTATTTGACATTATTTGCTCTCCTTTGACAAACTAAAACAACTTCATCTGCATTATCTCCATCTACTCTTATTACTGTATATTCTTTTCCCATATAAATTAATTCTTCTTCATCATTGTAGTTTAAACTGCTAAGTTTTAGCCTTATAGATGGTCTTAATCCAATTTGATTTGCTCTATAAAACTCATCTTTCCACACATTTTCTTCAGAAATTATTGGCACTTCTTTTCTAGTTACATCTGAAATTTCTCTTCCATTTGTTCCTCTTAATATATTGCCATTTTCATCTTTTCTATAAGATTTAGATAGCAATACACAACTTACGTCACGCATTGCTATCACTCTCCTTATAGTCAGAGCTTAGCCCTAAATTTTTACATAATAGACTATATGTTCTTTGGGCTAACTCTTTTTCTTTTATATCAACATTTCCAAAATTAGCTTTTACAAACATAATAATAGAAGATTTAATAAGTTCGTTGTTAATGTATTCATCTGCGTTAATTCCTTGCCTTATTAAATCTTCTTTACCTGCTCTTATAAGCATTTTAATTTCTTCATCTTTAAGTGTTGATGTAGAAACAATACTTAAACATTGTTTTGTTGTTGTTAATAATTCGTCCATATAGTCCTCCTTTTATTAAACACTTTGTGAACTATCTTGTCCCAATTTGAAATATCCTGGTCTTGCTTTTCCATCATATATTCCATATCCACCATAAAGTGTTTTACGTCCTTTTACAGTTTTCTCTTTGTCTACTCTCATTGGTGTTACTTCATTAAATATATAATTTTTCATATTTCCTGCTAAAATATCTTTGTTTCTTAAGTATGGATCAACTTCAATTACAAATCCTTTAACACTTGGTACTCCTGCTAAAAATGGATAATTACCATTGTTATCTTTATAAGAAACAATATCAAGATTTACATCATTAGAAATATATACTTTTGCACCAATTCTAGCTTCATCTGATAATCCTTTAAATACTTTTAAAACTCTATCTATTGCTGTATCATTTTGTTCTGGAGTAATTGGAACTAATCCATTTGTTACACCTGTTGGTTTATTTGAACCATCACCATATATAACAGCATTAATTATTGCTTTACCCATTTTATTTTTTAACTCTTCAAGTATGAATGAAATAAATGATTCAACTGCCATTTCTTCTAATTTCCATGTAATAACAATATCTTTAGCAAGTTCCCAACCAGTTAATTGCATATTTTTAAATTCCATACCTTCATTAGTTGTATCTGTTAATTCTGTATACCAATTTGCATCATCTGCTGCAAATAAATATGGTAAATCTATATTCCCAGAAACTTGTAATTTTCTTGCATCTCTAAATATTGGTGAATCTTGTGATATTAGTTCCATCAAATCCATTCTTACACTTGTTGGAATAAATAATCCACCATTGTTAATTCCTTGTGTATCAGCTGTAGACGCAACAAATGTTGTAGCAGTTGTTGTTACCGCATCTCCCAAAGCTCTTTTTTCTTCATCTGTAAATTTATCCTCAGATAATCCCATTAATTTTTTAGCCCAAGCACTTCTGTACTCTTTGTCAGCTATTGTAAATTTTCTTTCTTCCATTTCTTCATTTCCTCCTATTTTCTTTAAATTTGAAACATTTTTGTTTCTCTTTTCTAATTCCTCAGTATCAGCAATAAGTTTTCTTTCTTCTTCTTTACTGATTTCTCCTGAATTTTCTTCTACAACTTCTTTAGTTTCTTCCTTCACTTCTTCTTTGTCTTCTTCTATTTGCTTCATTCTTGCTTCAAGTTCTTCTTCAGTTGTTGCAGATTTTATTAATTCTTGTTTTTCTTTTAAGGTCATTTGATTTTCCTCCTTTTAAATTTTTAGCAGTTCTACCACCGCTTCTATAAAACTCTATTTAGTTTCTACCAACTAAAAAAAGAGCAGTTCTACCACCACCCTTTATTTCGAGATTATAAACTTAATAATGCTAATGCTTTTTTCTTTTCAAATTCTAATTTTTTCCTTGCTTCATATTTTTGTTTTTCTTCTTCAAATTGTTCTTTATTTCTTGCATATATCTCAGTTGTATCATATGCAGGAACATCAACTACAGATACATCATATAATTTATCTATTCCTGTAATTCTTCTTGTATTTGTTTCATAATCCACATCTTCACTTGAAACTGTGAATGCAAAACTCATTTTATCTAATAATCCTGCCTGTATCATTTTATATAAATCTTTGTTGTTGTTTGTATCTAATAATTCCGCTCTTACTCTTAATCCTTTATCGTCAATAATTAGTTGTAATGAATTATTACGAGTTCTTGCCATTATTAACACATTGTCTTCATGATTATATTTCATACAAACATCTGACATATCACAACCATTAAAAGCATTTCTATCTATTACTTCTTTAGACCACCCTAAATCTGTTGTACTATCAAATACTACTGCATATCCTTCTACAATCATTTTTTCTTCATTTTCTAATGCTCTTAATTCTGTTAATCTTCTTTCTTTAATTGCTTTCTCCATTGTTTCCACCTCCTTGATAATCATTCGCTATGTTCGAATCTATATTATTTAAAGACTGCAATATCTTCTTTCCTTCTTCTCCCCCAAGTGGAGCCATATCTAATATTTCTCTTCCATCGTCTTTAGTTAAAAGTCCAAATGCTCCAGCAACCTTGATTAAATTTATTTTATTACTTAAACTTGCATATTGAAGTCTATTTGTTGTAAATACAATTTTGTGGCCGTCTTTTCTTGCCTTATAACTAAATATCTTATTGGTAAAAGCTCCACTCATCTGAATTGCTCTAGGCTCAATTACACCTTCAAAAAATGCATTCCATTCTTCTGAATTATAACTATTATTTACAATCTTTTCTGATATCCCAAAATAGTCAAATATATTATAATTTACTCTTTCTAGTTGGTCTTTATCTAATGTAATTGGTTTTAAGTTTATTTCTTTAAAATCTCCTTTTCCATCAATTGCTGCAATTCCGCTTTCATTTTCTAAATTTAAAAAGTCTCTGACAAAAGCTTCTTTGCTTGCTATGATGTCTTTTTCTTTCAAAACTGCATCATATTTTATAATTCCTTTTAAGTTGTTCGATGTTTTTATTGCATTTTTTATTCCTTCAGAAGCAGTATGTGCTGATTCTATATCTGTAAGTAATATTTTATTACTTGTTCCAAAAATATCATTTTTATTGTAAAATAATCTTAAATGTATTAATTCAAGATAGGGTAATGTATATTCTTTTCCATTTACAAAATTAAATTTTAAATACAAATTATTTGCTCTATCTTGCAATAAATCGTAGCCTAAAGCTAATACAGGATAAAATCCAGTAATAAATCCTTCTTTGTCTTTTGCTATATATACAAATGCATTTGAATCCGTATATAGCATTGATATTGTTTTATAAATAAAATCAAATGTATTCATTAATGGATTAGGTTCATTCTGTAACAAGAAATTTATTTCGCCTTTTATATTATTTCCTATACTATCTTGTATATGTTTTGGAATTAATTTTGCACAATGTGTTGCAATTCTATCAATGCATTGTCTTGCTACTTTACTGTCATATATATTTGAACTTATTGTAGTAAATTTTGCATTATATCCACTTAATAACTGCAGTTCTGTTTTAGTTACTGTATTAGTTTGATTCTTATTCCCAAAAATCATATTAAATAAGCTTCTTTTCTCCTTCATTTCATTCCTCCTGTAACGCCAGATAGTCGTTCATCTTATCAAATAAAACACAGTATGCTATTATTAAACTTACTGTGCCATCTATTCTCGCTCTTTGTTTTTGTCCTTTCACTGGTCTTATATTATCATTATCATCTCTTTTTACTGCTGTATTACATAAACACCATTTTAATATTGGATTATTATTATAATTTACATTTTTCTCAATTAAATCTGCTTCTAATTGTTTCATAGGATTGCTCATTGTTTTAGCTCCTTGTCTTATTTCTAGCATTTTAAATTTATAAGCTGTCATTTCATCAACCCAGTAATTTGAGTTCCACGGATCATATCCAACATATATAGGTACTATTTCATATTCATCTTTCATTTTTAAAAACCATTCTGTTACTTTAGAATAATCCACTTTAGCACCTTCACATACTGTTATTAATCCTCGTTTTTCCCACTTATCATATGGGATTTTATCATCTTTTATTTTGAACTCTAATCTATCTGAAGCAATAAAATATTGCTGTATTACATATTTTTTTTGATTTTTTACTATCAACATAGTTGCACAAGTTAAATCTGTTGTACTTGATAAATCAACTCCTGCAACTGCGTAATTATCAAATAAGTCTTCTATGTTATATGTTTCTTCATTATTTGCTATATCAAATGTTACCCATCTGTCTTGGTCATTTTGCCTAATATTAAAGTCTTTACAAAGTAAATTAGTTAATTCAGTTGGATTGTTTTTTGCTCTATTTACTTTATCCCTTAAATCTTTAATATTCTTTATTGTTCCTAAGCCGCGGATTTGCTTTATACCATTTTTTTTCATCTTGCCACTCATCTGGGCTATCTAATTCATATATAACTGGTAATACTGTTTCATCTACTGTTTGGCTTAATCCTTCATATCCTGCAATTATATCTGAAAAATATTCATATTCATTATCAAATACACTTTCTCTAACTGTTCCCATTGTGGAAGTTTCAAGAAGCATAGGCTGTTCTCTAGCTGACATCGAATCGTACATTACATCTAATAAGTTTTTATCCTTCCACGCATGTACTTCATCAGCTATAACAAAATGAGCATTTAAACCATCTAAAGAATTTGAATCACTTGCTAGAGCTTTCATATAACTTTCAGTAGAATCATAAAATAATCCACCAACTAAACATCTGATTCTTTTAGCTAATGCTGGAGATTTTTTTATCATTCTCTTTGATTCGTCCCAAACGACTTTCGCTTGGTCTTTTTTAGTTGCAACAGAATAAATTTCTGCTCCACCTTCACCATCTTTTGTAAGCATATAAGTAGCAAGGCCAGAATCCATTGTTGATTTTCCATTTTTTCTGCCAATAAATAATGCACCTTTTTTATATTTTCTTATTCCTGTATCTTTATCTACAAATCCAAATAAGGCTTGTATAAATGCTTTTTGAAATAGTTCTAACTTTACAGGTTTTCCTGCCCATTTTCCTTTTGAATGTTTACAAAATTTTTCTATAAATTCAATAGGCAAGTTTCCTTTACGCTCGTTAAAGATATATGTGTGTGTTTCATTTTCTTCTGTTATTGCATTAAAAAAAGAAACCTCTTTGGGCTTCTTTAAATCATCTACTAATTTTTTATATGTAATTAAAACTTTATGATTTGCTTTGTCAGGATTATCTAATAAGTACTGATAATATTTTTCTATATATGTCATTACTCATCACCAAAACCTTCAAATCCATCATCTTTTGGCTTTTCTTCTTTTACTGGTAACATATCATTAAGTTGCTTTATTACTGCTGTATAATTTTTAATCGTGGTATTATAACTTTTCAAGGCAGGATTTTCTCTTTCAATAGTATACTCTCCTTGACACATTTCAGTAACTACACCATCTGTTTTTACTTTTATTTGTAGTTCTTTTAATGTTTCTTCCATAAATTCAGCTTTATCTAATAATGACAAAGCTAGTTTGCCTTTATTATTATCTAATTCTTCAAATACACTCTTTAAATCTGTTATATTATATACTTTTTTCTTTGCCATTATTTCACTTCCTTTTAGGTGGGGTTATCATAAAATAACCTGCGTATTTTTCGAAGC
>CAMKSF010000014.1 GCA_946415375.1 uncultured Clostridia bacterium
CCTAAATACTTAACTTGAATGTCATATAGATTATTTGCATCTTTTGCTTCACCTATACTTTTAATTGCTTCTTCTACAATCTTTTTAATTTGTTCTTCCATTTTATCTCCTTTCTGTGGTTACTTTTTGTAGCAGAATAAAAAAGTAACCTTAAACCCTAAAAAAATCCACTTCACCTATATTATATAGGACGAAATGGATTTATATTTCCGTGGTACCACCTAATTTTATCAATTATAAAATTTTGACCTCATTATAGCTTTAACGTTGCAACCGCCTTTTACTACTCTGTTTCATAAAAGGTCCTAAAAAGTGAAATTTCTGTATATTGTATATGAAGGTTTCCAGCCTAAGCCCCTCTCTCTATTATATATTTCTAATATACATACTTTGCTTTTTAATTGGATTTCTCAATTAATATGTATATATAATACCATAAATTAGTAAAATTTTCAAGTATTTTTGTCAACTTTGTATAATTTATTTATACTTGTATTACCCTATAAAAATCTGTGACTATGTCCAAGAATTTGAAGTGAACAAGTCTCAAGTTAAAAATATATTTTATCGTATATCCCACGTTTTTACTGTATCAGAAGCACTACTTCCATTTGCTAAAGCATATTCAATATTAGATGCAAGCGAAACCACACATCTAACCCCTTTCCCTATATCTCCGGCAAGTCCAATTATTCCTTTATGTGAATCAATATATAGCATTGCAGTTCCCGTCGAATCAAATGATGATGCAATCCAAGTACTAGAGAATCTATTTGATTCTTTACAAGGGATTGCAAATAAATTATTAGAACTAATGTCATACTCACTATTTATTGTTGTACCTAAAACAGCTTCAATATCTTCTTTTGTCATTGAACGTACCTTTGGCTTACCTTCTACACTTGAATTTGTAAAAGTTTGGCCTAGTGTATTATCTGTATAACTTGCACTTTCTCCTGATGCATATTTAGCCGTATACTCATTTTCAAATAAGGAATATAAATCTTGAATATCATTAATGATTTCTCCATCTTCAGATGTTTTAAATCCACATCTTTGAAAATTTGAATAAGTACAAGCAGAAGGATCTATTTGAATATCAAAAAAGCTAGTTGTTAAATTATTTACACTATTTGCGCCGTCATCCGAAAATAGATAATAATTCAATGGAACTCCTGATGATATCAAAACTAGGTATTGATTGCTGCCTTCTCCTCCCTTTGCTAATACTTTCCATCCTTTATATGAATCATTTGGATATTCAGATTCATATCCAGTAGATGGATCTACATTACCTGCTACATTGTCATAATAGATTGGATAATTAATTATATCACCAACATGCATTTTTCCTTCTGTAGAACCACTTGTTTCAAAAACTTCTGATGCAGTTCTCCATTCCTGTGGTGGATTAACTGTTCCATTCTTACTATATAATTCAGAATATAATATTTCATATTCACCATTTGAAGCTATAAAACTATTTGTTTTCACTTCTTTTACATATTTCTTACCAGTAATTATTTCTTTAACTTTATTATCATTTAGAGTTGTATCTTCACCAGCAATTGTTTTTTCATTAATCCATGACATGACATCTATTTTTGCCTGTTCAACAACTTGAACCCTTTCAGTTGATTGTTTAGCTAATGTACTTTTCTGAATTATGCTGTTATTTCCTGATAACATATATATACTTATTCCCGCTAATATTAAAAGAACTATTATAGTGATAACTAAGGCTATAAGAGTAATTCCGCCCATTTGTTTTAAATTTATTATTTAGCTTTTTATTTATCTTCAATTGTTATTCCTCCTTTTTGTTTTTTCATAAGTTTTGTTGTTTATTATATTTTTTTATTAGTTTTTACTTAGTCATATCATCTTGCGTTTATACCTGTTTTTATTTTATTTTGTTTCTTTCTTTTAATCTATGCACATCTGTTATGTACTTTAAATGTCTTCTTATTCGGATTACTCTTATTTAGTTTTCAATGTGCATAAATTTTAAACTATTAGAAATAAATTTGTATTTTGATACGAATTTATTTCTTTAATTTTATACTGTCACCTATTTTTTGTCAACAAATTTTATAATTATATTTAACTTATTTGTAAATTTATTTTCCTATAAACATCTGTACATATATTTTCCCATATTTAGAGCCTTTTACTACTCCTATTCCTGTTTGATTAAAGCTAGAATTTAGTATATTTGCTCTATGTCCTGGTGAGTTCATCCAAGCTGTAACTGCATCACTATTACTTGAATTTCCTGCAATGTTTTCTCCTGCTGTGTTATATGATATTTTGAAGCTTTTCATCATATCAAATGGTGAGCCATAAGTTGGTGATGTGTGTGAAAAATAGTTATTGTTTACCATGTCTTGTGCTTTTATTCTTGCAACCCTTTGAAGTTCACTATTTTCTTTTAAAGGAGACAACCCATTTTGAATTCTTTGTTTATTTATTAAGTCAAAAACTTCTTTTTCATCACTATTCATATTTGAAGATGTTGTTGTACCTGTGTTATTGTTTTGACTTGTACCTGTATTGCTATTCGAGCCCGTATTTGCTCCTGGATAAATTGGTTTTACGTACTTTTTACTAACTGCTCCTACAAAATCTCCTTCTACTTGAACTACATACCAATCTCCCACTCCTGCAAAAACTCTAATATATGTATTCTTTGGAACTGATGTTATAATTTTATATCCTGTTCCTGGTCCACTTCTAACATACAGATTTGTTGCAGTTACCAGTCCTGTTTGAAAATCTACTTTATAGTAACTTTGCATTGCAAATGACTTGGTAATCATTATAGCTAAAATCCCCACTAAAATACAAATAAAAGTTATAATCATTTTTTTATTTTTCATCATAAAATCCCTCCTATAAATATAAGATATTTCCTCACACACATATTATTCATTAATATTGGAATTATTTTCAATTGAATCTATCTAAAAAATATGTTATCATTAATTATGTAAAGCTTCATTTGTATTTTAATGGAGGGAATATTATGATTAAACAGATTTTTAACCAACTATTGGATATCTTTAATAAATTAGATAAAAAAATAATAAAAATATTAAATTATGGTCTTAAGTTTTGCTTTGGAATTTTAATTATATCAACATTAATTCTTGTTACATACTTATTTTTTATACATAATAATCTTCTATTTCAGATAGGACTACTTACTTTTCAATTAGGAATTTGTTTTATATCAGAATTCTTTGTGTCTGCAATTGCTGTTGATACAATAAGTAAACAAATCACTCACTAACCTATATCAAAAAAACGGCTTATCTTTCTATTATTAGATAAGTCGTTTTCGTTTTATTTATTATTATATATTATTTATATCTATCCCCTGTTCAGTTAATATTTTATTTATTTTATCATCATCACGATACTTTCCATGTTTTAATTCATAGAAAAGCGCATCATTATCTATTTTATCTTTACTGTCTTCAAGTTCCTTATCTATATCATACTGTACTTGTACAAAATCTACATCTAAAGTATCATATTCTTTTGAATCCATTTTGCCTTCAAGTATTACATAATTTGCACATGTAGTATTTAAAATACTAGCATCCTTTTTTTCGTTTCTTATTGATTCTAGATTATTACCTATGCTACCACAACTTATTAATGTTCGGTTATACATTTTATTCATTAATTGTGTATGTATATGTCCATATACTACTATATCAGCAATTTTATCAGAAAGAGTTAAAACATTTGGCTCAAACATTTTAAATTTTTTTTCGATGCTTGCAAAAGCACTAACATTTGAATAATTATATAGAGTGTCTGGTCCTGCATGAAATAATCTTACAAACCTACCACTTAAATAAAACTCATAGCAAAATGGAAGATTTGAAAGATATTCTTTGCTTTTTACTGTTAATTCCTGATTGTATTTTAGTATATTTGTTTTTTCTTTTTCGTCAAGCTTGTTCAAATCATGTTCTTTAGATAAATAGTCATCAACATTTCCACGCAATACGATATCACAGTTTTCTCTAATCAAATCAACACATTCGTTTGAAAACTTTCCCTTTGAGATAATATCTCCTAGGCAAATAATCTTATCACAATTTCTTCTTTTTATGTCTTCTAATGTTGTTTTTAAAGCTTCCCTATTACCATGTATATCTGAAATAATTGCAATTTTATTCATTTATATCTCCTTATTTATTCATTTCTTCTATAAACATCTTATTAAGCATTTGTGGATTTGCCTTTCCTTTTGTAGCTTTCATTGCTTGTCCAACTAAAAATCCTAAAGCTCTATCTTTACCAGCTTTAAAATCAGCAACAGATTGTGGATTTGCTTCAAGTATTTCACATACTATCTTCTTTATTTCTCCTTCATCTGAAATTTGAGCCCATCCTTTTTCTTTTACTATCTCTTCAGGTTCTCTTGGATTTTCAAACATTTCTTCAAGCACTTTTTTACCTATACTTGAACTTATTATTCCTTTATCTATTATTTGAACCATATGAGCTAAATGCTCTGCTGTAAATGGAATTTGAGATGGTTCCATTTCCTTTTCATTTAATATTCTTGAAATATCCGAAATAATCCAGTTGCTTACTGCTTTTCTATTCCCACAAATTTCAGATGCTGCTTCAAATAAATCTGATAAATATTTTGATGCTGTTATAATTCCAACTTCTTTTTCTGTCATATTATATTCATTAAAATATCTTTCTTTTCTACTTTCAGGAAGTTCTGGAAGATTTTCTTTAACATTTTGAATATATTCGTCAGAAAGTTTTATTGCTACTAAATCAGGTTCTGGAAAATATCTATAGTCTTGAGCTTCTTCTTTACTTCTCATAGCAAATGTTTTTCCTGATACATCATCCCATCTTAAAGTTTGTTGTTTAACTTTTTCTCCAGATTCTAATAAATCAATTTGTCTTTCTATTTCATATTCAATTTCTCTTACAATACTTCTAAAAGAACTCATATTCTTGCATTCTGTACGAGTGCCTAATGGTTCACCTTTTTTATGTACAGATACATTTACATCTGCTCTATATGAACCTTCTTCCATCTTACAATCAGATACTTCTATGTATTCCAAAATTGATTTTAATTTTTTCAAGTAGCTATCTGCTTCTTCAGCTGATGCAATATCAGGTTCAGATACTATTTCTATAAGAGGAACTCCTGCTCTGTTTAAGTCTACTAAACTATCTCCACTAAAGTCATCATGATTTAGTTTTCCTGCATCATCTTCTATATGAATTCTTAAAATTCTTATTTTCTTTTTACCATTGTTTGTGTCTATTTCTATAAATCCATGTTCACAAAGAGGTTTATCAAATTGTGATATCTGATATGCTCTTGGTGTATCTGGATAGAAATAATTTTTTCTATCATTTTTGCTATCTTTAGAAATAGTACAATTTGTTGCAAGCCCTGCTTTAACTGCATATTCTACAACCTTTTCATTAAGAACAGGTAATGCTCCTGGCATTCCCATACATACAGGGCAAACTTGTGTATTAGGTGCCCCTCCAAATTTTGTACTACAATTGCAAAATATTTTTGTTTTTGTTGAAAGCTCTGCATGGACTTCAAGTCCTATAACTGCTTCATAATCTTCTCTTGCCATTTTTTCCTCCTATTTAAAATACTTACTTATACATTTTGCTTAATCCATTTACAAAAAAGAAAAATACTCTATATATTATATAGTGTATAATCATTAAACCAATCGCAATATACAACTTATCATTTTTGATTTTTATTTTTTTTGACAGTATTAACGATTTTATAGCTAAGGTAACACTGACTATTGGTAAAGCTATTAATTCTATCCAAATTATGACCACAATACACTGTTGCATTGCTTGTACTTTATCAAATATTTGTAATAAACTTAACAGAATTGTTGCAATAAAAATCGGAATGCTCCCTAAAACAATTGATAAGTTATTTAACTTTTTTATCTTATTTTCTATTTCATTAACATCTTCATTCATAAATCTCAACTTTCTCTAATAAACTCAGGTTTATATTTTTCTCTAAACTTTATTTCTTTTTCAATGCTATATGCTGCATTTAATATTGTTTCTTCATTAAACTTCTTTCCAATTATCTGCATTCCTATTGGTAATCCTTTACTATCTACTCCACAAGGAATTGAAATTGCTGGAAGTCCTGCAACATTTATAGAAACTGTACAAATATCTGCTAAATACATTTCTAGGGGATTATTTGATTTTTCTCCAATTCCAAATGCCGTTACAGGCGATGTTGGCGTAATTATTAGATCATATTTTTCAAATCCTTTATTAAACTCATCCATAACCATTGTACGAACTTTTTGAGCTTTTTTATAATATGCATCATAATATCCTGCTGATAATACATATGTTCCTAGTATTATTCTCCTTTTTACCTCTGCTCCAAATCCTTCACTTCTAGACTTTTTAAATATTTCTTCTAGAGTTTTAGCATTTGGTGATCTATACGTATATCTTATTCCATCAAATCTACCTAAATTTGAACTAGCTTCAGCACATGCAATTATATAATATGCTGCTAATGAATACTTAGCAATATCTAATGAAAACTCCTCAACTTCTGCACCTAATTCCTTATATTTTTCAACCGTTTCAAGAATTGATTTTTTTACTTCTTCGTTTATTCCTTCTCCAAAAAATTCTTTTGGTACGCCTATTTTTAGTCCTTTAACGTTTCCCATTAAAGCTTTAACATAGTCTTTTTTAGAAATATTTGCTGAAGTTGTATCTTTTTCATCATGTCCAGCTATAATATTTAAAAGCATTGCACTATCTGTAACATCTTTTGTGATAGGCCCAATTTGGTCAAGTGAAGATGCAAAGGCAACTAATCCATATCTAGAAACTAAACCATATGTTGGCTTTAATCCTACTACTCCACAAAGTGATGCCGGCTGCCTAATAGATCCCCCTGTATCTGATCCAAGTGCCCATGGAACCATATTAGCTGCTACTGCAGCAGCAGAACCACCTGAAGAACCTCCTGGAACCTTTGATAAATCCCATGGATTTTTGGTTGTTTTAAATGCAGAATTTTCTGTTGAACTTCCCATAGCAAATTCATCCATATTAAGCTTTCCAAGATTAATCAAATTTTCTTCATTTATTTTTTCCATTACTGTTGCATCATAAGGAGATACAAAATTTTCTAACATTTTCGAACTACATGTTGTTTTTATTCCTTTTGTACAAATATTATCTTTTATTCCAATCGGAATTCCTGCTAATTTATTTGTTATCTCCCCATTATCTATTTTTGTTTGGATGCTTTTTGCTTGTTCTACTGCTTCAGAAGTAAGAGTAGTAGCAAAAGCTTCAACTTCTGGTTCTTTTTCAGCAATTCTGTCTACATATGCTTTAGTAATATCTTTAATTGTTAATTCATTGTTTTCTAATTTTTCAACTAATTCATGAACAGTTAATTCAGTAGTATTCATTTTTGTCCTCCTTTATTTTCAACTTATTGCACTACTTTTGGAATTTTAAACATATTTAGCTCTAAACTTGGTGCATTTTGAAGTAAACCTTCAATATTATCAAATTCTTTTACTTCATCTTTTCTAAATACGTTTTTAGCTTCATTTGCACCTATTGTAATATCTAAATCTTCAACCGGTGCATTACATACAATATCAGCAAAATCTAAAATATCTTGTAAATTATCTAAATAGTTATCTATTTCACTATCATCTAAATTTAAATCTGCTAAATCAGCTATATGCAATAATTCTTCTTTACTGACTTTCATTTGCTATACCTCCCATAATAAGTCTTGTAATAAATCAGCAGCTCTTTTTGCTGCTATATGGCAATATGTATAGTATTCCATCTCATTGCCCCCATCAGGAGTGTCTGATATTCCCCTTATAACTAAAAATGGTATTTTATCTAAATAACACACCTGCGCAACTGCTGCTCCTTCCATCTCAACACAGTCTGCTTCAAACTCTTCTCGAGCTTTCCTTGCATCTTCTGGATCTGAGCAAAATATATCAGCTGTTGCAATTGTTCCTATAATAACATTGACATCTTTATCTATTCTTTTTTCAAGAACTCTTCTACACATATTTATTAATTCATAATCACTTTTAATATATTTTCCTACTCCTTGAATCTCGCCTTTTTCATAATCACCTGATGATGATACATCAAAATCGTATTGTACTAATCTTTCTCCAATTACAATATCTTGAATTCTAAGGGCTGGATTTACTCCTCCAGCTGCTCCTATATTTATGATTTTATCTACATCAAATTTATCAATAAGGATTTGTGTAGTTCTTGCAGCATTAACTTTTCCTATTCCACATTTTACTGCAATTACTTTTTTATTGCTAATTTTTCCTTTTATAAAGGTTAATTCATAAACATTTTTTTCTTCAAAAGAATCCATTATATTCTTTGTTTCAATTAGTTCTTCGTCTGTTGCTACAATTATTCCTATGCTCATATTTTACCTCTTTTCTTTATATAATTCCTATTAATTGTAATGCTATTCCTGAAAATACTCCAATAATATATAATAAACCTACAATTGTAATGTTTTCTTTTATACTTTTGTTTGTTTTAAATAAAACAATTAGTCCAACTCCTGCTCCTGTTAAAAGTCCTGCAATTAACGATGCTCCACTTATTATATTTTGAATATATAAATTTGTAATTATCACTGATGCCGCACAATTTGGAATCAATCCAATTAAACTAGAAATCGCAGGTCCAAGGATTGCATGGCTTCCGACAAATGTCGCAATATTATCTTCTCCAATCCATTCAACAACAAAATTTATTATTAAAGTTATTATAAAAATATAGATTGTTATGTTTATTGTGTGTTTTATTGCTGAAACAAATATCCCTTTTTCTTCACAGTGACAATGTTCATGCTCACATATTTCTTCTATTTTTTCTTCTTGTCCTTCTTTTTTTCTTAACCTCAAAACAGAATCTATTATAAATCCAAAAATGATTCCAATTACAAATTTTATAGCTAATATTTTAACAAGTGTAGTAAAAGGAACTTGCTCTGAAATAAATACTGGTATCATCTCATCTGATGTTGATAGATACACAGCTATTAATGTTCCTAAACTAATTACTCTTGCTGAATAAAGATTTGTAGCTGATGCAGAAAAACCACATTGTGGAATAACTCCAACTGCACTTCCAAGTAATGGTCCCCATTTTCCTGCTTTTTTTATTGTTGCTTTAGATTTTTCACTCATTTTATGTTCAATAAATTCCATAATGAGATATGTAACAAATAAAAATGGTAATATTTTCAGTGTATCAAGAATTGCATCTATTAAAATATCTATCATTTATCTTCTCCCCAATTAAACTCTTTAGTTATTTCTATTTTTGATTTTCCATTTTTCATATTTTTATCTGATGTTACAATTAAATCTACATCATATACTTCTTTTAAT
This sequence comes from uncultured Clostridia bacterium, assembly GCA_946415375.1. Taxonomy (GTDB): domain Bacteria; phylum Bacillota; class Clostridia; order TANB77; family CAG-508; genus CAG-269. The sequence continues at coordinate 9,483 of CAMKSF010000014.1, forward strand.
TTATTTATATTTTCCTGTTTATATCCAATTACATTGTTTGTATCTTCCGGATTAACAGTAACTTCAACTTCCATAACTTTAGTATTTAATTTCTTAATTTTATTTACAATTGCATCATACCAAAGTCCAGACTCAACTTGTTCTCTAAAAGCTGGATGGAATGGTCCTGCAATAACTTTTTCAGAAAATATTTCTTGTTTTACATCACTATCTAGTGGTTCAAATCCAATAGCTATTATTTCAATATTTTTCTCATTGAAAATCTTTGCCAATTCCTTACAGGTTTCTATTGCTTGAACAACCGTTAAAGGTTTATATTCTTCCCTTGTATACTCTTTTTCAAGTGGTGTATCTTTTATTACTAATACTGGATTTATGCTAATCATCTTTGTTTTTAATTTAATTAAGCTTTTAGCAGTGTTAATATCGTCAATCTTTGTACTTTCTGGAAGTCCAATTGTTATCTTATGACCAAGATTGAATCTATAGAATCTTATCATTCTTGATGCCTTTTTTATATCTTTAAAACCAAATTCCATTCCTATCTTTTTTAAAATATATTCATTGCTAGAATATACTTCAAGCTCAATAGTTTTAACTTTATATTTTTTTAGCATTTTTAGTTTTTTCTTTGTGATATTGTTTGGTCTTATAGAAACCTTAATGCCGTCAATTCTTTCCATTCTAATATATTTTTGCACAAATTCAAGTAGTTCCTCTTGTTTTTCTTCAGAAAGATTAGTAAAATCTGTTCCTATAAATGAAAGCTCTACATAGAAATGTTCATCAGCTTCTTCTATTTTTTTTAAATGTTTTTTTATAATTTCTTCCAAAGCCTCAGTTGTTAATTCACCATTGTTTTTATTTATTTGTTGATTGTCAAATATCCAATCTTTTTTTGCTCCAACATATGGAATTATTACTGGTATAACATATTTATTCATAATTCTACCTCTTCTTTATATTTTCTAATGCTTTTTGTGCCGCTTCCATTTCTGCTTGTTTTTTGCTCTTTCCTTCACCTATTGCAAGAATTTTGTTGTTAAATTTTACTTCCGCTGTAAATACTTTTTCATGGTCTGGACCTTTTTCATCGATAATCACATATTCAATGTCTACATTTCCATTCTTTTGTAAAACCTCTTGCAATACAGTTTTATAGTCTTTTTGTCCAATGTTTTTAGTTGCATTTTCTATTGGTTTGGCTAAATTATTTAATATAAACTTCTTTGCCTCTTCTAATCCTCCATCTAGAAATATTGCAGCAATTACTGCCTCAATGCTATCTGCCATAATTGCCGGTCTTACTTCTTTTTGAGAAGTTCTTTCTGATTTTCCTAAATATAAGAAATCACTAAAATTATGCATTTTAGCTATTTTTTGCAAACTATCTTCACATACTACACTTGCTCTAACTTTAGTCATTTCTCCTTCCTTCAAATTTGGATAATTGTGATAAATATACTCACTTGATACAAATTCTAAAATACTATCCCCTAAAAACTCTAATTTCTCATTACTTTGTTTTTTATTTTCATAAGCATATGATGTATGAGTTAATGCTGTTTCTAATAATTGTTTATTTTTGAATTCATATCCTATTTCCTTTTCTATTTTTTCAAAGTTCATTTTTTCACCTACTTTCTTGCAATATTATATCACTAATCATGCCTTTTTGCAACAAAAAAAATTTTAAAAATACAGAAAAAATCCAAATTATATAGAGCTTCTTTTGAAGTCAATCTATATATTTGGATTTTAATTTATCTTTCCTGTTTTTCTATTTGTACTTCATTTTTTTCTCCAGTAGAAACATCATAATATGTATACTTATACTGTTTTTCATTTTCATGTGTATTCTTTATTATTTTACGTTCTGTTCCTTCTTCCTCAGGTGTTAAATATCCATATACATATTTTGGCAAAATAAAGGACTCAGCCACCTTTTCTTCTTCCCTTTTATAATTTATATTTTCGGGATCTGGATTATCACTTCCCCATATTCCAATTGGAGAACTTGATTTTTCTAAACCATTTTTTGGTATAAGACATATTACTGTTATATTATTTGGTCTATAGCTATATGTAAGAGCCTCTATAAAACTAAGACTCTCCTTACTATATGAAGTACATTTAGTGTCAAAGCTTTTAGCCCCCTGAGTATATCTTAGTCCTTCAGTCGTTATTGTTTCAACATTTTCTTTGATATCTCCATGAATGCAAAGATAAGTATCTTCCCTACTATATAGTTCCTCTAACTGTTCACCAAATTCTTTACTATATTTTCCATCACAAGAAAAAATGTGATCCATTACACAATTTCCTATGTGAAATTGAATATTATCTATTTGTGAATATTCATCTGGATTTCTTACTCTTCCATTTTCTTCAATAAAATCTTTATCATTTATATACTTGCAAGCTTCAGCAAAATTATCCCTAATTCTCTTCCTAATATCCTCGCATATATATTTATGAGGAATTTTATATCTGCCTGGTTCAACTTCTTTTGGATTATCAAATTCTTCTAATACTTTCTCTATACTAGCTTTGTAGGCTCCTGAAAGATTAGGGAAATCTTTAATAATCTTATTTAAAAATATTTTGTATAATTCTACATCATTTGTTTGATCATAAATTATACATATTAAATCTTCTTCAATTGCTTCTTTTAAAAAGTCTAGATTTTTTCCTAGTTCAGGATATTTACTAAATAAATAGTGGATTGCTTTTTTTCTATCATTTAATTTTTGAAATTTTTCACTCAAATCCTTATAATCAATTTCAGAAACCTTTTTTGTTATAGATTCTTCTTCTCTTTCTAATTCATTTTTTTGTTTTTTTAATTCTTCAACTTTTTCTCTTAGTTTATTTAGTTCATTATAAATTTTCGGATTATTATCTCTTCCTTTTTTAAACGCTCTATATTCTCTCGAAAAAATACGCTCAAACAAGCTAAACTTTTTTGCTGGTGTTAAATATGATCGTTGTTTTTGTATCTCCTTTTCTAATTCATCAATTTCATTTTCAATCCTATTTACCTCTTCATGAATTTTTTCAATATCGTCTTTTTTTCCATTTTCAAATTGTTCATATTCTTTTAATTTTAATTCTATATCTTCTTTTTCTTTTTGAATTAACTCATCAATCATAATATTTCTCCTTTACTCTTCTTTATTGAATAATGATTGTCCTAAATTATTATTTCGTCTTTATTTCATTTTACTTTTTCCAGTTTTATAATCAATCTCTACTCCTGGTTGATTATTATATACATATACATTAAAACAAATACTTTTCCCTCTATCTTCTACTGATATTGCTTCCATTTGAACTCCACTTGCAACTAGGTTTTTATCTTTAAAAATTGGTGTTACTCTGTATAATACATGTTTATTCTTTTTCTTTACATATTCAGCTATTTGATTTTCAAAAGGTAACATTCCATCAACATTTAAATATCTTGTACCAGTAATTAGGTTTTTCTTATTTGCATTTTCTCCAGCAAGCTGAAATCCTATCAAATGACATCTATTATATAGGTATTTTCCATCTACAAAATCATATTTTGAATATTGCCATCCTGTTGGTTTTATCATTCCAATATCTCCTCTTGATTCTGTTGGCATTATGTCTTTTCCAATATTTGCAAAAGCTACTCCACATCTTCCAAGTACATCTAAATCGCTATATTCTTCAAATGATTTTGTAGTAAAGTCTTTTTCTTCAAATTCAGGTTTATTATTATTAATAATTACATAAGGTTCATCTTTAAATTCAGGAATTGTATCTAAACTAAATGATACTTTTGTACTTTCCGCCTTTTGTTTTCCTATGTCTCCTATTGCATTTGTTGCAACAGCTAGAACATCTTCACCTTCTATTACTTGTTCTATATAGTTTCGTATATTATCATTTGAAACCCCTATAAATAGTATAACTATTAATGCTATAAGCACTAGCCACAACTTTTGTTTTTTTCTACTTTTTCTTTTTTTCATTTATAATTCTCCTTGCTTATCTTTAAGTATCTTATTAAATATTATCATATTAGTTTTTTTAAGTCAAATAGAAAAGAAGATGCATTTCTTACATCTTCTTTCCTTTTTGCAATAATATTGCATAATTATGGCAAGGGAATTACTTTTAATAATCATCTTCAATCTTATATATATCCGCCACTCTTTGCTTTCTTTTATACAACATGACAAATGCTTCCTTTAGCTTTTCGTCATTTTTTGCATACTTCTTTAATTCTCTTGCAGATCTTAAACTAAGCGCTGCCAATGCTTTGTATAAAATTATTTCAAAAGCATCTTCCTTTCTCTCTGAAATCTCAAAAGGTTTACCAGGACATCTATATGCTGCCTCAGTAACCTCTTCTTTAGCTAAATCAACCTTTATATAAATATAAGGGCCTGATGAAAATTGCATTATATTTCCCATTATACTGTACCTCCATGTTGTCCCTTGCCCATTTCTGCATATTGTATACATAATATTATATCAAATAATCCTTAATTTGTCAAAAAAATAACCTTAGGTTAAACCAAGGTCATTTTTTATATTCTTTATTAAATTATACTAACATTAATACTGCTGTTTCAGCTCCGTCACCTTTACGTTGACCAGCTTTAACAATTCTAGTATATCCTCCAACTCTATCTGTGTATTTTGGAGCGATTTCGTTAAACATTTTTGAAGGTAAATCTATGTTATTTCCTTCAGCATCTTTAACTTTATTAATGCTATTCATTATTTTTCTTCTAGCATTAAGTCTTGATGGCATATCTTTTTGTCTTGTTTCAGTAGTTTCTTCTTTTACTACTTTTAAGAACTCTTTACCATTTTTGCTTTTTACTAGTTCAGTTAATTTATTTCCTTTTGAATCTAATTTTGCTTTAACAACTTTAACTTCAACTGTTTCAAAATTATCTTTTTCTTTAACAGCTAATGCTATTAAACTATCAGCTATTGATTTAACTTCTTTTGCTCTAGCTTCAGTTGTAGTTATTTTTCCATACATAATTAAATCTGTTGTTAAGTTTTTTAGCATTGATTTTCTTATGTCAGTTGTTCTTCCTAATTTTCTATTAGCCAATTTAGTTCACACTCCTTTACAATTATTCTTCTTCAGGTGCAAAATCTAATCCTAAATCATGTAATTTTGCAATTACTTCGTCCAAAGATTTCTTTCCTAAATTTCTAACTTTCATCATTTCTGATTCTGTTTTGTTTGTTAAATCTTCAACGGTAGCAATACCAGCTCTTTTTAAGCAGTTGAATGATCTTACAGAAAGTTCTAATTCTTCAATTGATTTTTCTAAAATCTTTTCTTTCTTATCTTCTTCTTTTTCAATCATTACCTTTGTGTTTTTAGCAGCTTCTGATAGGTCAATAAATAATTCTAAATGTCCTGTCATTATTTTTGCTGCTAAGCTTAGAGCTTCATATGGTTTTAAACTTCCGTCTGTCCATACTTCTATAACTAATCTATCTAAATCTACCATTTGTCCAACACGTGTTGCTTCTACTTGATAATTAACTTTTTTAACAGGTGTGTAGATAGAATCTATTGGAAGTACAGATATGTCTTGATCAGGCTTTTTATTCTTCTCTGATGATAAATATCCTCTTCCTCTGTCTGCTGTAAGTTCAATGTTTAATTTTCCACCTTTTGATACTGTTGCTATATGTAGGTCTGGATTAAGTATTTCAACAGTTCCATCTGATTCTATATCTCCTGCTGTAACTTCTCCTTCTCCATCAAAGTTTATATGTAAAACTTTTTCTTCATTTTCATCAAATTTAAGTCTTACATTTTTTAAGTTGACTATTATTTCTGGTACATCTTCTACAACGTTTGGAATACTTGAAAATTCATGTAGTACTCCATCAATTTTTGCGCTAGTAATAGCACATCCTGGTAGTGATGATAATAATATTCTTCTTAAAGAATTTCCTACTGTAACTCCATATCCTCTTTCTAGTGGTTCACATACAAATCTAGCATAATTGTTTTTATCATCAACTTTTGTACATTCAATATTTGGCCTTTCAAATTCTATCATTATTTACCTCCTAATTATTTAGAGTATAGCTCTACTATTAAATGCTCTTCTAATGCGATATCGATATCTTCTCTTGATGCTAATCTTAATACTTTTCCACTTAATTTTTCATTATCTTTTTCTAGCCATGCTGGAATTGGTCTTGTAGCATTCGCTTCTATATTAGCTTTTATTGTGCTATTGTCTTTTCTATTTTCTCTAACTGAAACAACATCACCTGGTTTTACTAAATATGAAGCAATATTTACTTTCTTTCCATTTACTTCAAATTGAGCATGTGTTACAAATTGTCTTGCTTCTGCTCTTGATGTTCCAAATCCTAATCTATATACAACATTGTCTAATCTACTTTCTAATATTTGTAATAAGTTTTCACCTGTTACACCTTTTTTATTTGAAGCCATTTCAAAATATTTTCTGAATTGTTTTTCTCCTACTCCATAATATGCTTTTGTTTTTTGTTTTTCTCTTAATTGTGTTCCGTATTCAGAAAGCTTTGCTCTTTTTTGTCCATGTTCTCCAGGAGCATAATTTCTTCTAGATACGCTGCACTTATCTGAATAACATCTTTCGCCTTTAAGGAATAATTTGCATCCCTCTCTACGGCAAACACGACATTGTGCGTCTTTATATCTTGACATTTTTATTTCACCTTCCCTTTAATTAAACTCTACGTTTTTTTGGTGGTCTACAACCATTGTGTGGTATTGGTGTTACATCTTTAATTGCACTGATTTCTAATCCTGCTGTTTGAAGTGATCTTATTGCTGCTTCTCTTCCAGATCCAGGACCTTTTACAAATACCTCAACAGTCTTTAAACCATGTTCCATTGCTTTTTTTGCTGCAGTTTCTGCAACTTCTCCTGCTGCAAATGGTGTACTTTTTCTAGACCCTTTGAATCCAAGTCCTCCAGCACTACCCCATGATATAACATTACCAGCTGTATCTGTTATTGTAACTATTGTATTATTAAAGCTTGAATGTATATGTGCAGCTCCTTTATCAATGTTTTTTCTATTTCTTTTAGTAACTGTTTTTCTTGTTACACTTTTTGCCATTGTTCTTACTTACCTCCTCTATAAAAGATAATCATTTTATTAATTTTCTTTCTTTGATCTACTTACTACTTTACGTGGACCTTTTCTTGTACGTGCATTTGTTTTTGTTCTTTGTCCTCTTACTGGAAGTCCTCTTCTATGTCTGATTCCTCTATAACATCCGATTTCTGTAAGTCTTTTAATATTTAAAGCAACTTCTCTTCTTAAATCACCTTCAACGCTGTAATCTTCATCAATCGCTTTTCTTATTTTTGATACCTCATCATCTGTTAAGTCTTTTACTCTAACATCTGGACTTATTCCTGTTTTTTCAAGGATTTTTTTAGAACGTGATAGTCCTATTCCATAAATATATGTTAGTCCAATTTCTACCCTTTTTTCTTTAGGTAGGTCTACTCCTGCTATACGAGCCATTCTTTTTGCACCTCCGAATTTTATTGTTTTTTGTATTTACTTTCTAAAAGTGAAATGCATCAAATGATTTTTAAAAGGATTATTATCATTTGATTTTTAGATTATAAACACGATTTATATAAACATAAATGGATATAAAACCTTTTGGTTTCAGCCGCCACCGATTTATGTTATAAACTAATTAATTTGTCTGCTTTCAGACACGTAAAATAATTATATGAAATTATTTTAATCTATAATTCATATAATTATCCTTGTCTTTGTTTATGTTTAGGGTTTTCGCAGATAACTCTTATTACACCCTTTCTTTTAATAACTTTGCATTTGTCGCACATTTTCTTTACTGATGGTCTTACTTTCATTTTATTCACCTCGGCTTCTTATTTTTGTTTTATAAATTCTTCTATTTTGCTCTCCAAGTAATTCTACCACGATTTAAATCATAAGGTGAAAGTTCTACCTTTACCTTATCTCCTGGTAAAATTTTTATGTAATTCATTCTTAATTTACCTGAAATATGAGCCAATATAATATGTCCATTTTCAAGTTCTACTTTAAAATTTGTATTAGGTAAAGCTTCTACTACTGTACCCTCTACTTCAATGGTATCTTCTTTTGCCACGTTTTTCCCTCCTTAAAGAGCTTTTTATATTATGTAACTTTGCTTAATAACATATTTGTCCATAATACATAATAGCTATATTATTATATAACATTTTTTTTATATTGTCAATATTTTTGGCTCATTTTCTGTAATTAAAATTGTATTTTCATAATGAGCTGCTAAAGTTCCATCTTCTGTAACTATTGTCCATCCATCATCAAGTTCTAAAATGTTAGGTTTTCCTTGTATTACCATAGGTTCTATTGCAAGTGTCATACCTGGTTCAAGTCTTGGTCCTCTTCCTGCTTTTCCATAGTTTGGGATTTCTGGAGCCTCATGCATTTCTCTTCCAATTCCATGTCCTTCAAATTCTCTTACTACTGAATATCCATTTTCTCTTACAAATTCACCTATTGCATGAGATATATCTCCTATTCTATTACCTGGTTTTGCATATTTTATTCCTTCAAAAAAAGCGGCTTTTGTTACATCTACTAGTCTTTGTGCATCTTTTGATGTTTTTCCTCCACATATAAAAGTACGAGCTGCATCACCATTAAATCCATTTTTTAATATAACTGTATCAACACTTACTAAATCTCCATCTTTAATAATCTTATTCTTCACAGGAACTCCATGAATTACTTCATCATTTACAGAAATACATGTTGCATATTTATATGGTGGTACTCCTTTTATTCCTGGATCATACCCTATTTGTGCTGGTATTCCTCCTAAATTTCTCATTATTTTTTCTGCTCTTCTATCTAGTTCAAATGTTGAGATTCCGGCTTTTACCTCTTTTTCTAATTCTTCATAGAATTTTGCAACTATTTTGCAAACATCTTCCATTAATTTTATTTCTTTTTCAGACTTTATTGAAATCATTTCTTCCCTCGCTATTCCCATTTTTCACCTTTTTATTGTACTACTTTTTTAGGATTTTGTCAATAAAAAGAGTGGCAAAATGCCACTTAAATATGTGTTATTTAAACTTTTCATTATCTTTCATTGAGCAAGAATTACACGAAATGAAGTATATGCGCTAAAATCACTTCCATTATCTTTGCTCGTATAAAAGATTCCTGCTTTACTATTATTTGAGTAAAATCCACCAGCTCTAAAAAATGCTCTACTCGTTTCTGTGTAACTAGCATAATCTAAAAACCAATTAGCCAAACTACTAACATCATAAATCTCTTTTGTTGCTTCTCCTACTTTGCCCACATCATAAAAATAATTTTCCGAATTTATATTTGATCCAATACTATATATTGTTATATACTCCGTACTTACATAATTATTGTTTGAGTCTTTAGCATTTGCTGTCATTTTTAGTCCGTTATCCGCCTCTTCTATTTTCTCAATATTTCCTAATGTATCAAATGCTGCTAAATATTCGTAACATCCTCCTGATAAATCGTATACACCATGCAAATTTCCTGTTGAGCTTGATTTTTTTCCTATTTCTCCAGTATATTGTTGATCTATTGGTGGAAGATTTGTCTCTGTGTCTACTGAATAAATCGAATTAAATATTTTGTTTGAACCTATTCCTCTTCCTGCACCTGTATATTTCTCTGAGCATTGATTTACACTTACCTCATTTCCATTTCTTCCATACTGACTATGAGTTAAATAGACTACTGCTCCCCATTCACTTTTTTTCATCAAATGACTTTCTTTTGCTCTATCATATTTGTAAGAATTAACATAACTATTTCCAATCACTATATACGCCCAACTTGTTATATTAGGTTTACTAACTGCCCTTATTCTATTACTATTTGAATTAGTTATTTCTATATTTCCTCCTCCGTCAAATTTTTGTTCCCATGAATTACTTGTTGTATTAAAAAGTTCTTTCCCCATTTCATATTTTGCTACCCAAAATCCGCTTAATTTATTCTTCCATCCTCCATTATCTACATTATCATCAAAAGCTGGATGGACTATGTATTGTTTTCCATTTTGTGTTACTGTATTAACTTCAGAATCTAATGTTATTTGTCTTTCTTCTGAATTAATTGTCTTGGTAATAAGATTCCCATCTTTGTCAACCATTCCTCTTCCATCAAAATATCCAACAACGTGATTTCTTTTTTCATTGTCCCAATAAGTTATTCTATATGCAAACCTTGGTATCCAAACAAAATAACTTCCATCTGCTGTATTTTTTGCATTAGCCCATTTACTTGTTGTGTTATCTTCTTTTCCAGAAATAGCTTTATAATTATACCATTCACTATCTTGTGTCGGTGTAAATTCTGTTCCATCGTCTCTCCAAGCAACCTTTTCAAAACCAGTATACATATTTGGTGTATTTGGAATTGATGTTACTGTATTTGTATTCCCCTGTAACCATATTACTTCTATGGTTCCATATTTAGTTGAAAATTGTAAATTTTCATTAATTGCTTCATTATACACCTGCTCTGCATCTTTCTCATAGCTTAGCTTTATCTTCTCAAATTGTGAATCAATTTGTGTTTCTTTATTCTTAAAGCTTACTGCTACTCCTGTAACAACTACTAAAAAGAATAGCGCTGATAGAAGTACAAATAAGGCAACTGAACCTCTTTCATTTTTTAATATCTTTTGCATATTTTATCTCCTTTATCTTATGAAGTTTTTTATTTCTTCTACTATATCCTTTGGTGCTTTATTAGATTCTACGATATGTACAATTCCTTTTTTGTTATAATATTCTATTAGAGGTGCTGTTTGTGAAAAATATGTATCTAGTCTTTTCTTTATAGCCACTTCATCACTATCATCTTCTCTTTGTAATATTTCACTTCCACATTTATCACATATTCCAGGTACCTTTGTTGGTTTGCTTACTAAATTATATATTTCTTTACATCCTGAATTTGAACATATTCTCCTATTTGTTATTCTTGACATTATTTCTTCCATTTCAAGTGTTAAATTAATAGCATATTCAACTTTTTTAGAGTTTTCTTCTAATATTCTATCTAATTCTTCAGCTTGTTCAATATTTCTTGGATATCCATCTAATATAAAGCCATTATCACAGTCAGATTCATTTAGTCTTGATTTTACCATTGCATTTGTTACTTCATCTGGTACTAAATTTCCGTCGTTTATATATTTTGAAGCTATTTGTCCTAATTCTGTTCCTTCTTTAATATTTTTTCTGAATATATCTCCTGTTGAAATATGTGGAATATTTAACTCTTCTTTTAATATTCCTGCAACTGTTCCTTTTCCTGTGCCTTGTGCACCCATCATAACTATATTCATACTCACAACTCCTTTATTTTTATTTTAATGGCATTTATGATTAAATTGTATATCTTTTTCCACTTTTTGTCAATATGTTGTGTATAAAAGAAATAAGGTAAAAAAAAACATCTATCAAAATTGATAAATGCTTTTTTTATATAACTTACTCCAAGAATCCTTTGTAGTGTCTCATTACTAGTTGAGATTCTAATTGTTGTATTGTTTCTAACGCAACACCTACAACGATTAATACTGCAGTTCCTCCAAAAGTAATATTCAAACTTGTAAATCTTAGTAGCATTGGAAGTATAGCGATAATTGCTAAATAAATTCCTCCAAATAATGTTATTTTAGAAATTACAGATGATAAATATTCTGTTGTTGGTTTTCCTGCTCTAATTCCTGGTATAAATCCACCATTCTTTTTAATATTTGTTGACATTTCAGCTGGATTCATCATTGCATATGTATAGAAATATGTAAATCCTAAAATTAATAGTAAGTATACAATTGCGTTTGCAACTGTAAATCCTACGCCAACACTTGCATCTGATGTTGCCACTGAAAATTTATATACTCCTGCCCAAAATCCTGTTGCTGTTTGAATTTCTTTATTGAAAAACGAAATTACTATTGCTGGAAATGTCATAAATGCTGAGGCAAAGATTATTGGCATAACTCCTGCCATTGCAAGTTTCAATGGAATATGAGTATTTTGTGCTCCCATCATCTTTCTTCCAACAACTCTTTTTGAATATTGTACAGGTATTCTTCTTTCTGCAAGTTGCATATATACTACTGCAGCAATTAATATGATTGCTCCAATTAATATTGCTAGTGCAATTAAGAATCCTGTTGTACTAAATCCTTCTCCAGTAACAATTAAATTCCACATTGTTACTAGTGCAGATGGCATTCTTGAAATAATACCAACAAAGATTATCATTGAAATACCATTTCCTACACCTTTGTTTGTGATTTGTTCTCCAAGCCAAATAAGAAGTGAAGTCCCTGCAACAAATCCTGCTATTACCATCGCACCTGTTAATAATCCAGGTTTAATGAATACTTGTACAGATGTATTTCTACTATATGTAAAATATAATCCTAATCCTTCTATTAAAGCTAATACTAATGTTAGTATTTTAGTATATTTGTTTATTTTTTGTCTTCCTTCTTCTCCACCTTCTTTTGTTAATTTTTCTAATGCTGGAATTACAAATCCTAATAATTGGATTATAATTGAGGCATTAATATAAGGTGTTATTGACATCGCAAATATAGAGAATCTTGCAAAAGCTCCTCCTGAAATTAAATTAATTAATCCAGCTATACCTGAATTATTTGACATTGCTTCATCTAATGCTAAAGCATCTACTCCAGGTACACTAATGTAACATCCTAATCTAAATATTACAATTAAAATTATTGTATATATTATTTTTTTCCTTAGTTCAGGTGTTTTCCAAGCATTTTTAATTGTTTTAAACAACTTAAATCACCTCAGCCTTTCCGCCTAAAGCTTCTATTTTTTCCTTTGCTGCTGCTGTAAATCTAGTAGCTTTAACATTTAATTTTTTATCTAATTTTCCTGTAGCTAGTACTACAATTCCATCATTTATTTTTCCTATAATTCTTTCCTCAAGTAATGTCTCAGCTGTAACATCTGTTGCTTTACTCTTATTAAGCATTGTTAATGTTACTTCTGTGTAAGTTTTAGCATGAATATTTGTAAATCCTCTTTTTGGTAATCTTCTATATAATGGTGTTTGACCACCTTCAAATCCACGTCTAACTCCACCACCAGATCTTGCTTTTTGACCTTTATGTCCTCTTCCAGAAGTTTTACCATTTCCAGAACCAGTTCCACGTCCTACTCTATTTGCCTTTTTTTTGTTCATAGATGGTTTTAATTCTTCAATCTTCATTTTGGTTTTGCACCTCCTTGTTATGAATTTTATATTATTTCTCTTAAAAAATCAATATTATTTTCAAAATTATAATATCTCTGAAACTTTTTTACCACGCTTTGCTGCAACTTGCTCAACAGTTTGCATTGATTTTAGTCCTTCCATAGTTGCATATACAACATTTCTTGGATTATTTGTTCCAATAACTTTTGTACGTATATTTTGATATCCTGCAAGCTCTAATACTGGTCTTACACTACCACCAGCAATAAGTCCTGTACCAACATCAGCAGGTTTTAATAATACGTTTGCACTACCAAATTTTCCTATAAATTCATGAGGTACTGTTGTGTTTACAATAGGAACTTCTATTAAATTCTTTTTAGCTTCTTGGATAGCTTTCTTTATAGCATCTGGAACTTCAGCTGCTTTACCATTTCCAACACCTACATGACCATTTCCGTCACCAACAACAACAACTGCACTAAATCTAAAGTTTCTACCACCTTTTACAACTTTTGCAACTCTGCTGATAGCAACAACTTTTTCTTTTAATTCATTTTCTTGCTTTTCCATGTAAATTTCTTTACCCTCCTTTTTAATTAGAATTTTAATCCATTTTCTCTAGCTGCTTCTGCTAATTCTTTAACAACACCGTGGTATATATATCCTCCACGATCAAAAACTACTTCTGTAATATTTTTTTCTGTAGCTCTTTTTGCAATTAAAGCTCCAACTTCTTTAGCAGCTTCTATGTTAGCATGTTTTGTTTTTACAGCTTTATCTAATGTTGATGCACTAACTAATGTCATTCCTTGAACATCATCTATGATTTGTGCATATATATTTGTATTACTTCTATATATACATAATCTTGGTCTGTCAGCTGTTCCACTTATTTTTGTTCTAACTCTTTTATGTCTTCTTGCTCTTTCTAATTTTCTATCTGTCTTTGAAACCATTTTATTTCTCCTTTCTTGAAATTCAATGTTTTAATTATTTACCTGTCTTACCAACCTTACGTCTAATAACTTCTTCAGCATATTTAATTCCTTTTCCTCTATAAACTTCAGGTGGTCTCTTTGTTCTTATTTCTGCTGCTACTTGACCAACTTGTTCTTTATCAATTCCTTTTACTATAATAGTGTTTGGGTCTGGAACATCAAAAGAAATTCCTGTTGGTGCTTTATATATAACTGGGTGTGAATAGCCAAGTGAAAGGTTTAAATCATTTCCTCTCTTTTGAGCTCTATAACCTACACCATTAATTTGTAATTCTCTTGTGAATTCTTTTTGTACACCTTCTATCATATTGTTTACTAGAGTTCTAGATAAACCATGTAAACTTCTATGTAATCTTTCTTCACTATGTCTTTCAAAAGTAATTTTTCCTTCTTCAAATTTTATAGTGATTTCTGGATTGATATCTCTTTCTAGTGTACCTTTTGGTCCCTTTACAGTAATATGTTGTCCATCTAATTTAACTTCTACTCCTTCTGGTACTGTAATAGGTTTATTTCCTATTCTTGACATTTTGGATTTTCCTCCTTCTTTTATATTTACATCTTTATTATTACCAAATATAAGCTAAAACTTCTCCACCTACACCAGCTTCTCTAGCTTCTTTGTCTGTCATAAGACCTTTAGATGTAGAAATTATTGCTATACCTAATCCATTAAGAACTTTAGGTAATTCTTCTTTATTTGCATAAACTTTTAATCCTGGTTTACTTATTCTTTTTAAACCATCAATTACTTTTGCACCTTTTTCTCCATATTTTAGAGTAATTCTTATTGTTCCTTGTGCATTATCATTTATTTGTTCAAATGATTTAATATATCCTTCTCTGTATAAAATCTCAGCTATACCAACTTTCATTTTTGAAGCAGGTACATCTACAGTTTTATGTTTAGAAGTATTTGCATTTCTTATTCTTGTTAGCATATCTGCTATTGGATCTGTAGTGTTCATTACTAACCTCCTTTTTCTTTTTTTATATATTACCAACTAGCTTTTTTTACTCCAGGAATTTCGCCTTTATTAGCTAATTCTCTGAAACAAATACGACAAATTCCGTATTTTCTGATATATCCGTGTGGTCTTCCACATAATTTACATCTGTTATATTCTCTTGTTTTGTATTTTTGTGGTTTTTGTTGTTTTACTTTCATTGACATTTTTGCCATTGAACAATTCCTCCTTATTTTTGAGTTTTGAATGGCATTCCTAATAATCTTAATAACTCTCTAGCTTCTTCATCAGTTTCAGCTGTAGTTACAAAAATTATATCCATTCCTCTTAGTTTATCTACTTTATCATATTCGATTTCTGGGAATATTAATTGTTCTTTTAATCCCATAGAGTAATTTCCTCTACCATCAAAAGAATCTGGTGACATTCCTCTAAAATCTCTAACTCTTGGAAGTGCAACATTGAATAGTTTATATGCAAAATCATACATTTTATCTTTTCTTAATGTTACTTTGCATCCTAAATCTTGCCCTTCTCTTATTTTAAATGCCGCAATTGATTTTTTAGCTTTTGTTACAATAGGTTTTTGTCCTGTAATTTGAGCTAATTCTTTCATTGCATTTTCTAATGCTTTAGGATTTTCCCTTGTATCTCCTAAACCAATATTTATAACTATTTTATCTAATTTTGGAACTTGCATTGTAGATTTGTATTCAAACTTTTTTGTTAAAGCTGGAACAACTTGTTTTTCATATAGTTCTTTTAATGCATTCATTAAATAGTTCCTCCTTTCATATTATTACTTTATTTCTGCTCCACATTTTTTACAAATACGAACTTTTTTATCATTTTCTGTCTTATATCCAATTCTTGTAGCTTTGCCACATTTTGGACATACAACATTTACTATACTGCTATGTACTGGAAATTCTGATGGTACTATTCCACCTTCTTCTCCTGCTTTTCTTGGCTTAACGTGTTTTTTTCTTATATTTACACCTTTAACAACTATTTTTTCTGTTTTAGGTATAACTTCTAAAACTTCACCAGTTTTTCCTTTATCATTTCCTGATAAAACAATAACTTTGTCGCCTTTTTTAAGTTTCATTTAAGGTTTCCCTCCTTCTTTTATTATTTTGGTTATCTTTCCAATGTATCATTTTGATCGTGACCATTTATTCTATCTGAATGATTTATAGAATTTTGTTTATTAAATATTTCTTGCTCTATATTAGTCAATCCTTCCCATGTACATTCCCTACCATCAAATCCTTGATAATAATTTACACCTTTTTTTGTATATAGATATACTACTCTGACTTCACAGAGCGTAATAGCAAAACCATCTTTAGCTATTGGTTTTGGTCCATCCCAAGGATCTGCTTTTGTACTAACCAATGTAGGATTATCTTTTATTGCTTGATTGTATTGTTCTGCGAATAATTGCAAAGTTTGCTGTTTGCTTTCATTTTCCATAGAATCATCCTCCTATAGTAATTCTGGTGTTAAAGATAATAATTTCAAGACTTCTCCACCTATTATTTCTCTAGCAACAGACCTTCATTTTTTGTATTTACAATAGTTCATAGTTTTATTCATATGTCTATATATATATCTTTTTTCCTACTTATGCTTTTTATTTTTCTATTTTTAGTCTCTTTCTATACCCATATTACCATAATAATCCAATGGTAATTCGCCTACATCAATATCTTCAGAATCCGAGAAAAATCCAGGAGTTTTTCCATATCCCAAAACCTCATCGCCTTTCTTTAATACAAACATCGTATCATCTAGGTTTTGTTGGGCACTAATTTCTTTTTTAAAATCTTTTCTTTTTTCTTCAGAAGTCTGTGCTTTCTTTTTACGTTCTTCCTCAATTTTCTTATCAATTTTTTCCATGCTTTTTTTCCAATTCTTTGATGGTCCATATAATCTCATATAAACTCAACTACCTTTCTTGTAATTATAGTACTTCTGGCGCTAAAGATAAGATTTTTAAGTATTCTCCATCTCTTAATTCTCTAGCAACAGGTCCGAATATACGTGTACCTTTTGGTGTTTTGTCTTCTTTTATAATAACAGCTGCATTTTCATCAAATCTAATGTATGATCCGTCAGCTCTTCTTATAGGATTCTTAGTTCTAACAACAACTGCTTTTACTACATCACCTTTTTTAACAATTCCACCAGGTGTTGCTGTTTTAACAGAAGCAACTACTATATCACCAATTGTAGCTGTTCTTCTATATGATCCACCTAAACATCTGATAACCATTAGCTCTTTTGCTCCAGTGTTGTCAGCAACATTTAATCTTGTTTGTTGTTGTACCATTTTTGGTATCCTCCTTCTTAATTTGTTTTACTTATTTTATAACTGCCTTCTTAACAATCTCAACTACTCTCCATCTCTTATCCTTAGATAAAGGTCTAGTTTCCATAACTTTAACTGTGTCTCCAACTTGGCATTTATTTTCTTCATCATGAGCTTTTAATGTATAAGTCTTCTTAACTGTCTTTCCATAAACACTGTGTTGAACATTTCTTTGAACAGCTACAACTACAGTTTTATCCATCTTATTAGATGTAACTATTCCTATCATTACCCTACGAAGATTTCTTTCCATTAGTTATCTCCTTTCTTTTCAGCTATCTTTCTTTCAGTTAAAATTGTATTTATTCTAGCTATGTCTTTCTTTACTGATTTTATTTTATTTGGATTATCTAATCCATTTGTAGCTAAGCTGAATTTTAATTTAAATAATTCTGTTTTTAATTCACCTAGTTCTTTTTCTAATTCAGGTGAAGACATTTCTTTTATTTTATTTAATTTCATTAATTTTCACCCTCCTCGATTTTTTCTCTTACAATAAATTTTGTTCTTACAGGTAACTTGTTTGCTGCTAAACGTAAAGCTTCTCTTGCAGTTTCTTCTGGAACTCCTGCAATTTCAAACATTACTCTTCCTGGTTTTACATTTGCAACCCAGAATTCTGTATTACCTTTACCTTTACCCATACGAGTTCCAAGTGGTTTTCTTGTTACTGGCTTGTCTGGGAATATTTTAATCCAAACTTTACCATCTCTTTTCATATAACGAGTCATTGCAACTCTGGCTGCTTCTATTTGATTTCCTGTAATAGCTGCAGCGTCTAATGTTTGTAATCCGAATTCTCCTTCATTTACTACATTTCCTCTAGTTGCTTTTCCTCTATTTCTACCTTTTTGTACTTTTCTATGTTTTGTTCTTTTTGGCATTAATGGCATTATTGTTCTCCTCCTTCCATTTTTTTGCTAGGAAGAATTTCTCCTTTATAAATCCATACTTTTACGCCGATTTTTCCATATGTAGTTGCAGCTTCTGCAAATCCATAATCTATATCAGCTCTTAAAGTTTGAAGTGGTATATTACCTTCTTTATAGAACTCTGTTCTAGCCATGTCTGCTCCACCTAATCTTCCAGATACTGCAGTTTTAATTCCTGCTGCACCTGATTTCATAGTTTTTTGCATACATTGTTTCATTGCACGTCTAAATGAAATTCTTCTTTCTAATTGATTTGCTATATCTTCAGCAACCAATTGTGCGTCAAGGCTTGGATTTTTCACCTCAACTACATTTAAGTTTACTTCTTTTCCTATTAATTTTTTTACTTGATTTTTTAAATCTTCTATTCCAGCTCCACCTTTTCCAATTAGGATTCCTGGCTTAGCTGTATATATGTTGATTTTAACCATTTTAGCTGTTCTTTCTATTTCAATATTAGCAATTCCAGCTTCATATACTTTTTTCTTTAAAAATTTACGGATTTTTTGGTCTTCTACTAAACAATCTGCAAAATCTTTATCACTTGCATACCATTTAGAGTTCCAATCTTTGATTATTCCTAATCTTGCTCCTGTTGGGTTTACCTTTTGTCCCATTAGCTTAAGCCTCCTTTTCTTTAAGAACAATTGTTATATGACTTGTTCTTTTTCTAATTCTTACTGCTGAACCTTTTGCAGCAGGTCTTATTCTTTTTAGAGTTGGACCTTGATTTGCATAGATTTCAGATACATATAATCTATCATGTTTCATATCATGATTATTTTCAGCATTTGCAATTGCTGATTTTAATAATTTTTCTATAATGTCTGAAGATGCTTTTGGTGTAAATTTTACTATTGCTAAGGCTTCATTTACATCTTTTCCTCTTATTAAATCTGCAACAATTTTAACTTTTCTTGATGAAATTCTTGCATATTTAAGAGTTGCTACTGCCTTCTTTTCTTCTTCCATATCTACCTTTCCTTTCTATATAGAATTTTTATGCATTATTTTGTGGTTTTGTTGTCTTTTCTCCTGAATGGCCTTTAAATGTTCTAGTAGGAGCAAATTCACCTAATTTATGTCCTATCATTTCTTCTGATATATATACTGGAACATGTTTTCTACCATCATGTACAGCTATTGTATGTCCAACCATTTGTGGATATATTGTAGAAGCTCTAGACCATGTCTTTAAAACTTCTTTTTTACCTTCTGCATTCATAGCTTCAATTCTTTTTAATAACTCTGGTGCTATAAATGGTTTTTTCTTACTTGATCTTGACATAAGCTTTATTTCCTCCTTTTAACTATAAATTTATTTGATTGTTTCTTTTTATTTCTTGTCTTGTATCCAAGAGCTGGTTTGCCCCAAGGTGTTAATGGTCCTGGATGTCCAATTGGTGCTCTACCTTCACCACCACCATGTGGGTGATCTACTGGGTTCATTGCAGAACCTCTAACCTCTGGTCTCCATCCCATATGTCTTTTTCTTCCTGCTTTTCCTAATTTAACATTAGCATGCTCAGAGTTTCCTATAACTCCAATTGTAGCTCTACAATTAGCTAAAACAAGTCTCATTTCTCCTGAAGGTAATCTTACATGTGCGTATTTTCCTTCTTTAGCCATTAATTGAGCACTTTGTCCTGCTGCTTTAACAAGTTTTCCACCTTGTCCTGGATTTAATTCAATATTGTGAATTAATGTACCAACTGGAATACTGTTAATTTCCATACAATTTCCTGGTTTAATATCAACTGCTTTCCCTGATATTACTTTGTCTCCATCTTTTAAATCTTGTGGTGCTAAAATATATGCTTTTTCTCCATCTTTATATTCGATTAAAGCAATATTTGCACTTCTATTTGGATCGTATTCGATTCCTAATACTGTTGCTTCAATTCCGTCTTTTTTACGTTTGAAATCCATTATTCTATATTTTTGTCTATTTCCTCCACCTTGATGACGAACTGTAATTCTACCATATGAGTTTCTTCCTGCTTTTTCTTTCTTTACTGTTAATAAAGATTTCTCAGGAGTCTTTTTTGTAATCTCATTGTAGTCTAAAGTTGTCATGTTTCTTCTAGATGGTGTATAGGCTTTATAACTTTTTGTTGCCATTTTATTTTCTCTCCTTTATATTTTATTTGTGAGTTTTTTCCTGCCTCACTGCAGATAAAATTTGTTCTCCTAGTTTTTTCTAGATATTATTTTATTGTTGTTTTAAAGCATTCTTAATTATTATCTATTCTATTTCATCGTATCTTATATCTTCGTATAATTCAATATTATCTTCCAGAGTAATAGTTGCCTCCACCATAATTCAAATTCTTAAGACATCTTTTCCCTTTAGCTGCTTCGTCTAAAGTTTGTTGTGTATGTCTCATATTTTCTGGAACTTTTTCTATCCTATATGTAGGCTTTTTTCCTTCTTCTTCGGCTTTTTTCATCTCTAACTGTGCTCTAAAATGAGCCATGTTTCTTCCTTGAGACATAAAATTCCTCCTATCAATTTAACAAAAAGTTTATTGATGATTTCTAATAGTTAATTATGCTCCCATAAATTCATCAATAGAGTCTTTATATTTCTTAGAAGCTTTAACTTCTTTTCCACCTTTACCTAGATATGTAGAATCTCCTGGATTTGTGTCTATTGTAACAATAGCTTTTTTCCAAGCTGATGTTTCACCTTGATGATATCCTACTCTTTTTTTCTTTCCTTTTACACTTATTGTATTTACTTTTAATACTTTAACTTCGAAAAGTTTTTCAACTGCGTTTGCAATTTCAACTTTTGTAGCATTTTTATTTACCTCGAAAGTGTATTTTCCTTCTTGCATTGCATCATTACTTTTTTCTGTAATAATTGGTCTTACGATAATATCTTCTGCTAACATTATGCGTACACCTCCTCTAATTTCTTTACAGTATCAAGTGGTAATACTAAGTTTGTATATTTTAATAAGTCATATACATTTATTTCATTTACTAATATTGTTTTTGCACCTTCAATATTGTTTGTTGATGCTTGAACATTTAAATTCTTTTCTGGTAAAACAACTAATGTTTTTCCTGTAAGTTTTAAATCAGCAAATGCTTTTACCATTGATTTTGTTTTTATTTCTTTAAGTTCTAATTTATCTACTACTGTTAATTCTTTTTCAAGAACTTTTGAACTTAATACAGATTTTATAGCTAATTGTTTTTCTTTTTTATTTAAGCTATATCTATATGAACGTGGTTTTGGTCCTAATGCTATACCACCTTTAATCCATTGTGGTGCTCTAATAGAACCTTGTCTAGCTCTACCTGTTCCTTTTTGTCTCCATGGTTTTCTTCCACCACCACTAACTTCTGCTCTTGTTTTTGTACTTTGAGTACCTTGTCTTTGATTAGCTAAGTAATTTAATAATACTTCATGAACTATATTTTCGTTTGGTTCAATACCAAATATTTTTTCATTTAGTTCTATATCGCTAACCTTTTTACCTTTTATATCATATACGTCTACTTTTGGCATTTTCCTTAATCCTCCTTTCCTTAATTAGCCTTAACTGATGATTTTATTTTTAAGATAGCTCCTTTTGCTCCTGGAACACTACCTTTTACTAAAATTACGTTTTTGTCCATATCTACTCTAACTATGTCTAAGTTTTGGATTGTAACTAAAACTCTTCCCATATGTCCTGGAAGTTTCTTTCCTTTGAATACTCTTCCTGGTGTAGATGTTGGTCCCATTGAACCTGGTCTTCTATGATACATAGATCCATGTCCCATTGGTCCTCTGTGTTGTCCATGTCTTTTTATAACACCTTGGAATCCTTTTCCTTTTGAAATTCCTTGAATATCTACATTTTCTCCTGCAGCAAATACATCTGCTTTTATTTCATCTCCAACTTTTACACCTTCAATTGAATCTAATCTGAATTCTCTTAAATGCTTTTTGTTTTCGATTTTTGATTTTGCAAAGTGTCCTGCTTCTGGTTTATTAACATGTTTTGATTTGACTTCTCCAAATCCTAATTGTAAAGCATTGTATCCATCTGTTTCTACTGTTTTTACTTGAGCTACAACACATGGTCCTGCTTCAATAACTGTAACTGGAATAACATTTCCTTTTTCATCAAATATTTGTGTCATTCCTAGTTTTCTTCCTATTATTCCTTTTTTCATTTTTATACTTCCTTCCTATTGGCTGACTCCTAATTGTATGCCAGCATTGGTTTTTTCTTTACTATATTATTATAGTTTTATCTCAATATCCACACCAGCTGGTAATTCTAACTTCATTAAAGCATCTACTGTTTTTTGTGATGGATAAAGTATATCGATAACTCTTTTATGAGTTCTCATTTCGAATTGTTCTCTAGAATCTTTATGTTTATGTGGAGAACGAATTACTGTTACTATTTCCTTTTTTGTTGGTAATGGAATAGGTCCTGAAACTTTTGCTCCTGTCTTTTTAGCAGTATCTACTATTTTTGCAGCAGACTGATCTAAAATAGATGGCTCATAAGCTTTGATCCTTATTCTAATTTTTTCGCTTGTAGCAACTGTTTTTGCCATACTAATTTCCCTCCTTTTAAATATTTTTGTTTTGAATATAGCTTGGCAAGTAGTAACGCTACCTGGTGTTTTGTATCTCACCAGTATTAAATCCCAAATTTGTATGATAAAATTGGGATAAGTGCTTTTCAACTTACCGCCTGGTCTAAGCCATGACATACTCCACTGAAGTTCCCTCCACCCTACAGCATAAGCGGGTGTAGCCACATTCAGCTTCAACGCTAAAATTCATACTATAATAGTATATAACAAAAAGGGCTTGTTGTCAAGCCCTTTTTGTTAATTTTTTACTGTTCCTCATCAATATGAGAATCGACAAGAAACCAGCAGTACAGTACAACAATAATAATTACTGCTGTACTAAAGAGGCCACAGCCTACGCTTTTAGCGATGCTTCCGCTAGCTACGAACAGCCGTCTTCCTATTGAAACACCCCCAAAAAAGCCACACATACTCATTATAAGCATAATACATTCTTGTTCCATTTTGCCTCCTTATAAAAAAACTACTGTTATATTTTAATTATACCACAAAATCATAAATAATTCAACATTCTATAAATTTAGTTCATTTTATTAATTATAATTAATATACTCTTCAATTATTTCCTCTGGATTTGTGACTAATTTTGCACCTTGTCTTATAAGTTCATTTGTACCCATAGAATTTACAGAATCTATGTTTCCTGGTATTACAAAAACATCTCTGCCTTGCTCTAACGCAAAGTCAACTGTAATCATTGTCCCACTTTTTGGTTTTGCCTCAACAACTAATACTCCATTGCATAGCCCACTTATAATTCTATTCCTTGCTGGAAAGTTTTCTCTTAATGGTTTTGTTCCAAGAGGATATTCAGAAATAATACACCCTCCCATATTTATTATTTCTTCTGCTATTTTTTTGTTTTCTTTTGGAAAAATCGTGTCCAAACCATTTCCTAATACTGCAATAGTTTTTCCTTTAGCATTTATAGCACCCATATGAGCAAATGAATCAATTCCTCTTGCCAGGCCACTTACTACATTAAATCCATTACAGCATAATTTATGTGCAAATTCTTTTGCCACATATTTACCATATTCTGTTGCATCTCTACTACCAACAATTGCAATATTAGTTTCATTTAAAATATCTTTTCTTCCTATTATATATATACAAATTGGCGGATTATCTATTTCTTTTAATAAATATGGATATTCTTTATCCTCTATACAGATTATATCTATGTTATGATTTTGCATATATTTTATATGTCTTTTTATATCGTCTTTAATTTTTTTATTTAAAATAACTTCCGAAAGTTTTTCTCCTATCCCTTCTACTTTTAATAACTGATTTTTTGATACATTCCACAAGTTTTCTTTCGAACCAAATTCTTGAATTAATTTTTGATACCTTTTGAATCCTAAATTTTTTATGAGTGAAATCCAAACTTTAAATTCTTTATCGTTTATTTTAAGTCCTCCTATTCTTGCCCTAAAATAGTTTAACATATTATTACATAAGTTGCAAGTAAAAGATTGTTTTTATATTAATTATTCTATTTTTTCTAATAGTATAACAAAACAACAAAGAGATTGCTATATTACTTTACAGCAATCTCTTTACTCTTTTATTTATAATCAATTTATATTATTTAATTGGCTTATTTTTTCATCACATATCTTATCCAATATACGTAATTTACTAAAACTCCAATCATCTATTATATTTGGATCTTTCATAGCTAAGTTATATAAGTTATATTTTTCTATATATTCTTCAGTTCCATTTTTTAAATCATCAACAAATGTATTTTTAGTCTTTTTATTTAATGAACTTTCATTTTCAGTTAATACTTGTTTAGATTTACTATCTTTTTTACTAAATAATGATTTAAAAAACTCTCTTATCTTAATTAAGAGTCCTTGTTTTTTTACTTGCGGTAATTCATTATTCATATTATTCACCTTGTTCCTCTACAGCATTTTCTTCTTTATTTGCTTCTTCTCTGTTTTGTGAATCTTTAATTTTTTCTAGTTTTTCTTTAATATGTTTTCTATATGTCTCATTTATAAAATACTCTGCAATATTAGATAATAATTTGTCTTCTTGTTCTTCATCAGATAATTCTAATTCTGATGTTGAATCCGCTATTTGTCCAATCTTTTCAAAGATTTCCTCAACATCTATATTTTCCTCTTCTAATACCTTTGTTAAGGCTTGTTCAAATACCTCTTTGAATTCTTGGTTGACATTTCCCTCAGGATTATCATATGAAAATCCCTTTTCGATATTTAAATATTCTCTTAATAGGCTTTCAGCAAGTTTGATTTGGCTTAATAACTCCATTTTTTCTCTTTCACTTAAATGACAAAGAAAACTATAAAACTTATCTTCACTCTTTTTTGTATCTTGCTTTCTTTCATATTCTCTTATAAATGGATTTTCGCCTCTTGGAGTAGTTAGATACTCATCTTTTACATATACTCCATAATCAAATACTTTTTCAAAACGCATACCATCTCCTATAGATTCTTCTCCAAAAATTCTGTCATTAAACCCTTGATTTCTTAAATCTCTTCGTACCCCTTCAAGTTCCGCACTAACTTTCTCTTTTGTTCTTCCTTTTGTTCCTTTTGCCATTTGTACCATTTCACTCTCGATTTTTTTGAAAAATTCTACAACTTTTTCATCTCTAAGTAATTCACCAATTATAGCTTCTTGTTTTTCTTTTTCATTTACCATATTATTACACCTCTTTATTATAATATTTTTCTTTTTATATTATATCATATTTTATTTAAAATTACAATGATTTTTATTAAAGACTATTGTTCATAAAAATAATCTATTATTCCATTGTATATTCCCCATGCCAATCTATTTTGATAGCTATCTGTAAGCAAAAGTTCTTTTTCTTGTGGATTAGACAAAAAACCGCATTCAACAATTGTTGTTGGAATTTCAACATTGTTTATAATATAAATATTCTCTATTTTAGAAGCAACTCTTTTGTTTTCTTTCAGAATAGACTCATTTAAATTAGCTTGAATTTGCTTTGCAAGTTTTTGTCCTTGTTTACTATTTTTATTATAAAAAGTTTGCCATCCATCATACTGTTGCTCAGGAATTTTGTTTAAATGAATAGATACAAATATATCTGCAGAGGATTCATTTCCAATTTTCACTCTATTTCTTATATCACTTATTTTCTTTTGCTTTAATGTTTTACTATCTAAATCATATATTCCATTTTCATCTGAACGAGTTAAAATAACTGTGCATCCACTTTGCTCCAATAAATTCTGTAATTTTAGTGCTATTTTTAAATTAGTCTGTGCCTCTGTTGTTCCATCTCCAACTTCTGCTCCCTCATCAGGTACTCCATGTCCAGCATCTACCACAACAACCTTCCCTGAAACAGGAAGGCTAACTGTATCTATATATTTTTCATCTTCTTCTGAACTTAATACTATTGCAACAATTAAAAAAATAGCAAACATTCCCAAAACTGTATATCTTATTTTCTTTCCACTTAATACCAACATAAAAAAACCTCACACATACATTATATTAATATATATGTATGTGTTGAGGGTTTTATACACTAATAATTCATTATTTGATAATAACTATGCTAGTTCATTATATAATCTAACCACAAAAGTAGTACTATAATTTTTATCTTTTGTTGTTGCAGTTATCTCAACATCCATATAAGGTCCGAGCGAATGGGTTTATAAACATTGAATATCCTGTCCAAATTCCGTTTGTCTTTAAAACACCGTTACTTATCCATATATAATTTCCAATAAGCGGCTTAAATTCCTGATTGTTTATAGAAAAATCAATCTCCGTATTATTATTACTATCAAAAGCAATTAGATATTTTTTTAAATCAAGTTCATCTCCATCTCTAACTCCTAATGAAACATTATCTTTTTTTATTCCTTCAACTCTTATATTACAACTATCATATGCTCCAGGATTTAAACCAGTATTTTTAGCTGAAGCATAAACCGTATATAATCCAGGTTGTGTAATGTTTACTCTAGCCATTTCTCTACCTATTCCATGGTCTGCTGATGATGATAGTGGCTCAACCTTGCATAATTGGCTATTTGATGTCATCCACTCTACTTCTTTATCTGTAATATATTCGTAAATTCCACCTTCCTCAGCAGAAATAGCGGCATTAAGATGTAACGTCACCTCTTTTTTAGTATTATCCCATTTCTTAGTAATATCACTACCAAGGTTAATGTTTGCCATTCTACATTTTTTTACCGTAACAATTGTTGATTGCATCATATCAGGATGTTCTTCTGATTTAACATATATATTAACCACTCCTGATTGTTTACCTGCTTTATATGATCCATCGCTATTTAATGTAAAGTCCAATCCATGTGTGTCTACAGTGTAAATCATTCCTGTTTCAGTTGTATCTTCTGGAACTAGCTTATCAATGTTTATTTTCCCTGATTCAAATGTATAAATTGTTCCTTTACTTGGGGATATTTCAAATTCTTCTAATTCTATTCTTTCCTCATCAGGATCATCAGGATCATCTGGATCGTCTGGATTACTTGGGTCAGTTGTTCCGCTTCCTCCGCCGCCACCGGCCTATGTCTCCGCCACCGGCCTATGTCTCCGCCACCGGCCACCAGTGCTCCATCCTCCAGTTCCCCCAGATGTCGTTCCTCCAGAGCCTCCACCGCCTGATGTACTATTTGTAGTATTATTTGCAGTATTTCCATTTCCTGCACTGTATGGTTTAACCACAACAGCGCATGCTTTTGTTACTCCATTCCATGTAGTTGCATTAACAGAACATTTTCCTTCACCAACTGCTATCAAAATACCATTTGAATCTACTTGAACAACTTTTTCATTTGTAGATTTCCATTTATAAGTTTTATTTTCAGCTTCTTCTGGTACAACCGTCGCAGTTAAAGTTGCTTTTTCTCCAACCATCATATCAAGTTGTGATTTATTTAAAGCAATATCTGTTGGAACTATAATATTATTTTTATCATTAATCAAAGCTAGCCACTCAGGATGTTTTTGCGCAATCTTAGGATTATTGCTTGCTGCAATGTATTTTAATAAAGCAATTACATCATTCTTTACATCAACTATATTATCTTCAATAATATCCGCCCTTCTAAACTGGTCTGCATCAAGTTTCCATTCAGAATGTTTTTGTGTTTTTTCATTTGATAGATGTTTTAACATTGTTATAACATCACTCATATCTATTTTTCCGCTTCCATTAACATCACCTATTAAGTCTTTGTTGCTGGTTTGATTACTATCGTCAGCAAATTCTATTTTTGGTATAAGCGATATCAATAAAACAGTAATAATAAACATAACACAAATAACTTTTTTATGCATATATTTCGCCCTTTTAGGCTCCCTCCCTTCATCATATATCTCTAAAGCCATCTATATATATTATACCATATTTACATGAAATAGTCAATTTTCATAGTGTTTGCTTATCTTCATGAATAATGATTATATAATTTTATATATTTAACCATTTATATTTTGCAAAAAAACATATTGATAAACCAACTAAAGCTATAATAATTAGTATTTTAACAGTATTACTTGTTTCGCCAGCATATGGTAAATTGCTTTTATTATTTGATGAATCAGTTGCCTTTTTAGTAGTGCTTGATGAATTATATACCCCACTTGAAGAATCTCCTGTTGTTGATGAACTATCTCCCCATGTTATACTATCTCCTGATGATGAGCTATTTCCTGATGACGAACTTCCGCCTGGTGTTAAACTATCTCCTGATGACGAACTTCCGCCTGGTGTTAAACTATCTCCTGATGATGAACTTCCTCCTGGTGTTGAACTATCTCCTGATGATGAGCTTCCTCCTGGTGTTGAACTATCTCCTGATGATGAGCTTCCTCCCGGTGTTGAACTATCTCCTGATGATGAATTTCCTCCTGATGATGAATTTCCTCCTGATGATGAATTTCCTCCTGATGATGAATTTCC
>CAMKSF010000015.1 GCA_946415375.1 uncultured Clostridia bacterium
AATTAGGTTCACATCATATGTTTATAGCTGAAGTACTTTCAATTGATGCAGATGAAAAATATATTGATGAAAATGGAGCATTTGATATATCTAAATGTGGATTGATTTCGTATGCAAATGGTGGATATTATGCACAAGGGGAAAAGCTTGGAAAGTTTGGATTTTCGGTTCAAAAGAATACTTTATAGTTCACCTTTAAGAGATAAAAAATACCTTTTGTATAATTCCATGATTGTACAAAAGGTATTTTTTTCAGTAAAAGATTATTTATTATCTGTCTGAATGGGAATCAAAAGATCCTGTGGAAGGTATAACATCCTTTTTTTCAGTAATGTTTTTAATTTTTGCTAATTCATCTATTTCTTGAAGAAATGTTAATAGTTTTTTTAAATTTTCAATATATTGTGTATTAAATTCTTTAATTCTTTCATTTTTTTCCGATTTAGTTTGAGCTATATTTATTTCATTTTGTATAATTGTTGCTATATTATCTGGAAGAAAATCTTCATATTTTGATTCTTCGAAATCTCTTGAAAACGATAAAATTTTTTCAAGTTTTTCAATATATGAGATATCATCACAACCAGTTTGTTTTATTTTTTTTAGTTTTTCTTGAACGAAAAGGCTTATATAGTTAATAATATTAGGTTCTTGTGACGAACAAAGTTGAGATAAGACAATAAAAACTGAATCTTTAAAAACCTCTGGCTCATTTATAGTATTTTTATTATCTAAATCTTTATTTTTAATGTGATCCATAA
Organism: uncultured Clostridia bacterium; assembly: GCA_946415375.1. GTDB lineage: Bacteria > Bacillota > Clostridia > TANB77 > CAG-508 > CAG-269. The sequence goes on from CAMKSF010000015.1 coordinate 762, forward strand.
GTATTGCACAGAAATAGAGTAACTTTTCTAGTTCTTTAATATTATAATCAGGCTCTTGGGCACTTTTAATTTTAAAATCCTCAATCTTAGTAATGTCTTTTTTTAGCAATTGCATATCAAAGGATGATTCTAAAATTTTAACAATAATATCACTAATTGTAGCTTCTTGCATATTGAATATTTGACCACCGAATAAATTTTGATAACGAGAACTAACATAACTCTGATATGGATCATAAAAATTATATCTTACTCTAAAATCTTCGTGAAAGTAATCAACACTAGGGTCTTCTAAAAAGTTTCCAGAAAAATTACATTCTAAAAGTCTTTGCCCATCAGCATTGAGGGTGTCTATTACAGACAGTTTTATAGTATTATTTTGATTAGCTATTGTTATGCCATCATCATATATGCGTATATTAAATCCTTTATATTGATATTTGGTTGCACGAGTAATAATATCCTTTTTACCATTTAAATGATGTGAACATAAAATTTGAATTCTACGTGCAATATCATCGTATCGTTCAGCACCATTTCTAAATTCTTTTTTTTCCATAGATAGACTCCTTTTTTATTAAATTTTAGTACTTTTAATATATTATAACATAAATGTAAATAAATGTAAATAACTGTAAATAAATGCAGTAAAAATCTGCATTTTTTTTGATAAAAGCATTGACAAATAATGAAAAAAATGATACAATATTAAAGCGTATGTAACTTAGAACATACGATCACATCGTTTCAAATAAGTGGCCTAGCCACGAGTACGTAAAATCGTACAAAAGTAGTGCTTTTCTAAAAGGAAAAGTATAACAATTCGGAGGTGTATAAAATGGCAGCAAAAGGACCAAGAGAAAATATTATATTAGAATGCACAGAATGCAAAAACAGAAATTACATGACATCAAAAAATAAAAGAAATAACACAGACAGATTAGAAATAGTTAAATATTGTAAATTCTGCAAAAAACGTACAACACACAAAGAAACTAAATAGTATAAGCTATTTTAAGGAGGAAGTAAAATGGCTAAAAAAGAGAAAGAAGCAAAAATAAACAATAAACAAAAACGTCATTATTTCAAAGATATGAAGGCTGAATTAAAAAAAGTAATTTGGCCAACTGCAAAACAAACAGCAAATAATACAATTGCAGTTATTGTATTTACATTAGCAATAGCTATTATGGTATTTGTTTTAGATGTTGTATTTGATTTTGCAAATAAAAAAGGAGTTGTAGCATTGCAAGAAAGAATCAAGTCATCATATAGTGCAAGTAATACAACTGAAACTACTGATGAAAATGAAACATCAGAGAGTGAAAACGCAACTAATGTAGAAGTTGAAAACGACAATAAAGAGGATAATAAAGAAGATAATAAAGAAAAATCAACAGATACAAAAAGCAAAAAATAAAGGAGGCTAAAAATATGTCTCAAAATAATTATGACAATGTGCCAAGATGGTATGTAGTACATACTTATTCAGGTTATGAGAATAAAGTAAAAACAGACCTTGAAAAAACTATAAAGAATAGAGAATTAGAAGATTATTTCTTTGATATAATTGTTCCTATGGAGGAGCAAATAGAAATTAAGGATGGAAATAAAAAGACTAATCTAAAAAAAGTTTTTCCTGGATATGTTCTTATAAAAATGATTGTAACAGAAGAAACTTGGTATATAGTTAGAAATACAAGAGGAGCAACAGGATTTGTTGGCTCTGGAACTGAACCTATACCTCTTACAAATGAAGAGATTAGGAAAATGGGATTAATTGAGGACGGAATAAAAATAGATTATTCGGTTAATGATAATGTACAAATCTTAGGTGGCCCACTAGACGGCTATACAGGAATTGTACAAGAAATAAATAAAGAAAAAAATAAAGTTAAAGTGTTAGTATCTATGTTTGGTAGAGAAACACCTGTAGAACTTGAATTTTCTCAAATTCAAAAAATTAATTAAGGAGGTGCCATAGATTATGGCAGAAAAAGAAGTAGAAAGACAAATTAAATTACAAATAGAAGCAGCAAAAGCAAGTCCTGCTCCACCAGTTGGACCAGCATTAGGATCAGCAGGAATCAATATTATGCAATTTGTAAAAGAATTCAATGACAGAACAGCTCAACAAGCAGGCTTTGTAATTCCAGTTGTTATAACAGTATATAAAGATAAATCATTTGAATTTATTACAAAAGTTCCACCAGTTGCAGTATTAATTAAAAAAGCTTTAGGACTTAAATCAGCATCTGGAAAACCTAATAAAGAAAAAGTTGGAAAACTTACAATGGAACAAGTTAAAGCAATTGCAGAACAAAAAATGCCGGACTTAAATGCAGCATCTTTAGAAGCAGCTATGAGTATGGTTATTGGAACTGCAAAATCAATGGGAATAACTGTTGAAGAATAGTTTATAATTTTATGTATTAAAAATACATATTAAATATATTGGGAGAGTAAGAATACTCGATAAAACCAAAGGAGGATTTTAAATGAAAAGATACAATGAAAGCCTTAAATTAATAGAAAAAGGCAAAAAGTATGGAGCTGAAGAAGCTTTAGCAATTATCGAAAAAATGCCAAAAGCAAAATTCGATGAAACAGTAGAACTACATGTAAAACTTGGTGTAGATTCAAAACATGCTGATCAACAAGTTAGAGGTACAGTAGTACTTCCACATGGAACAGGAAAAACATTAAAAGTATTAGTATTCGCAAAAGGACCAAAAGCACAAGAAGCTGAAAAAGCTGGAGCAGATTATGTTGGAGCTGAGGAATTAATTCCAAAGATTCAAAATGAAAATTGGTTTGATTATGATGTAGTTGTTGCGACACCTGATATGATGGGTGTAGTTGGAAGACTAGGTAAAGTATTAGGACCAAAAGGATTAATGCCAAATCCAAAATCTGGAACAGTTACAATGGATGTAACAAAAGCTATAAGTGAAATCAAATCTGGTAAAGTAGAATACAGATTAGATAAAAATAACATTATACATTTAGGATTTGGAAAAGTATCATTTGGAACTGCAAAACTTGTTGAAAACTATCAAACAATTATTGATGCAATAAATAAAGCAAAACCAGCTGCAGCAAAAGGTCAATACATTAAGAGTATTTCAATTTCAACTACAATGGGACCTGGATTATATATTGAATAATAAATAGCCATAGACAGTAGGCAAAAAATTAAGTCCTACCGAGGTATAGATAGAGAAGAACATTCTTAATATGCCTTGGTGGCTAACAGGAGTGTTTTTTATTTTTAATTTAATAAATTTTACTTGGAGGTGAAAAAATTGGCAAGTGAAAAAAGTATAAACATAAAAAAAGAACAAGTATCAGATTTAGCTTCAAAAATGAAAGAAGCAAAATTAATCTTACTTACAGATTACAGAGGAATCAATGTTGAAGATGTAACATCTTTAAGAAATGATTTAAGAAATGCAAAAGCAGAATATAAGGTTATTAAGAATAACATTACAAGAAGAGCTTTAGCAGAAGCAGGAATTGAAGGTCTTGATGAAAGTCTAGAAGGACCTACTGCAGTAATTATGACAAATGAAGATTATTTAGAGCCTACAAAGGCAATATATAATTTTACAAAAGATCATGATTTTTACAAAATTAAAGCAGGAGTTGTTGAAGGTAAAGTTATGACAGCTGAAGAAATAATTACTTTAGCAAAATTACCATCAAGAGACGACTTACTATCAATGCTTGCAGGAGCATTACTTGGAACTATTACAAAATTTGCTGTTGCTATTGATCAAGTTAGAATTCAAAAAGAAGCAGCAGAATAATAGTTTTTAATAAGAAATAGAACAAAACAAGAGTGACGAACTTATATCGTTAAAAAATAAATAATAAAATGGAGGATTTTAAAATGAGTAAAGAAGAAATGATTGAAGAAATCAAAAAAATGACAGTAGTTGAATTAGCTGATTTAGTAAAAGCTATAGAAGAAGAATTTGGAGTATCTGCAGTAGCAGCAGCTGCACCAGCAGCTGGAGGAGCAGCAGGAGCTGCAGCAGCTGAAGAAAAATCATCATTTAATGTTGTATTAAAAGAAGCTGGAGATCAAAAAATAAAAGTTATAAAAGTAGTTAGAGATGCTACTGGATTAGGATTAAAAGAAGCTAAAGATTTAGTTGACGGAGCTCCTAAGACAGTTAAAGAAAATGTAGCTAAAGAAGAAGCTGAAGAATTAAAAGCTAAATTCGAAGAAGTTGGAGCAGTTATCGAACTACAATAATTAGAAATAATTAGAAAGTGTATTTGTTTTTACAGATACACTTTTTTTATGAAATAATAATTTTGACTTTTTTTTTATTTTAAATTATGATATAATTTCTTTAATTCAAGAATGGAGGAATTAATATATGAAGTATAAGATATCTCAATTAATTATGAATAATGAAAAACCATGTTTTATTGAGTCTGGGAAGAATTTAGAACCAGAAAAAAAAGAATTAAATGGATATAGATTTGTAAAAGATGGTAAAAAAATAAGACGTTTAACATGGGTAGACGATAAAAATATGAAAAGTATTAGGACTCCAGATGGTAGAGAATTGACTCCAGAGGAATTATTTGATTTTGTGTTAGGAAACAATATCACAGATTTTGCAAGGTCAAAAAATAAAAAACAAAATAAATCAGACATTGCGATTGTTCTAGGAAATGGTAATTTGCTTGTTACACGAGAAAGAGCATTGAAAGCATTTGAACTTTATAAAGAAGGACTTGTAGATAGGATAATATTTACAGGAGGAATTAATATACAAAGGGATAAAGATCACTATATTAATCCAACTACAATGGAAGAATTTATGAGACATGAACCGAAAGAACCTGAATGGCAAGATTTGCCAGAAGCTGACTGGGGAGCAGAAACTTTTATACCAGAAGTTTTTGACGAACAAAGTAGTGAAAATAATTCTTTGCTTTTAACTGAAGAATTTCTTAGGAAAAATGGAATAAATCCAGAGGATATTATAGTAGAACCATGTTCAACAGCTACAGATACCAATGCGATATATTGTAAAAATATTTTTGATGCGGAAGAATTAGAGACAGGAAAGAAGATTAACTCTGCAACAATAGTAAGTACATGTACGCATGGAGCAAGAGCAATGAGAATTTTTAAAAAGGTTTTTGGAGACAAAATAGATTTAAAATGGTGTCCATCTACACTAGATTTAGAAAAAGATGATAAGTTAAGAGAAATATTACATGCAGATAGATTTGACGAAGAAGCATTTAGAAGAGAATTTAAAAGGTTATATTGTACCAACCCAGAGTTGATTAAAAAGATGCAAGAAGAAATAGCAAATCATAGAAATGCTTTCATTCTTGACATAATAGATGATACGGAAATAACAACAAGTAAAAGAATGGCATTAGTTGATTATTTTTCAAAAATAATAAGTAAAATAAAAAATATAGGAAAAAGAAGAGAAGACATAAATATACTTCCTAGTGCTGATAAAAAAATAGATTATAAAGGACATAATGATATAAAAAGTATAAAGATTTCACCTGATGATTTAGCTAAAAATCCAGTAAAACAGCAAGTAGCAGTAGATAATCAAAGTGAAAGTGCAAAAAATCAAGTTAAAGATATGGAACATGATTAAAGATAAAATAAGACTATGAATAGAATTATAAAAAACAGGAGATGAGAAAAATTAATATTTTAAATAGAAAAAAAATAATAATAACTATTTCAGTTATTTTGTGTATTTTAGCTTTACTAATTCTTTTTTTGGTATATGTATTTAATGGAAAATTTAGAAATTGGACTGATATTAATATTCTAAGAAAAAATTTATCTGAAAAAGATATACAAACTATTAGTTTGAATACAGAAAAAAATAACCAAATACATGTATATAATAACTATATTGCTATATTAAATGATAAAACAATTACTTTATACAATTCTTATGGAGAAAAGATAACAGCTATAGATATAAATATTAATTCTGCTTTATTTGATTCGTCTCAAAAGTATTTAGCTATTGCAGAAGAAAAAGGCAATGAAATATGTTTACTATTAGATAAGACATACCTATGGGGAGAAGAATTGGAAGGAGAAATTCTTCAAATTCATGTAAACAAAAATGGCTACGTTGTAGCTATTTCAACAGATGCAACTCATAAGTCTATAGTAACGTTTTTTAGTCCAGAAGGAAAAAAGATATTCACAAGCTATTTTGCAACAACTAGAATTGTAGATGCAAGTATTTCAAATGACAATAAATATATTGCAATCGGAGAGCTAGATACATCTGGTACGATAATAAAATCTAATGTAAAAATTCTATCTGTAAAAAATGCTCAAGAGAATCCAGAAAACACAGTAGAGTATATGTATAAATTAGATGATGGAGTTTTAATTACAAATGTTAAATATCAATCTAAAAATCAAATAGCTTGTATATTAGATAATGGTTTAGGAGTAATAAAAGATAATACATATAAAGAGATAGTAAGAATTGAGAATGATCAAATAACGTATTTAACTAATAACTTCAATAATTATGTTGCATATATTGAAGAGGAAACAACAGGATTGTTTAAAGCACAGTCAAATGTTCACATTGTAAATACATCTGATTTTCAAGAAAAGATATATAAATTGGATTATGCAACAAAAGATATATTTGCTAATGATAGTATTATAGCATTAAATATTGGAACAGAAATATATTTTATTGACACTAATGGATGGCTAAAAAAGAAATATACAGCAAATCAGGAAATTACAAATGTGAAATTTTCAGAGAATTTAGCAACAATAATATATAAAGATAAGGTAATTATAGTAAACTTATAATAAAAAAAGGAGGAGACAAAAAATGGGAATTGTTCTAGATGTTATAATTTTGTCAATTTTAGTTTTAAGTATAGTTTTTGGATATAGAAAAGGACTAATAGGCGTTGCATTTAATTTATGTGCATTTTTAGTAGCATTAATTATAACTTTGATTTTATATTCACCAATCACAAATCTAATAATTAATAATACAGAAATTGATGATGGAATAAGAAATACAATAATTGAAAAGGGAGTTATAAAATCAAAAGAAGATGGAGAAAAAGTCGAGGATGAAAAAGCAGATGATACAGTTAATCAATATATACAAAAGTATGTAACAGAACCTGCTAAAGACGCAACGAACAGTGTAATAGAAGAAACAGCGAGAGTAGTGAGTGAAAAAGTTGTTGCGATTGGAGTTGCAATTGTACTATTTTTGGTTGTTAGAATAGGACTTATTCTTCTCAAATTTGTCGCAGAAGCAATTGCTAAATTACCAATTATAAAACAATTCAATAAAGCAGGTGGATTTATTTATGGAGTAATTAGAGGTATGTTAATAATATACATATTCTTAGCAATTTTATTCTTTATAATGTCAATTAACAATTCTGGTATGATAGCTAATATGATTAATTCATCTATAATAAGCAGATTACTTTATGAGAATAATTTGATTTTAAATATTATTTTTTAGGATGATATTTAATTCACCAAAAATTTACAATTAAATATTGATATTTACAAGAAATTTTGCTATAATATAATAGATATTTTATAAAAATAAGGATAAAGGAAAAAGAAAAAGATGAAAGAAGAGAAGAAAAGAAAACACCCAATATTAAGAGGAATTCTTAAATTCTTTTTAGTGGTAATAATATTAATAGTTTTATTTGTTGGTGGATTTATAGGTTATAGTACATATAAATATGGATGGGGATGGACAGGTCTCCTTAAAACAGCAGTTGGTTCAACAGTAGAGAAACCAGAAGAATTAGGGGAATTTCGTGCACTAATTCTAGGAGTGAGTAAAGATATATCTGTAGATTTAACAGACACAATAATAATTGCATCATATAATCCGACAACACAAAAAGCGACGCTACTTTCTATTCCAAGAGATACATTTGTAGGAGAAAGCAGAGCTCGTGCAGACTCATATGATAAAATAAATGCTATCTACCAAAAAGAAGGCGCAGAAGGAACTTTAAAAAGGGTTAACAAACTAACTGGATTAGATATTAAGAATTATATTGTAATAAGTAATAATGCATTAGTCGAGCTTGTGGATGAAATTGGCGGTGTTGAATTTGATGTTCCAATGAATATGTATTATACGAGCAAAAAACAAGGACTATATATTAATTTAAAAAAAGGTAAGCAAAAACTTAATGGTGAACAGGCAGAAGGATTAGTAAGATTTAGAAAGAGCAATAAAAACGGTGTATATACAACATATTCTGCTGAATATGGAAACGATGATTTTGGTAGAATGAGAACTCAAAGAGAGTTTATAAAAGCAGTGGCAAAACAAACTTTAAAAGCATCAAATATTCCCAAAATTCATGAGCTAATTGATATTGTAAAAAGAAATGTAAAAACAAATATTAAAGATTGGAATCAAGTTAAAGAATACATTCCATATGCAGTAAATTTTAATACAGACAATCTTCAATCTGAGAATATTCCAGGAGATTCAAGAAGAATCCCTGCAGGAACAGGACTATGGTTTTTCTTAGCAGATGAAGCGAAAACAGAAGAATTAGTTGAGGAATTGTTCAAAAATGAAGAGACTAAAGATCTTGAAGATGAAAATACAATTTCTGAAAATACAACTTCAGATAGCAATACATTAAGTAACACAGCTTCAAGTAGTGTAGCATCAAAAGATACGACAAATGAAAAAAGTAAAAATAAAATAAAAGTAGAAATATTAAATGGTAGTGGAGACAGTTCTCTTCTTACAAAGGCAACAAATGCTTTAAAGAAAGAGGGATATAATGTTTATAAAACAGGAAAAACATCTACTACACAGGTTACAACAATTATTAATAAATCAAAATTATCAGAGAGCATTACATCTAATTTAAAATCAACTCTTGGAACAGGAGTTATAGCTTCTAGTTCAACAGAAAGCAAGGTTGATGTTACAATCATCTTGGGAAAAGACTATAAAAAGTAAATAATTAGGAGGCTAACATTATAGCCTCCTTTAATATAATAAGTATTTATTTCAATATTTTTTTGGTTATTATGTTTTATTCTTCATAGCTATATTATCTTTAGCTTCTCTATTATCAGTAATCTTTTCATTTTCAGCTTTATGCTGTTCTTGCTCCTGCTCTTTATCATCTGGAGTTTCTTCCATAATTTGATTTTTTGGATTCCTTTCTGGCTTATGATTTTCTTGCCCTATATCAACAATGTCTTTTAATTCTGATTTATTTTCTTTATGCTTAATTTTATGTCTAAATATATATGCAAACAGATTAATAACAAAAATTATAAATAATATGGAAAAAATGGCAATTCCTAGTGCAATTCTTAAATAAAATATCATAGATTCATCTTTTTCAACATTGTGTGATGCAAGCAAATTTGTAGTATAAGATTGTCCATCAATTGTATATACTACTTGGCCAAGTATGGCATTTTGTGCTATTGGAGCTGAAATATTACTGTTAAGTTTTATTTCTGGAATAATTTGACTAGTAGAGTTTATATTTACGAGAGCAGTAATGCTATCTTGTAGTTTTAAGTCAAGATTTTTAGTTTCTTTAGAACCACCTTTAACTTCAATTCTATTTAGAATAGTAGAAGCTTTTGCGATTTCTTTAAATGTATATGTTGAATATGCATAATCGTATAGAGTTTTTGAGTCAACATACCTTGCACTTTGTTTATCATCAGTAAGATTACAATGTAAAACTACTGCAATCAATTGTAAGTTATTTTTACTAACAGCAGAGATTAGACAATTTTGTGCTTGTGATGTAAATCCTGTTTTTACTCCAATACAACCTGGGTAATAGTATTTTGAACCAATTACTTCTAGGTCATTTGTATTTTTGAATTTTCTTTCTCCAAATTTATTTGTTGCTTTTATATGGCATTCTTGCATTGCAACTATTCTTCTAAAATCAGAATTTCTCATACAATATCTGGTAATTGTAGCCATATCTTTTGCAGTTGTATAATGATTATCATCATGTAATCCATTAGTTGTTACAAAATGAGTATTGTTGCAACCTAATTCTTTTAATTTTAAATTCATCAAGTCTACAAAAGCAGGTATAGAACCTGAAATGTATTCTGCTAAAACATTTGAAGCATCATTTGCAGAATGAATAAGTAAAAGCTCTAATAGTTCTTCTACTGTTAGCTCTTCACCTTCAACTAAATATGCAGAAGTATATCCGGATTTCATCTCTGCAATAGCAGCTTTACTTACTTTTGTTTTATCTTGTAAATTCCCTTTTTCAATAGTTATAATTGCAGTTAGTATTTTGGTTGTACTAGCTGGATACATCTTTTGTTCAGAATTTTTTTCATAAAGTACTTTCCCTGTTTTATTTTCTATGATAATAGCTGAATGAGAATATAGTTTTAAACTCTCATCTGTTGCATAAACATTGTTTTCTATAAATGATATTAGAAAAATTATTAAAAATAAGATGAATAATTTTGTTTGTCTATTTGTTTTCACTTTGATTTCTCCTTTTAAAAGTACATAAGAATAATATACTCTTTTTAAGAAAAAAATGCAAGAATATTTAGATTAATTAAAATTATTTTAGGAGGTAAAAATGATAGAGTTTTTAAAACAAAGAAAAATAGTTATAATAATATGTATATTGGTAATTATATTAGTAGGTTGGAAGATATATGATTCATCAAATCTTGAAACAGAAGAAGAAAGTCAAATTATAGATTCAAACACTCAAGAAAGTAAAACAGAAGATGAAGAAGAATTAGTAATTGTTCATGTGACAGGTGAGGTAAAAAAGCCAGGAGTGGTAAGAGTAAAAGAGGGAAGCAGAGTAGAAGACATTGTCAAAGCTGCAGGAGGACTTACAGAAAATGCAGATATTTCAAATATAAACTTAGCATATGTAGTTGAAGATGGAACGAAAATAAGAATTCCAAGTACAGATGATGAAAAACAAGAAGAATATATTACACAAAGTATAGGGGAGGGGATAATAATGCAAGAAGAAAACAATAATAGTAACAATACTATAATAAACATTAATACTGCAAATGAAACAGAACTTGAGGAGCTTCCTGGAATAGGTGCATCTATTGCTGGAAGAATAATAGAATACAGAAATAAAAATGGAAAGTTTAAAAGTATAGAAGATATAAAAAATGTAACAGGAATAGGTGATAGTAAATTTGAGAAAATAAAGGATTTAATTAAAATAAAATAGCCCGAAATAGGCTTTAAAATTGACTTTATGACCTAAAAATGGTATAATATAAGTATGGAACATTGAAAAAGGCACACATTACATTAGAAAGGAAAAAAATTATGAAGAAGCGGATTAGTTGTGTCATTCTATCGTTGCTTATGGCAGTTGTTTCAATCTCCTGTGGAAAGTCAGCCAATAATGCTGAGCTTTCTACCGAGGAGAACATCTTTTATGAACTTGAGGTATCAACATTTATGCCTTGGGAGTCAGAAGAAGAGGATATTCCGGAAGGAGAACTCGCGTCTGATGACATTAGGCGTGAAGTCAACAATCTTGCAAAAGATATTTTGGGCTTTATCAACAGCACCTATTCTACAGGGTGGGAGTATGTAGATAAAGACGTGTACACCTTTGAGGGTGATCCGTATTATGGAGGAGGATACTGTCATACAGATGGTAATCTCTACTTTAATAAGAACTTTATTTACGGAAACATCGAAAAAGGTTTCCAAAATCCTAAGCTGAAAAACGTTGTCGTTCACGAGGTGATTCACGGAATAACCGATGAAAATCGGGGAGCACCATTTTTCTATAAATGGTATTCTGATGATTCGGTTTTGGGTGGATATCTGCATGAAGCGGTAACAGAGCTTCTGACAGAAGAATACCTTAGATACATCGGAATCCAGCTCAAAGATGTATACTCAGAGGGAATGTCCAGTGGATATGCCCATATCGTATACTATTTAAGAGCAATGGATGCAGCGATTCCTGGTGCAATGGAAGACATATTAAGCGATAATATGTCTGAACTGGAAAAAAGGGTCGAGGAGAAAGCAGAAAATGATGAAGCTTTCGATAGATGGCTTTTCTTCTTGGATATAACACAAGTTGAACATATAAACTGCATCATGGGCGAAGAAGATGCAATAAATCCATTCATAATGGTTTATGCGACAACTGAGTTCATGGAAAGAATTTCGGATGAAGAGGTTTTGTTAAAAGAAATCAATAATTATTTTGACAAAGCATTTGGATTGAATTCCGGAGAACAATTTTGTTATTCAATCGAAGAGGCAAAAGAAATAATGCTGAGTTTGGTTGAGGAAGAATAGAGCAAATTTTTTAGCTGCTCTAAATGATTAAAAAAGCATGGGATTGTGTGCCCCCATGCTTTGTTTTTGTTATTAAATAAATTTTTTTACTTCTTCATATATTTCTTCGTGAATATCTTCAATAGTTCTAATTTTGTTATCTTTAACGCATTTAACTTCATACCAGTCATACTTATCAACTAATGAACATGCTGCATTATAGCTATCTAACAAATGACTAGAATCACTTTCATGTATATCTTTAGCTTGAGTGTGTGTAAATTTGTTTTCTCTATTTTTCATTAATTCAATAGCATATTCTGTTGGCATATTTAAGAAAAATGTTCTTGTAGGTTTTGGAAGACCGTAAAGATTAAATTCATAATCTAAAAGCCAATCTAAAAATTTTTGCCTTTCTTCTGGGGCACTTATTTTTCCTGATTGATGAACCATATTTGCAGTTGTATATCTGTCTGCTAATATTATTCCACCATTGTTATAGTATTCTTCTAATCCTTCTGTTTTAAATGTTGCATATCTATCTGCTGCATAAAAAGTTGAAGCAATGTATGGACTTACATCTTTAGCATTTTTACCAAATTTTCCTGAAAGATACATTTTTACTAGTGAAGATGATTCACTATCATAATTTGGAAAGCTTACAGTTCTAAAATCTATTCCATCCTCAGTTAATCTTTCACATAGTTTTTTAAATTGAGTTTGTTTTCCACTTCCATCAGTTCCTTCTATTGCAAATAATTTTCCCATAATTAATTCCTCTTTTCAATGTTTTTTTTTATTATATATTTCATTTATTTTTTTTTCAATAGAAAAGAAGAAAAAATTTGCTTTTTTATGTAAATATCATTGACTTTTTGATAAAATCAGTATATTATATTGTTGTAGAATTTTCAAAAATCCTAAGGAGGAAAAATAATGGGAGAAGTTATAGTTATTACATCAGGAAAAGGTGGAGTAGGAAAAACAACAACGACAGCAAATTTAGGATCAAGTTTAGCATTAGAGGGAAAAAAAGTAGTATTAATAGACACAGATATTGGTTTAAGAAATTTAGATGTTGTAATGGGGCTAGAGAACAGAATAGTTTATGACATTGTAGATGTTGTTGAGGAAAAGTGTAAATTAAGACAAGCTCTAATAAAAGATAAAAGATTTAAAGAATTATACCTACTACCAGCTGCACAAACAAGAGACAAGTCAGCGGTAAATGAAGAACAAATGAAAGAACTTACAGAAAAGTTAAAAGAGGAATTTGACTATATACTTGTAGATTGCCCTGCAGGAATCGAGCAAGGGTTCAAAAACGCAATTGCAGGAGCAGATAGAGCAATAGTAGTAACTACAGCAGAGATTTCATCAATAAGAGATGCAGACAGAATTATAGGATTGTTGGAAGCAGCAGAAATAAAGAATCCAGAATTAGTAGTTAATAGAATTAGACCAAATATGGTTAGAAAAGGGGAAATGATGGATGTTGACGACATTGTAGATTTACTATCAATTGATTTAATTGGTGTAGTTCCGGATGATGAATATATAATCACTCAAACAAATAAAGGAGAACCAGTTATTCAAAACAAAAAAGCACCATCAGGAAAAGCATATTTAGAGATTGCTAAAAGAGTATTAGGAGAAGACATTGAAATTACAATACCAGGAAGAGAAAAAGGATTTTGGGCAAAATTGAAAGGATTTTTTAAAAAAGGATAAAAATTGGAGGTTAATCAATGTTTGAAAACATTAAAAAATTTTTCAAAAAAGTAGGGAAAAAAGAAACGGTAAATGCAAGTTCAAGAGATACGGCAAAGGAAAGACTACATCTAGTTTTGATGCAAGACAGAGCAAATGTATCAGCGGATTTTCTTGACTTGATGAGACAAGAGATAATTGAGGTAATAAAAAAATATATAGATATAGATGAATCAGCTTTGGATGTTAGACTTACAAATCAAGCAAAAGAAGATGGAACACAAGGTGCACCTGTTCTTTATGCTAACATTCCAATTTTAAACATAAAAGAAGATAGCAAAAATTTAAAAAAAGATGAACAAAGTGAAGAAAAAGAGAAAATAAAATCAAAAGAAAAAAACAAAGAGGAAGAACAACTAGAAAAAAATGAAGATAAAGTCGAAACAGTAGTTGAAAAAAATGAAGAATTTGACATGATTTCAGAAGAAAAAGAAGTTGACGAGGTCAATAGTGAAAAAGAGATAACAAAACAGGAAGAAGAAAAAATTGAGGAAGCAATTAAAATAGTAGAAGAAGAAAACGGTAATATTGATAACTCTGAAACTGACAAAAAAGAAGAATAACAAAGATAAAAGAGAGAAGATATGGGAAAGAGATTAAAAAATATAGAGTGGTGGATTTTAGTTTTAGCATTATTACTATGTGTGATAGGCTTTGTTGCACTATATTCTGCTACTCAGTCAGATAATTTTGAATATTTAAGAAAACAGGTTATTTGGTTTGTAATTAGTTTAATAGTTATGGTAGTAGTAGCATTTATAGATTACAAGATTTTGGTGAAAATATCCCCTATTTTATATGGTATTTCAATATTGCTATTAATAGCGGTTTTATTTACTAAGTCTATTAATGGAGCAAGTAGTTGGTTTAATATAGGAGGTTTTTCTTTGCAACCAGCAGAAATATCTAAGGCTACAGTTATACTATTTTTATCTTATGTAGTTGCAACTTTGCAAATAAATGGTAAAGAGGAAATAAATAGAATATGGAAAATAGCAATTATTTTGGCAACAGTTGCGCTTCCAGTTATGCTTATTATATTGCAACCTGACTTTGGAACAGCAATGACATATATTATATCTTTACTTATGGTATTATTTGTTGCAGGGATTGATAAAAAATACATAATTGCAGCGATAGTTTTAATTGTTATTGGAGTTCCATTAATATATAAATTTGTGTTACCAGCACATGCAAGAACAAGAATAGATGTATTTTTAAATCCAGAATCAGATCCAAAAGGGTCAGGATATAATATTATTCAATCGAAACTTGCAATTGGTGCAGGAGAATTAACTGGAATGGGGTTATTAAATGGAAATCAAACACAACTTGGGTATTTATCTCCAAAGACAACAGATTTTATTTATCCAGTAATAGGTGAAGAAATGGGATTTATAGTTTCTGCAATAGTAATAGTAGCATATGTATTTTTAATAAACAAAATTCTTTATATAGCAAAAACAGCGAGAGATGATTATGGAACATATATTGCAGCAGGTGTTGCAGGAGTATTCTTTTTCCATATGACAGAAAACATAGGGATGACAATGGGGTTACTACCTATAACAGGAGTACCACTTCTTTTTATTAGCTATGGAGGAAGCTCATTGCTTACAAGTTTTCTATGTATAGGATTGTTATTAAACATTAGTGGAAATAGAAAGAAAACAATATATATGTCAAATGGTTCGGAATACGGGAATTTCTAGATAAAAGGGTGAAAAAATGTATTTAAAAGAAATAAATATTGGAAATGTAAAATGCAAAAATAATATATTTTTAGCACCAATGGCAGGTATTACAGACCTGCCATTTAGATTAATGTGTGAAAAATTTGAGCCTGGACTTGTTGTCACAGAAATGGTTAGCAGTAAAGCACTTCTATATAATGACGAAAAAACAAAAAAATTGTTAAATACAATAAATGAAAAAAGACCAATATCAATGCAAATATTTGGAAGCGATGAAGAAGCAATGAGCTTTGGAGCAAAATATGTTTCAAATCTTTCAGATATTGTAGATATAAATATGGGATGTCCAGCGCCAAAGGTTACAAAGAACGGTGATGGAAGTAAACTTTTAACAGATTTAGAAAAAGCAGGAAGTATTATAGATTCAGTTGTAAAAAACTCAAGTAAGCCTGTTACATTAAAAATAAGACTTGGATGGGATAAAGAACATATTGTAGCTACTGAAATAGCAAAAATAGCTGAAAGTTTAGGAGTATCTGCAATTGTTGTTCATGGTAGAACAAGGGATGAGTACTATTCAGGAAAGGCAAACTTAGAAGAAATTAGAAAGGTAAAAGAAGCGGTTAATATTCCAGTTATAGGAAACGGTGACATTGTAAATGAAGAGACAGCAATGAATATGTTTGAAATAACTGGATGTGATGGAATAATGATAGGAAGAGCAGCGATAGGAAATCCATGGATTTTTGAAAGGTTGAGATATTATTTAGAGACAGGAGTAAAATTACCAGAAGTTTCTTTAGAGGAAAAACTTAAAATAATAAAAGAACACTTTATACTAGAAATAGAAGAAAAAGGTGAATATACAGGTATTAGAGAATTTAGAAAACATTTAGCTTTTTATTCAAAAGGGCTATCTAAAGCTAGTGAATTTAGAAGCAAAATTAATACTTTAAATAGCAAAGAGGAAGTTTTACTTTGTCTAGAAAAATATTTTAACTAGCTGAAAAGAGGGATGAATATGAATTTATATGTTGTAAGACACGGTGAAGTCCCATCAAATTTAAGTGGTGTAATTATTGATCGTTTTGATGAAAAATTGACTGATAAAGGGATTGAACAATCAAAAAAAGTAGGTAATAAATTATCTAATACAAAATTTGATGTTATTATTTCTTCACCTTCACATAGAACAGTTGAAACTACAGAATATATAGCTCCTAATCAAGACATTATTTTGGATTCGAGAATTAATGAAAGAAAATTAGGAAAACTTGTAGGAGAGAAGTGGGAAGATATAAATCAAAACATCTGGAATTCGATGGAATATGAAAAAACACCAGAAGGAGCTGAAACTTTACTTTCAGGCCTGAATAGAACAAAGGATTTCTTAAACGAAATAAGAGAAAAATATAAAGGAAAAAATGTATTAGTTGTAACTCACAATTTTGTGAGTAAATGTATATGGATAAATGAAACTAATGCAACAAATAAAGATGAAATAAATAACTTTGTTCATGCAAATGATGAAGTAAAGTATTACTATGAAAAGGATGAATTTTGATGGAATAGATTATACTTTTAAGAATAATTAAATATATATTCTGATTATATAAAATAAAAAGAAAGGTGGAAGAAAAGATGGTACATGAATACAAAAGTGGAATAGGACATATTGATAAAGAAAGTAAGAGAATTATAGGAGAACAAGAATTTTCAAGTTTAGAAAATTTTGACGATTCAGAGGAAAAGCAATATAGATTATATGATTGCAAATTAATATTAATTTTGAATAATGTATATGTTAATGGAAAGCCACAAGAAGGTAAATGTATATATATTCCAATAGACAAGGATGATGCAAGATTTTATTCAGATGCAGATTTTAGACATAATTCATATTTAGCTAATGCTTTAAAGAACTATAAATGGGGAGATGAAGGACAATATCATCCAATTCAAAAGAAACTTGATAGCAAAGAAGGAATTAAGTATGAAGAAATGTTTGCTATTTTAGCTAACTGTGGAATAGCAGTTATAAGTAATTTGGATTATAGTTTTACAGAACCTGCAAGAAAAAAAGCAGTACTATATATGCCTAAAACATGGAGAGAGTCACAAATAAAACAATTAGAAAAAATTCAGGGTATGTTGGAAGAAGAAAATTATGTAATAGGACTTAATGCACTTAATACTCTTAATACTGAAGAAGACAGATTAGGTGATTTTGAATATGAAGGACCTGTATATATAGAGATTGGTGAAAAATTAGCAGATAGAATTAGGCAAAGACAAAATGGTAAAGATATAGAAGGTGGAAGGTGAGAAAATGTATAGAACAAAAAATTTAGGAGAATTAAGAATAGAAAATGTTGGAGAAGTAGTCGAACTTGCTGGATGGGTGCAGACTGTAAGAAATTTAGGAGGAATGATTTTCATTGATTTAAGAGATGAAGACGGAATAACACAAGTAGTTGTAAATGATACTAAGCTTCAAGAGAAAGCCAAAAGTTTAAATACAGAAAGTTGTATCCACATAAAGGGAAAAGTTGTGGAAAGAGCAAGTAAAAATCCAAAAATGCCAACAGGAGATATTGAAGTAATAGCAGATGAAATAGAAGTCTTAGGAAAATGTAAGCCAGAGCTTCCTTTTGAAATAAATTCAGAAATAGATGCAAGAGAAGATTTAAGATTAGAATATAGATTTTTAGATTTAAGAAATGAAAAACTACATAATAATATTTTACTTCGTTCAAAAATATTAAAATATATAAGAGATAAGATGGAAGAGTTAGGATTTCCCGAAATACAAACACCAATTCTAGCAAATTCGTCACCAGAAGGAGCAAGAGACTATTTAGTACCTAGTAGATTAAACCCAGGAGAGTTTTACGCTTTACCACAAGCACCACAACAATTTAAACAATTGCTTATGGTATCTGGATTTAATAAATATTTCCAAATAGCACCATGTTTTAGAGATGAAGATCCAAGAGCTGATAGAGCACCAGGGGAATTCTATCAACTAGATTTTGAAATGGCATTTGCAACACAAGAAGATGTATTTAAAGTAATAGAAGAAGTTGTTCCAGCAACTTTTGCAAACTTTACTAATTGGCAAGTAGATAGAGGACCATTTATAAGAATTCCATATAAGGACGCAATGGAAAAATACGGAATAGATAAGCCAGATTTAAGAAATCCATTAATAATCCAAGACGCAACAAAACTATTTGAAAACACAGAATTTAATGCTTTTAAAGATAAAGCAATAAAACTGATTGTAGTTCCAAATGGAGCTGAACAAGGAAGAAAATTCTTTGATAGAATGACAGAATTTGCAACATCTGAAGAAGTTGGAGCAAAAGGCTTAGCTTGGACAAAAATTACTTTAGAAAAACAGGTTGAAGGTGGAATTGCCAAATTTATAACAGATGAAATAAAAGAGCAATTAATAAATGAATATGGAGCAGAAGAAAATTCGAGTTTATTCTTTATAGCAGATGAATTAAAGGCAGCACAAAAAATTGCAGGACTTGTTAGAATTGAACTTGGAAAGAGACTAGATTTATTAGAGAAGAATGTATATAGATTTTGTTTTATAGTAGATTTCCCGATGTATGAATTAACAGATGAAGGAACAATAGATTTTGGGCATAATCCATTTTCAATGCCACAAGGAGGAATGGAAGCGTTAGAAACAAAAGACCCATTAGATATAGTAGCATATCAATTTGACCTAGTATGTAATGGTTATGAGATGGCATCAGGAGCAGTAAGAAATCAAAATCCAGAGATAATGGTTAAAGCATTTGAAATCGCAGGATATAAAGAAGAAGATATAAAAATAAAATTTGGAGCTTTATATAATGCATTCCAATATGGTACTCCACCACATGCTGGAGCTGCGCCTGGAATTGATAGAATGGTAATGCTTATAGCAGATTCTCAAAACATTAGAGAAGTAATTGCTTTCCCTAAAAATAAAAGAGCAAGAGATCTTCTTATGAGAGCACCATCAAAGGTTTCTGAAGAACAATTAAAAGATGTACATATAAAACTCTTGAAATAATACATAAAATGTGTTATTATAAGGTTATAATTGTTTAATATAACATAAATGTGCATAAGGAGAAAACAATATGAAAGAAAAGAAGAAAGTGTATATCGTTGTAACGAAATATAAGAGCGAAGAGAATGCTATAGAGGAGGAACGGCTGTATTTAATCGAAGGCAAAACATATAAGGAATATATAAATGGTTCGTTCAAAAAAAGCTTCAATGTAAAGGAAGGTATGAAGTTATTTGTTTTAGAAGCTCATGTCGCTGCTGTGTATCTTTCTCAAAAAGAGCTTACAGTAGTAATGTCAAAACAGGGATACTTTTATTTTAAGGAAGATTTTAAACAGAAAGAGGTATATAACTTAAGGGAAGAGAAAAGAAAGAGCGAATTTTTTGAAGAATTTTTTTAATGTTTTCTAATAATGTGCCACTGCATTTTATTTAATGCAGTGGTTTTTTATGTACATCTATTTAGGTAATTATAATTTTATTAGAAGAATAATAAAAACAATAAAAAACTTGACAAACACAAACTTATGTTCTATAATAATTATACAATAATATCATATAATTTTAAAATCAAATATAATTTAAATCGAACCAAAATATGTCCTAAATATGCTATTACGAGTAATATTAAATGGAGGAATATTTATGGAATTTGGATTAACATTTTTAACAAATGAAAAAGAATTTAATGAATTATTTAATAATATAAAAGAATTGGTTATTAATAGTAGAAATAAAGTTTATACTACTGTTAATACAGAAATGCTTAATTTATATTGGAATATTGGAAAAATAATTATGGAAATACAACAAGGTGACGAGAGAGCTCCATATGGAGATGCTGTTCTTGAAAAATTATCACTTAAATTGACAAACGAATTTGGTAAAGGATTTTCAAAAAGAAACTTAGAAAGAATGAGAAAGTTTTATATAATTTTTCCAATTGCGACAACACTGTCGTCGCAATTGAGTTGGTCACATTATTTAGAATTAATAAAAATAGAAGAAGAACCAAAAAGAAATTTTTATTTAAAGGAATGCATTAATTCTATGTGGAGTGTTCGTGAATTACAAAGACAAAAAGATTCATTACTTTATGAGAGATTGATTTTATCTGCAGATAAAGAAAAAGTGTTAGAGCTCTCTCAAGAAGGACAAATATTAAGAGAAAGTAAAGATTTAGTAAAAGATCCTTTTGTGCTTGAATTTCTTGATATAAAGGAGAATACAAAATATTTAGAAACGGATTTAGAAAAAAATATATTAGAACATTTAAAAGAATTTTTACTTGAATTAGGTAAAGGATTTAGTTATGTAGGGAATCAAGTAAGATTAACATTGGAAGAAGATCACTTTTATCCTGATTTAGTTTTTTATAATAGAATTTTAAAATGCTTTGTTATTATAGATTTAAAAATAGGAAAAGTGACGCCACAAGACATTGGGCAAATGCAAATGTATGTTAACTATTATGATAGAGAGATAAAAAACACTGATGAAAATCAAACTATAGGAATTTTACTAAGTACAAGTAAAAACAAAACAGTTGTAAAATATACATTACCTGAAGATAATAAAACTATTTTTTCATCTGAATACAAATTGAATATGCCATCAGAGCAAGAGCTAATAGCTGCAGTTGAGGAGGAAAAGAAAAATTTTGAATTAAACAATTTTTGAAATACTAGTTTTTTTCATATATAAAATTAAACTGCTAGCACTTGACTTTTTAATAAAAAGTATATATAATTTTTAAGAAAATAAGTAAGAAGGAGAATACAATGGCAGATAAGTTAATTATAGTTGAATCACCTGCAAAGGCTAATACAATAAAAAAGTTTTTAGGTGGAAGTACAAAGGTTGTAGCATCTATGGGACATATTAGAGATTTACCTAAATCAAAACTTGGTGTAGATGTTGAAAAAGATTTTGAACCAGAATATATAAACATTAGAGGAAAAGGAGATTTAATTAAAGAACTAAAAAAAGATGCAAAAGATGCAAAAACAATATTTTTAGCATCAGACCCTGACCGTGAAGGAGAAGCGATTGCGTGGCATTTAGCAAAAATATTAGAAGATGATAAAGAAAAAATTACAAGAGTTACATTTAATGAAATAACAAAAAATGCAGTAAAAAAAGCTCTTGATAATTCAAGAAATATAGATTTAAACCTAGTAGATGCACAACAAGCAAGAAGAGTATTAGACAGAATAGTAGGATACAAAATGAGTCCAGTTCTTTGGAAAAAAGTAAAAAGAGGTTTATCAGCAGGAAGAGTACAATCAGTTGCAGTAAGACTTATATGTGAAAGAGAAGAAGAAATTGAAAATTTTTTACCAGAAGAATATTGGAACCTTTATGCAACTTTATTAGATGAAAAATCAAATACAGAATTTCAAGCTAAACTTGCAAATATGAACGATAAGAAGATAGAAATTCATTCAAAAGAAGACATGGATGCAATTTTAGAAGATTTAAAAGGTACAAGATATATTGTTACAGAGGTAAAAAAAGGTGAAAAGAAAAGAACACCAGCACCGCCATTTACAACAAGTACTATGCAACAAGAAGCATCTAGAAAGATTAATTTCTCATTGAAGAAAACGATGAGTGTTGCTCAAACTCTTTATGAAGGAGTAAAATTACCTGAAGGACATACAGGATTAATTACATACATGAGAACAGATTCTACAAGAATTTCAGAAGAAGCAAGAGCAGCAGCTAAAAAGCATATAACAGAAAACTATGGAGAAAACTATTACGAAAACAGATATTATAGAACAAATAAAGATGCTCAAGATGCACATGAGGCAATTAGACCAGCACATATAGAATTAAGGCCAGAAGAAATAAAACAATTTTTAACAAATGACCAATATAAGCTATATAGATTAATATATAATAGATTTATGGCAAGTCAAATGGCACCAGCTATTTTTGATACTATGTCAGTAAACATCAAAGCAAATGACTATGATTTTAAAGCAAATGGACAGACATTAAAATTTAAAGGTTTCATGACTTTATATGTAGAAGGATCAGATAAAAAAGAAGATGATGAAGAAGGAATACTTCCTGCATTAGAAGAAGGACAAAGAGTTACTAAAAAGAAATTGGACCCAAAACAAAGTTTTACAGAGCCACCTCCAAGATATACAGAAGCAAGTTTAGTTAAGGCTTTAGAAGAAAAGGGAATAGGAAGACCAAGTACATATTCGCCAACTATAACTACAATAATTGAAAGAAGATATATAGAAAAAGAACAAAAACAATTAGTTCCTACAGAACTTGGAAAAGTTGTAAACAAATTATTAGTAGAAAACTTTAGTGACATTATAAATGTTGAGTTTACAGCTGATGTAGAATCTAGATTTGATAAAATAGCAGAAGGAAATGAAAAATGGAAAGATGTAATTAGAGAATTCTATGGACCGTTTATTAAAGAGGTTGAAAAAGTTGAGAAGGAACTTGAACATGTAGAGTTAACCTATGAAGAATCTGATGTGGTTTGTGAACTTTGTGGAAGAAAAATGGTATATAAATATGGAAGATTTGGGAAATTTTTAGCTTGCCCGGGATATCCAGAATGCAAGAATGTAAAATCAATTATAAACTATATAGACATTCCTTGTCCAGTATGCAAAGCTAAAGTTATTGAGAAAAAGACAAGACGAGGAAAAAAATTCTATGTATGTGAAAATGGACCAGATAATTGTAATTATATTTCATGGAATAAACCAAAAGTTGGAGAAAAGTGGACTCCTGAAATGGAAAAAGAGACAAACAAGAAAAAAGCAACAAAGAGAAGAACAAGAAAAAGAAAAACTACATCAAAGAAAAAATAATTAAGTAAAAAGGGACAGTATCAAATAAGGAACTGTCCCATTATTAAAAAGGAGCAAATATGTACAAATATATTTTTATAGATTTAGATGGAACTTTACTAAATGATAAAAAAGAAATTTCAGAAGAAAATATAAAATGGCTAAACAGAGCATACAAAGAAAAAGGTATAACATCTATTATTACAACAGGGAGACTACTAGGATATGTAGAAAAACTATATAGTAGATATAATTGTTCATTTGGAGATATTATTATTGCTTCTAATGGTGCAATAATAAAAAATATAAAAACACAGGAATACATAAACAAAGATGTATTAACAAATGAAGAAATGAAATATTTAAGAAGTATTTATTTGGAAGAAAATTTAGAATACATTATGATTTATACAGAAAAAGAAATATTTAGAGAGGGGGAAGATAAAACTTCTTTAGAAACAGATAAAATATATGTGGAAAATATAGAAGAATTCTTAAATAGTAATCCTGAAACGTTATCTACTATATGTATAATTTCTGGTCAAGAAAAAGAATTAAATAAAGCAATTAAAAGAATAGAGTCATATCAAAGTATTGATAACTCTCCAATTAGCGAATATATACAAAAAGTAAATAATTTTGAAATTAGAGCTAAGTATATTGATGTTATGAAAAAAGGTGTAAATAAGAAAAATGCTGTTAAAAAAGTAATGGATACATTGGGAATAAATCATGATGAAATAATTGTAATAGGAGATGGAGGAAATGATTTGCCAATGTTTGAATACGCTAAACTAAGAATTGCTATGAGAAATGGAAGTGACGCGTTAAAACAAAAGGCAGATTATATAACAGATACAAATAATAATGATGGAGTTGCTAAAGCTATAAAAAAACTTATTTTTAATGAATAAAATATAATTATTGGATGATTCTAAAGAAGAATTATCCATTCTTTTTTTACTTGATATTTTTGAATAGATGTAGTAAAATATACAAAGTGAAAGGAGAGATAAATATGTTAAAAGAAAAGTTATTAGAAGATTTAAAAATATCTATGAGAGATAAAAATGTAGTTAGAAAAAATACAGTTCAGATGGTAAGAGCTGCTATTTTACAAATAGAAAAAGACACAGGTAGTGTTGTTGATGATGAAAAAATAATTGATATTATTGCAAAAGAAATGAAAAAGAAAAAAGATGCAATGGCAGATTTTGAAAAAGCTGCAAGACAAGATTTGATAGACCAAACCAATGAAGAGATGAAAGTATTAGAAGAATATCTTCCAAAACAATTATCAAGAGAAGAGATAAAAGAAGTAGTTTCAAAAATCATATCAGACATAGGTGCAACTTCTATGAAAGATATGGGAATTGTTATGAAAGAATCAAAATCTGCAATTGGAGCAGGAGCAGATGGAAAAACAATAAATGAAGTTGTAAAAGAATTATTAGGATAAGGAGCAAATAATGCAAGAGATATTAAAAGGACTAAATGATAAACAATATGAAGCTGTAATTAATACAGAAGGACCATGCTTGGTAATAGCTGGAGCAGGAAGTGGAAAAACTAAAGTTTTAACACATAAAGTTGCATATTTAATGCAAGAAAAAAATGTAGCGCCATGGAATATATTAGCTATAACATTTACAAACAAAGCTGCAAATGAAATGAAAGAAAGAGTTGCAAAACTTGTTGGAGAACAAGCAAAAGATTTGTGGATGGGAACATTCCACTCTATTTGTGTTAGAATTTTAAGAAGTCATATAGACAAAATCGGATTTGACACGTCTTTTATAATATTTGATACATCAGATCAAAGAACAATGATAAAAAGATGTCTTAAAGAATTAGATATAGATGACAAAATGTTTACAGAAAGAAGTGTACAGTCTGAAATTAGTAATGCAAAAAATGAAATGCTTGAACCAGATCAGTATTCATTAAGAGCAAAAGGAGATTTTAGAAAAGAAAAAATCGCAGAGATTTATGAAAAATACCAAAAAAATCTAAAAGAAAATAACGCAATAGATTTTGATGATATTATAAATTATACAATAAAGATACTAAATGAAAATCCAGAAATAAAAGAATATTATTCAAATAAGTTTAAATATGTTTTAGTAGATGAGTATCAAGATACAAATAAAGCTCAATTTACGTTAGTTAAGTTATTGGCTGAAAACAATGGAAATATTACTGTTGTAGGTGATAACGATCAGGGAATTTATTCATTTAGAGGTGCAGATATTTCAAATATTTTGAATTTTGAAAGAGATTTTAAAAACTCTAAAATTATAAAGCTAGAACAGAATTATAGATGTACAGGAAACATTTTAAAAATCGCAAATTCAGTTATAAAAAACAATGAAACAAAATATGAAAAGAAATTATGGACAGAAAATGAAATCGGAAGATTACCTAAGATATATTCTGCAGAAAATGAATATGATGAAGGGAATTATATCGTAGAACAGATAGAACATTTAAGAAGACAAGAAGATTTAAAATATTCTGACTTTGCTGTACTATATAGAATGAATACACAATCAAGAGCAATAGAGCAGATTTTAGGAAGAGAAGGAATTCCATACAAGGTTGTTGGAGGATTAAAGTTCTTTGAAAGAAAAGAGATTAAAGATATTATTTCATACTTAAGATTAATCCAAAATCCTATGGACAATTTAAGTCTTACAAGAATAATAAATGAACCAAAACGTGGAATAGGAAAAACAAGCTTAGACAAAATACAAGATTTAGCAGTAGAAAACGAAACATCTATGTATGAGATAATAAAAAATTCAGATCAATATGGTCTAAATAGAGTATTCTTAAATTCTAGAGAATTTGTAAATGCAATTGAAGAATTGCGTGCTAAAAAGGATGAATTAATAATATCAGAACTTGTAAAACTAACATTAAAGAAAACAGGGTATACAAAATCTTTAGAAGATGAAAAAACAATAGAAGCAGAAAACAGAATAGAAAACCTAGAAGAATTTTTAACAGTTGCAATGGAGTTTGAAAAAGAAGAAGTAGATAATTCATTAGAGAATTTCTTACAAGGAATGACACTTTCTTCAGATATAGATAATGTAGATGATGCAGAAGAGTCTGTTACACTTATGACATTACATAGTGCAAAAGGCCTTGAATTTCCAGTTGTATTTTTAGTAGGAATGGAAGAAGGAATATTTCCAGGATACAAATCAATAGGAGAAGAATCAGCTTTAGAAGAAGAAAGAAGATTATGCTATGTTGGAATAACTAGAGCAAAACAAAATTTGTTTTTAACATGTAGTAAGCAACGTACAATGTTTGGATCAACAAGTTGTAACCAAATTTCAAGATTTGTAAAAGAAATACCAGAAGAACTATTGGATGGAGCAGAAGATGTATTTGGAGGAGGAAACAGAGATAGTTTTGATGATATGGTTTCAAGAAGCGGAAAGGTATATGGAAATAAATCTTTTGGAGATAGTGGATTTTCATGG
This sequence comes from uncultured Clostridia bacterium, assembly GCA_946415375.1. GTDB lineage: Bacteria > Bacillota > Clostridia > TANB77 > CAG-508 > CAG-269. Next base: position 27,953 of record CAMKSF010000015.1, read on the forward strand.
AACTATGGAAATGGCAATGGAAGTATTAAAACAACAAAAATTGGAGAAGTAGCTTCGTCAATTAGTAAATCTGCATCAAGTGGAATTGCATCTTTTGGAAGAACAGCAGAAAGTTTCTTAAATGGTTTAGCTAATAAGTCTGCTAAAAAAGTAGTTGATTTATCTGGGTATGATGCAGGAGTTAAGGTATATCACAAAAAATTTGGTGAAGGAATTATTACAAAAACTGAACCAGAAGGTGATGACTTAAAAGTTGATATTGATTTTGAAAAATTTGGACACAAGAGATTAATGGCAAAGTTTTCTAATCTAGAGATAATATAAAAATATTATAATATAAATAAACTAAGAGGAGTAGATTTTCTACTCCTCTTATTCTCTTGAATCATTATCGGAATATTTAGATATTAATTCTTGTGCTTCGTCATGTAGTTCATCTAAAGAATGTGATGTAGGTTCTTCTTTTTTGTCGAAGTCTGGAAGTGCATAAAACTTAATTGGATTTTTTTCTGATAAAACTTTATATTCCTCAATTAGCTTTTCTTTAAGTTTAGGAATTAAATCTGCAAATCCTAATTTTTCAAAGTCAGGAATAACATTTTCTTTTATTAATCCAGGAACAACCGAAGGATCATATTCTTTACTTATTATGTATTGTACAACATTATCAACAATATTATCTTTTAAATTGTATTTTTCCAATTTAGTATTAGATTCTTTATATTGTTCAATATGCGAATTTAATTCATTAATAATGTCCGAACCATTTTCTTGAGAATTTCTATTACTTGGAAATAATGAATTCCATAATCTTGAAAAATATGCTGTTATAGGATTTTCCTTTTTTGAAGCAGTTAATGCTTTATTTTTGGTAGATAGCTCTGTATTCAGTTGATGAGCAAATTTAGATAAATCGTTAATAGGATTAAAACACATATCATATAAACCAGTTCTAATTGCCTCACCAACAAAAGAACTAAGTAACATATTATCATAATATGCTCCTTCTTTGTTAACACGACTTGTATAAAAAGATAATCCTTTTTCCTCAAATGCATGTTGAAGCTCAAATATTTTATTATTAAGTGTTATCCCTATGTTTGGAATATCTACATCTGTATAGTCACCAAAATTCTCTGAAAGCATTTGCCTTAAATCATTTCCTAAATCTATTATTTTTTCTACTATTGTATTTTTTAAATCTTTAAATTGTGTATCAATTTGCAGTTCTTGATTATTCATTTTTATCACCAACTCCTTTTTTATTATTATAACAAAATATAAAACTAAGCGCAAGGATAAATTACTTGATAAAATTTGAAAATAAGAGATAAGAGTTTAAAAGTATAAGTATTGATTTATTTTCAATTGTTTGATATAATTATATTAGTATAGAAAAAGGAGAAAGAAATGAGTAAAGATAAAAAAAATAATAATAAATTTAGAAAGTTTTTAGCAAAAACATTTTTAAGAATAGGATTAGCATTAGCAGCAGTTATAGGAGTAAAGGGAGTAAAAGGAGAAATGAAGCAAATTGCTGATGCAAATGCTATTAAAAAGGCTGCAGAATATGACGTAGGAAGGAGCTTTTCGGGTTTAAATGAAGAAAATATGACTTATTATGAAAAAGAGTATCTTGATTTATTATATGAAAAATATCCAAATTTAGATAGGCTAATAAATACAGATGATCCATCAATACAAAATAAAGAGTTTGCGAAAGATATGTATAATTTATATAAAATAGATTGGGCTGGTGATGATTTAGATAAAATACCAGATTTTGACGTAGATAATTTAAGCATAATTACTGTAGATAGAATAGTATCACATGCTGATAGACTATTATATGATTTTGGGGATGAAGAGAAAAAAATAAAAGAAACAACAAATGAAAAGAATAAAATGATTACAACTAAATATCTAAATACAAAGGAGGATAATACAAGGGCAAAAGAACTTGCTGATACAATATATGAATACCTTGCTGAAGAAAGAGGATTAGACGAAAATATTCCAACATCAGAACAATTAAATGAGTTGGTTGATAGAGGCGATTCGGGAAATAGCCTTAGAGAGAGCATTAGATATGAAATTCAAGAAAATGAAGAAACTAAAGAAAAATATAATGAAGAAATAGATGTAAAAAATAATAAAGATATAGAAGCAGATGAGAGGGAGTAGTTTTACTCTTTCTTTTTTTTTTTACAAAGAAATAAATAATAATAAAAATGCATAGAATTGAATTTTTTGAAAATAATAAATCAAGAAACTAAATGAAAGGAATGATTTATTATGGCAGATTTAACAGAAGCAGAATTGCAAAACTTAAGACATCTAATAGGTTCACACGAGACAAATTATCAAAAATTAAATACTTATTCTTCACAAGCTGTTGACCCACAAATAAAGCAAATATTTAATAAAGCAGCTCAGGATTCTCTAAATACAAAACAAAAATTAATGGGATTTTTAAATTAGAGGGGGGAGAATATGTATGGATGAAAAAACAATGGTAAATGACATTTTAGAAGGAGTAAAAGCAGGACTTACTGCATATCAAACAGCAATTTCCGAAACAGAAAATACAACTTTAAGACAAACATTTCAACAAATAAGAAATAGTGATGAAAGCTTTCAATATGAATTATTTAAAGTTGCACAATCTAAAGGATATTATAAATCAGCTCAAAAGGCAACGCCAGCAGAAATAGGAAACTTAAAAAGCGAGCTACAATAAATAAAAAATAATATAGTCAAATTAAGAGACTATATTATTTTTTTATTTCTTTTCCATTTAAATATTTTAAAATTCCACTATCAGTAGAAAAATTAAATTTTAGTATATAACTAGTAAGTTGTTGAGTCTTAAAACCTAGTTTTTTATTTATTTCATAATTGCCATATTTTCCATCACCAACTATTGGAAGACCGATATGTGCTAGATGGGCTCTAATTTGATGAGTTTTTCCTGTTTGGATTTCAACATCAAGTAAGCATGTTCCATTTGAATTATACTCTAAAACAGAATAGGATGTGATGATCTTAGAATAACCTTTTTTGGGTTCGTCAGAAATATACACAATTGACTTTTTACTATCTTTGAATAGATATGATGTAAGAGTCTGTGATTTAAATTTAGGTTTGCCAAAGACTAAAGCAAGATAATGTTTTTCAATTTCATGATTTTTGAATTTATTTAGTAAAATATCTAGTGTTTTCTGATTTTTTGCATATAATACTAATCCGGAGGTATTTCTATCTAATCTATGACATGGCATAGGTAAGAATCCACAATTTGAGTATTGATTGTGGATAAGTGTTGTTAAACTGTTGCTTCCAGTAACTTCTATTCCAGATGGTTTATCTATAACTAAAATGTTTTCATCTTCAAAAACTATTTTTAGTTCAACTTTATTTTCTAATAAATCATCTGTAATATATACTTCAATTACGTCATTTTCAAAAATAGTAATGTTTTCATGTACTCTTTTCCCATTAACCTTAATATCTTTTTTTCGCAAAGTTTTGTATAATAGGTTATTATTAAGATTTGGAATACTATCTTGTAAAAACTTATTCAATTTTTTTTGATCATATTTTTTATCAACTATTAACTTTTTCATAATACTATTATATATATAAAATCAATAAAAATCAACTGTAATGCATAAAAGTATTGAAATAATAACGAAAATTTGATAAAATAAATAGAAATGATAAGAGAGAAAACAATAAAAGGAGGGAGAAATGGTTAAGCCAGTTGAAAAAAATAAAGAGTATATTGTAGAGATTATTGACAATGGCTTCGAAGGAGAAGGAATAGCTAAAATTGATGGTTTTACAATATTTATTCCAAATGCAATTAAAGGAGAAAGAATAAAAATTTTAATAGTAAAAGTTTTAAGTTCTCATGCATTTGGTATAATTGTAGAGATTTTAGAAAAATCAAAACATAGAGTTGAAGAAGATTGTACTACATACAAGAGATGTGGAGGATGCAATTTAAGACATATAGATTATGAAGAAACTCTTAATATGAAACAAAGAGTCGTTCAAAATTTGGTTAATAAGAGTTTAAAGAATAAAATAGAAGTTAAGCCAACATGGGGGATGGGAAATCCATATTATTACAGAAATAAGTTACAATTTCCTGTTGGAAAGGACAAAGATGGAAATGCAATAGTGGGAGTATTTGCAAATAGAACACATGAAATAATCCAATTAGAAGAATGCATGATACAGGAAAGACAAGCAACACAAATAGCAAAAGATGTGGTTAATCTGATTAATAAATATAAAATATCAGTATATGATGAAAAAAATCAAACAGGACTGATAAGACATATTGTTATAAAAACAGGATTTAGGTCAAGAGAAGTAATGGTAATAATAGTAATTAATGGAGAAGCGTTACCATTCCAAAATGAAATAGTAAAAGAATTAACTGAAAAATACAATGAAATAGCAAGTGTAGTTTTAAATGTAAATAATAAAAACACAAATGTTATTCTAGGAGAAAAAAATATTAGTATTATAGGAAATGGATATATAGAAGATTTCTTAGGAGAATACTCTTTTAAAATTTCACCATTATCTTTTTATCAAGTAAATCCAGTACAAGCAGAAGCTTTATACAATATAGCAATTGAAAATACAGAAATTTCAAAACAAGATATAGTTTTTGATTTATATTGTGGAATTGGAACTATTACACTTTTTGCATCAAAATATGCTAAAAAGGTATATGGGGTTGAAATAGTTGAGCAAGCAATAAAAGATGCAAAAGAAAATGCGAAGATGAACAATGTAGAAAATGTAGAGTTTATTGCAGGTGATACAGAACAAATACTAACAGATTTAATAGAAACTAAAATTATTATACCTGATATTGTAATTGTAGATCCTCCAAGAAGAGGTTTAGATAATACTACAATAAAAAATATCTTAAAAATAAAACCAAAAAAGGTTACATATATTAGTTGCAATCCTGCAACACTTATTAGAGACTTGAGTTTATTAGAAGATTTATATGAAATAAAAATGATTCAACCAGTGGATATGTTTCCATATACAAGTCATGTTGAAACAATTGCTATTTTAAAGATAAAAAGTAAACAAAGAGGTGATTTAATTGTATTTTAATAAAATAATACCAGAATTATCTGTAACAAATTTGCAAGATAGTTTGAATTTTTATAAAGCTATAGGTTTTAAAGTAGAATATGAAAGGCCAGAAAATAAATTTGTATTTTTATCATTAGGAGAAATACAATTTATGTTACAAGAAATTTCAAAGGATGATAAATGGGATGTAGCACCACTTTCATATCCATTTGGCAATGGAATAAACTTTCAACTAGAAGTAGAAGATATAGATATAATATATAAATCATTAGTAGATAATAACTATAAGATTGCATTTGACATAGAAGAGAACTGGTATAGACAAGGAGATAAGTTACTAGGGAATAGAGAATTTTTAGTGCAAGATCCAGATGGATATTTAATAAGATTTTCTGAGGATTTAGGCGAAAAAAATATATAAACTTTTAATATAGAAATAAAAAGAAAAAGCTATTTTCTAAAAAGAAGATAGCTTTTTTATAAATTGTTTTTTTCAATTATATTTTTTATTATTTCTAACATTTCATCTTTATTATCATATTCAAAGATATTAGAAGTTATTGATTTTATTGAACTACTAACTGTTTCATTGGACTTATAAATACAGTATATTTTTTTGTTATCATCAAAGGCCCAACCAAGCTCAATACCAAGACCTGTTGCAGGCTTACTTACTTCAGCAATGAAGATATCAATATCTTTATAAAAATCTCTAGTATTATAAGAAAATTCACTTAATTCATGAGGAAGTAACAAAGTATAATTTTTTAAAAAGTCAGCGTTTTTTAATGGTTCATATAGTTCATTTATATAATCTATTTCTTTTGAATGTGCAATATATATTTTTTTCATTTTTAATACCTCCACAAAAAGAATAACATAAAAATAAAACTAAGTCAAAAAGATATATTAAAAACTTATTATTTTTTATATAAAAAGTATTGACAAAAATAATATTGATTTATATAATGCATATATAAGTTACTTAATATAATAAAAATAATAAGTAAAAGGAGGATTTTTATGAAAAAAGTCGATGTAGTTTTAGGAAGTTTTTATGGTGATGAGGGTAAAGGAAAAATAATTGATTACCTATCACAAAATGCCGATATTTCGGTAAGATGTACAGGAGGAAATAATGCTGGACATTCTATAGAGATAGACGGAAAGAAGTTTGCTTTTCATTTAATTCCATCGGGAATACTAAATAAAGGTACAACCGCTATAATTGGAAATGGAGTAGTAGTTGATCCGAAAGTATTGATTGAAGAAATGGAAAATATAAAGGCAAATGGATACAGTGTAGAAAATTTAAGAATAAGTGATAAATCTCATGTAATATTTCCGTATCATGTGGAAATGGATAAATTACAAGAAGAACTAAGAAGAGAAGATAAAATTGGAACGACTGCAAGGGGAATAGGTCCTGTATATTGTGACAAATTTGAAAGATGCGGAATAAGAATGGGAGACCTTGTAAATAAAAAATTCGAAAAACAATTAAGAAGAAACATAGAAAATAAAAACGAATTATTTAAAATATATAATTATGAATTAATTGATGCAGATGAAACTATCAAGAAATACAACGAATATGCAGAATACTTAAAAGATTATGTTGTAGATACGGTTTCTTTAATACATAATTCTATTGAACAAGATAAAAAAATACTTTGTGAAGGAGCTCAGGCTACTCTATTAGATATCGACTTTGGAAGTTATCCTTATGTAACATCGTCAAATCCAACTATTGGAGGAATATGTACAGGAAGTGGAATAGGAGCTAAGTATATAGGAGAAGTATATGGAGTATTAAAAGCATATTCATCAAGAGTAGGAGAAGGTCCATATTTAACAGAACAAAAAAATGAAATAGGAGATACAATAAGAGAATTGGGACATGAATATGGGACAACAACAAAAAGACCACGCAGGTGTGGATGGCTTGACTTAGTTGCATTAAAATATGCTGCAATGGTAAATGGGTTAACAGGCCTTGCAATCAACCATGTTGATACAATTGGAAAATTAGATAAGATTAAATTATGTGTAGGATATAGAAAGAATGGAAAAGTAACAATGGATTTTTCAACTGATGAAGAATATCTTGCAGATTGTGAACCTGTATATGAAGAGTTTGAAGGAAATTTTGGAGATATTTCTGATTGCAAAACAAGAGAAGATTTACCTGAAAATGCAAAAAAATATTTGAATAGAATAGAAGAAATAGTAAAAGTTCCAATTAAATTTATAGGAATTGGAGCAGGAAGAGAAAGTATGATAGTTTGTTAGGAGGAATATATGGAAGAAGAACTATTAAGTATTTCACCAATAGATGGAAGATATAAAAATGCTACAGATGAAGTAAGGAAATATTTTAGCGAATATAATTTGATAAAAAATAGAGTTATTGTTGAAATCGAGTGGCTAAAAAAACTATTTAGTATAGAAGAAATTGAATTAAAAATAACTGAAGAGGAACTAAATATAATAGACAAAATAGCTGAAAATTTTGATTTAAATGCTGCAAAAAGAGTAAAAGAAATTGAACAAACTACAAAACATGATGTAAAAGCAGTTGAATACTATATTGATGAAAAACTAGAAGAAAGTAATCTTCAAAAGTTTAAACATTTAGTACATTTTACATGTACGTCAGATGATATAAATAATATTGCATATGGAATTATGGAAAAAGAATTAGTACAAAATGTATATATTCCAAATGTTGTTAAGCTTATTGAATTATTAAAAGAAAAAGCCAAGAAATACGCAAATATTCCTATGCTTTCACATACTCATGGACAAAATGCGACTCCAACAACTGTGGGAAAAGAATTTGCTATAGCTGTATTTAGAATGGAAAAGATTTTAGGTAGAATAAAAAATGAAAGATTAACAGGGAAGTTTAATGGAACGGTAGGAAACTTTAATGCACATATAATAAGCTACCCTAATGTTGATTGGGTGAAAGTTGCAAAAGAGTTTGTAGAAAGTTTTGGATTAGAATACAATATGTATACAACTCAAATTGAGTCACATGATAGTATTGTAATACTATTTTCAGAAATAAAACTATTAAATAATATAATATTAGACTTTGATAATGATATGTGGATGTATATTAGTAGAAATTATTTTAAACAAGAAAATGTAGCTGGAGAAGTCGGATCTTCAGTAATGCCACATAAAATTAACCCTATAAATTTTGAAAATTCGATGGCTAATTTAAAAATGTCAAATGGAATAATAGATGTATTTTTCAATAATTTGCAAATATCAAGAATGCAAAGAGATCTAAGTGATTCTTCATTACAAAGAAATATTGGAATGGTATTTGCATATAGTTTAATTGCAATAAAACAAACAATAGTAGGAATTAATAAATCAACAGTAAATGAAGAAAGATTAAAAGATGAACTTAATAACACACCAGAGGTTTTAGCAGAAGCAGTTCAAACAATATTAAGGAAAAATGGATTTGAAAATGCTTATGAGGTTTTAAAGGGATTAACAAGAGGAAAGAATATTACTATAAAAGAAATAAGAGAATTTGTTAGCAATTTAGATATTAATAAAACAGATAAAGAAACATTATTAAATTTAACACCTGAAAGATATATTGGATTAGCTGAAGAATTAGCAAAGAAAGTTTAAGAAATAATAAAGATGGAAAAAGGAGAACAGTTAGGAGATTTTAAGATGAAGATAAAAGGTAATTTAATAATATTTAGTACAGATAATGAAGAAAGAAAAGATGTTAGAAGACTAAAAGAAAAAAAACTTCAACTATTGTTATTAGATGATAATACTTTTCCAATATTTGATGTAAAAAAAGATGAATATATAAAAGATGCAGCAACATATAAAATGGAAGAGCTATTTGGAACATCTAAATTTTATATAGAGCAGTTATATACTTGGGGAGATCCAAAGTACTATACAAATAAAGAGGAAGTTATAGTTACATATTTAGGGATAATAAATAAAAAAAATATAAAAACGATGCTTAAAAATATGGATTTTTATGATATAAACATTGAAAACGAAAATTCAAAAATACAAAAGGTTACATTGTGTAATGACAGTAGAAAAATTCAATATAGAATAGAAACAATAACAAAAAGAGAAAGAGAGAACATTGACTATATAAATAAACTTGTTCAAAAGTCAGAAATAGATGAATTAACAGCAATCATAATTCATACAGGAATAAAAAGATTAAGAAATAGAATAGAAAATACAAACATAGCATTTAGTTTTCTGAATAAAGAATTTGCAATTTCAGAATTACAACAAATATATGAAATAATATTAGATAAAAAATTAATTGCAGCAAATTTTAGAAAGAAAATAGAACCTATGATTAAGAAAACTAATAAGATTGTAAAGGAATCAGCATATAGGCCATCTAGTTTGTATACGTTTAATGATGCATTTATAAGAAACTGGGTATAAGACATTTTAGAAAACAAGTGTTATAGAAAAGAGGAGAAAAATGGTTTTTGATGAAGGAAATGAAATAACAGTTAGAATAAAAGGAAATATAGAAGATTTATATGGATTACTTAAGGAAAGAGGTTATAAAATAGAAAAAGAATTTTGTATTAATGATTCATATTTTGTGCCGATAAATCTGAGAATAAAAGAAATGAAGGTTAGAGATATTTTAGCAAAAGCGGTTATAGTAAGGCAATTTGATTATAAAGATAAAGTAAATAAAACTATAACTTTTAAAAAGAAAATGTTTGATCAAAATGGAGATATAATTAATCAAGAAACAATTAATTGTGATATCATAGACATAGATAGTGCAAAGGAATTATTAAATGCTATTGAGTACAAAGAGATTATGAGTATAAAAGAAAAAGACAAAGTATATAAAAAAGATAATTTAGAATTTGCTGTTAAAGACATAATAAATGGAGAAAAGCTAATAGAGATTGAAACCAAGAACACGATAGGGCTAAGAAATATTCAAGAACTAAAACAAACAATAAATGAGATGGATATTCCAATTGAAACAGATGATTATTTTATCAAAAAAGCAGAAA
>CAMKSF010000016.1 GCA_946415375.1 uncultured Clostridia bacterium
TAAGATTTTACCTGAAATAAAAGAATTAAATATTGATGAAGAAAAATGGGAAAAATCAAAAACAATAAATGTTAAAGGAACAGATAATATTAGAATATATGGATGGAATATTACAAAAACAAAAGATGTTCCGAAAGATTGGAAGAAAGTTAAGAATATAACCAATAATTTAGATGAAAAAGATGAAATAAAAGAAAATGGAACGTATTTTATTTGGGTTACAGATAGTGCAGGAAATGTAGCTTATTTAACAAAGGATGTTACAAAAATTGATACTGTAGCACCAACAATCCAGTATACAATTGATGACACTAAGAAAGAAACAGAAAAATATGTAACTATACGAGTTACAGCGACAGATACTGGGGCTGGTCTTCACCAAATGCCATATAGTTGGGACAAACAAAGTTGGGGTACAGACAATAATAATTTAAGTATTACAAAAAATGGAACATACACAATATATGTAAGAGATGCCTTAGAAAATATCTCAGAAAAAAAGATATCAATTAAAGTTTTTCCACAAGAAGGAACGGCGACTCTTGATCAAGGTGACGTAATAAAAGACATTAGAGTTTCTTCAAATTGGGAAGGAAATAAAAACAATGAGGTAATTATTATTCTACAAGATAATATGGATATAGAAACATGGAAAATAACAGAGTCAGCTATAGCACCACAGGAATTTGAAGATACAGAAGTGGAAAACATGGTTGATTTAAATCAAACACAAACAAACGAAGGCTCACAAGGATTCTCAAATGTTACAATTACAGCAGCATTAGAGACTGATAAAAAATATTATGTTTGGGTAAAATTAAGAAATAGGACAATTAATTCACAAGGATTTATAATTAAGAAAACAAATTAGCAGAATAAAATCTAAAAAGTCTCCATATAATTATTATATAGTTATATGGGAGATTTTTTTATGTCGAATCAAAATATATATTGGACAAGCATAATAAAAAAAATACTTTATATAGTGTTAATATTTGCTTCAGTTTTTCTAGCACTTAAATTGGCAGTATTTTATATGCCATTTTTAATTGCATTTATTATATCTTTAATGATGGAACCAGCAATAAAAAGAATAATGGAGAAGTTTAATTTTTCAAGAAAGATAAGCTCAATAATTATGTTTTTAATTGTATTTGGAACAATACTAGGGCTTTTAATATGGGGAATATCAACTGTAGTCTCTGAAGCAAGTAATTTACTTTCGGGCTTTAACGAATATTATGAGAAAATATCTAGCCAAATTCAAAGACTAATAAATAGTATAGATTTAGGAAAAATAAATATATCAAATGAAATATCACAAATAATTCAAGAGACAATAACTTCATTATTTCAATGGTCTTCAATATATATACAAAAACTTTTAAATCAATTAATAGTATTTGTTACATCACTTCCTTCAATTGCAATATATTTTGCAGTAACGATTTTAGCTTTATACTTTATTTGTACAGATAAAATATATATGATAGATGAGCTAGAACATCATTTACCAGAAAAATGGGTGAAAGAGATAACTATACATTTAAAACAAATAACAAAAACATTAGGTGGATATTTAAAAGCTCAAATAATTCTAATAGTTATATCATTTATCATATCTTTGGTAGGACTTTATATAATGCATTTTGTAGGATTAAATGTAGGATTTCCACTGCTTATAGCTTTAGGAATAGGCTTTGTAGATGCTCTACCAATACTAGGTTCAGGAGCAGTAATGATACCTTGGGCAATTTTTTCTGGATTAAATGGAGAGTTAGAACTTGGAATTTCGATAATTGTTCTACTTTTTATTATGAGTGTTACAAGACAATTAATTGAGCCTAAAATAGTAAGTGGGAATATTGGAATACATCCTATTTTTACTATTATTGCAATGTACACGGGTTTTAAAATAATAGGTGTAATTGGAATGTTTATAGGGCCAATTCTTTTAATAGTATTTAAAAACATATTTAGTGATTTTATTGATAATGGGATAATAAAGTCATTTTTTTAGAAAAGTTGGAAAAGGGGACGGTTATTCTTTTCCAGGAGGGTTAACAAAGATATGCTTAGGTTTAGAGACTTCTCTTATTGATGTTACTTCTAATATAGCTAATTCTTCGTATAGTTTCCCTCTTTTTATTATTCCCACAACCTCAACCCAAGTTCCATCAGGATATTTAAAAGCATTTTTGGACTCACACAAGAATCCTACAATTAAAGATTGTGAAGAATCATTTAGCTTCATATCACGAGCTACAACAAATTGAGATTTATTAAAAACAATAAGTCTATACATATATCCAATAACTTTTACTTTTACGCCAATATATGAATCAATGTTCTCATTTGCAGCTTTTAATATATTAGTATAATTTGATTCATTTAAATCGATGATATTATTTTTATATGAATCACAGGTCTGACTTTTTTTGAAGAATATAACATAAAAGCTATATAAGATAATAAAAAAAACAACAAACAAAGATAGAACAATAAATGTTCTACAAAGCACTTTTTTATTTAGTTTAAGATTATAAATAAACATACAAATCACCTTTTAAAATATATGAAATACCAAGAGGGAAAAGTACAAAATTTGCTTTTTTAAAAATAATATGGTATAATAGTGGATGTCGCGTGAAAAAATAACTATAAAAGGAGAGTGTATAATATTTTAAAACTAAAATCAATATTTGAAACAGTTACTAAAGAAACGCCCAAGGTTTTGAAGATAATGATATTAGGCTTTATATTAATAATCGCGATATTAATAATAAAATATAAACCAGTATACGAAGTAAAAGAAAATGGAAAAACAATAGGATATATTCAAAATAAGAATGTATTTGAAGGACTAATAAATGGACAAATTATTAACGAAGAGTTAAAAAATGTGGATAATATCTCACTTTTGAGTGAACCACAGTATGAGATGGTTTTAATTCAAAGAAACCAAAATACAAACGAAAATGAAATATTAAATAAGTTAGATAAAGAAGCAGTTATAACATATAAATTTTATGCAGTAAATGTAAATGGAAAGAATAAAGCATATGTTGATACAATAGAAGAAGCGGAAGAAGTAGTAAAAGAATTAAAAAAAGAACACAAAAATGATGACATAGATTTAGATATTACTGTTAGCGAAAAATACACACAAAAATTAGAAGAAGTAAAAACAGATAAAATTGAGGTTGCAGAAAAATCTGTAAACAATGAAATAGAACATCTTTTAGATGAAAAGGAAGCAAAAGAAGCAATTGCAGTTATTAATGGAATTAATGTTTCAGTTTTACCTGTTTCAGGAAGAATTTCTTCAAGATTTGGAGTATCGAGTTCAATAAGATCTGGTGCTCACACAGGATTAGACATTGCATGTGAAGAAGGAACTGCAATAAAAGCTGTTTCAAAAGGAAAAGTAGTATTTGCAGAAATGAATGGACCTTATGGTAATTTAGTAAAAATTGACCATGGAAACAATGTTGAAACATGGTATGCACATTGCAGTAAAATATATGTAAAAGTTGGACAAAAAGTAAAAGCAGGAGATAAAATAGCGGCAGTTGGCTCAACAGGAAACTCAACAGGTTCTCATTTACATTTAGAAATAAGGATAAAAGGAACTGCAATAAATCCACAAAAGTATTTATATAAGAATAAATAAAACTTAAAAGAGAGTATTTTATAATTGTGTATAAAAATATTCTCTTTTTTTATTAGGTAACATATTTTTATACAAAGTAACATATATACTTGATTTTCTATGTATTTATGATATAATAATACCATTGAAAAGGAAGTGATGATTTAGTGGATTTTGAAGAAACAAAAAGATGTTTATCAGAATGTGAAATAAAACTAAAAGACTTAGGTGATTCACTTTGACATACCTAAACTTGAAACAGAGCTAAAGGAATTAGAAGATAAAACAATGCAAGATGGTTTTTGGAATGATCAAAAAAACAGTAATAAGGTTTTGACAGAAATAAAAAGTAGAAAAGGAAAAGTAACTAAATATAAAGAACTTTTAAATGAATTAAATAATATAAAAGAACTAATTGATTTAGTAGAAATTGAAGATGATAAGTCTTTGGAAAGTGAAATAAATTCTAGTACAAAGAAAATAGAAAAAGAGATTGAAAAATTTGAATTAGAAACCCTTTTATCTGGGAAATATGATTCAAATAATGCAATTTTAACACTTCATCCAGGAGCAGGAGGAACAGAATCCCAAGACTGGGCAGAAATGCTATATAGAATGTATACAAGATGGGCTTCAAAAAATGGGTATGAAGTAAAAGAACTTGACTTCTTAGAAGGTGATGAAGCAGGAATTAAAAGTGTTACATTTGAAGTAAATGGAGAAAATGCTTATGGATATTTAAAAGGAGAAATGGGAGTACATAGATTAGTTAGAATTTCACCATTTGATAGTGGAGGAAGAAGACATACTTCATTTGCTTCATTAGAAGTAATTCCAGAAATAGAAGATGATGTAGATTTATATATTAATCCAGATGATATAAAAATGGATGTATATAGAGCATCAGGTGCAGGAGGACAACATATTAATAAAACATCATCAGCTGTAAGACTTACACATATTCCAACAGGAATAGTAGTTGCATGTCAAACACAACGCTCACAAATTCAAAATAGAGAAAATGCAATGAAAATGTTAAAATCTAAGTTATTAGATTTAAAGGAAAGAGAAAATAAAGAAACAATAGAAGAATTAAAAGGAGTACAAAGAGATATAGCTTGGGGAAGTCAAATTCGTTCTTATGTATTTTGCCCATATACAATGGTAAAAGATCATAGAACAAATTTTGAAACAGGAAATATAGAAGCGGTTATGAATGGAGAAATAGATGGCTTTATTGAAAGCTATTTAAAAAATAATATTAATTAACAAACTAAAATAAAAAACAATATAATAAAAATAGGAATGTTTATAATTAAATATTCTTTTGAAATTAAAAAAGAAGGTGCCAATATGGACACAGTAACAGTAGTATTAAAATTTGGAGGTAGTTCAGTTGCAGATAATATAAAATTAAATTTTGTGGCTGAGAAAATAAAGGAGTTTTATAATAACAAACAAAGAGTTGTTGCAGTTGTATCTGCACAAGGGAAGACAACAGATAATTTGATAAAAGAAGCATCAACACTTTCTAATATGCCAAATGAAAGGGAAATGGATGTACTTTTAAGTACAGGAGAGCAAATGAGTATGGCAAAATTAAGTATATTATTAAATAGGGATAATATACCTGCAATTTCTTTAACTGGATGGCAAGCAGGAATAATAACAAACAATACAAATCAAGATGCAGTTATTGAATATATAGATACAACAAGAATAGAAAAAGAGCTTGATAAAGGAAAAGTGGTTATAGTAGCAGGATTTCAAGGAATAAACGAAGAAGGAGATATTACAACATTAGGTCGTGGAGGATCTGATACAACTGCTGTTGCAATTGCAGCTAAAATTAAAGCAAATCATTGCTATATTTATTCAGATGTAGATGGAGTATATACAACAGATCCAAACCAAGTAACAATTGCAAGAAAAATAGATTCGTTATCATATAAAGAAATGTTAGATATTTCAGATGAGGGTGCAAAAGTTTTACACAATAGATGTGTAGAAGTTGGAGAAAAATTTGGAGTTCCAATAATTGCAAAATCAACTTTTAAAGAGGGAAATGGAACAGAAATAAATGATAAACCAATTGAAGGAACAGTTATTAAAAATATCGTAAAAAATGACAAATTAATATATGTGCATGGAATTGCAGTTGATTATTCTGCACAAATTTTTAATAATATTTATAACAAATTTGTAGAAACTGAAATTGGTGTAAAAAATTTAATAAATAATAGTGAGAATTATTTAGATATTTCATTTACTATTGCAAAAGATAAATTTAGCAAATTTGCAAATTTATTAGAAACAGAGCTACCAGATCTAGAATGCACATATAGAGATATTACGAGAATTTCTATAATAGGAAATGGAATAATGAGCAATAATTCAGTTTTAAAAAAAATAATGAAGATATTAGATGAAGAAAAAAAAGAAGTATTAAGTATTGAAGTTACTGAATCTAAAATATCTATAATGTTTAAAGAGATAATTTCTAATGATATATTACAAAAGTTGCACGAAATATTGATTAAATAAAAATACATCTCTTCAGAGATGTATTTTTAAAATAAGGAGGAAAAATGGCAAATATTAATGATTATTTAGATTGGAGAGGAGATATCCCAATCAGTGAAGAATATGGGATAAATGAAATAGATAATATGATTTTCGCAAGAATCTCATATCTAATTTTTGATAAAATTCATTTAGAAGAAAAAGAGACAATAGAAAGTATTTCAAATAAAATGAAGAATTTTCAAAATGAAGAATTTAATTTTAATGGAGATAAAGACCTAATTACAAAATTAGGGCAAAGCAAAAGATTCAAAGATTTAATACTTACAGATTATGTTAAGAATAATGATTATGAAGCTGTAAGACAATTTTCTGCAATTACAATTCATATATCTAAAAAACTAATGTATTTGTCTTTTGAAGGAACAGATGGGACTATTTTAGGATGGAAAGAAGATTTCAACATGGCTTTTATGAAAAACATTCCTGCACAAATATCAGGTAAAGAATATTTAGAAAAAATCGCTGATAAATATAGAGGAAAAAAGATAATACTTGGTGGCCATTCAAAAGGAGGAAATGTAGCAATATATGCAGGAGCAACTACTACAAAGAAAATCCAAGATAGAATTATTAAGGTATTAAATTATGACGGACCTGGCTTTGATGAACAATTTTTTAAAACAACCGAAAATAACAGTTTTGTTGAAAAAATATATACATATATTCCACAAGATTCAATAATAGGAAGAATATTAGAACATGAAGAAGGATTTAGGGTTGTAGAAAGCACGCAAAAAGGAATCTATCAACACGATATTTATTCTTGGCAAGTTAAAGGAAGACAAATGGTAAAATTAAAGGATACATCTAAATCAAGTGACGTAATGAATGAAACAATGAAATCATGGTTAAAAAACACCACAATAGAACAAAGAAGATTATTCTTTGATGCAATATTTGACATTTTTGATTCTACATCTGCATCAAAGATTTCAGAACTTTTAATTACATGGAAAACAAGTATGCCCAAAATTGTAGAAACATATAAAGGATTATCAGAAGAAGATAAGAAAAACATTGCAGAAATGGTAAAACTTTTTGGAAAATCATATTTTTCAAGTATAAGAGGGTAACATAAAAATAAAACCTGCAATATAATATATAAAAAGAAATATTGGAGGTAATGTTATGATTTTTTATGCACTGAAAAAAACAATAGGTGTATGTTTTATTGGATTAGGGCTAGGAATACTATTAGTATTATTACTTCCAATCGCTGGGTGGCTTTTTATAATAGGCTTAGCAATAACAATTGTTGGGTTTACATGGCTTACCTGCTAGAAAGGGAGGTACATAAATGACGATAGTTGTGAAAAAAGTTCCAAAAGCATTTCGAGGAATCATAAAGTTTTTATTTGGAATTAAAGATTAGAAAAGGGTATGGC
Organism: uncultured Clostridia bacterium; assembly: GCA_946415375.1. Lineage (GTDB taxonomy): Bacteria > Bacillota > Clostridia > TANB77 > CAG-508 > CAG-269. The sequence continues at coordinate 7,624 of CAMKSF010000016.1, forward strand.
TCTCTTTTAAAAAAAGAAATTGGAAAAGAGAACTGTCCATTTTTGCAAACAAGAAATAATATAAAAAAAGAGAGCTTACTTATAAAGCTCTTTTTTAAAACGTTTTAATTAAGAAACTCTTTTTACTTTACCATTCTTTAAGCATTTAGCACAAACGTGAATTCTTTTAACTTCTCCATCAATTTCTGCTTTAACACTTCTTAAGTTTGGTTTCCATGTACGAGTTGTTCTTTTACTTATATGTGAACGTGTAATACTTAGTTTATTTCCATAAACAGGTTCTTTTTGACATATTGCGCATTTTGCCATGATTTTTTGCACCTCCTATATTAAATAATAAACATGACTAATAAATAGTTTATCATAAAATCTAGAAAAATACAAGTAATTTTGAAAAATATTTGAAATTTTGTTGCAATTTTCTAAAAATATGATATAATAATAAGGCGTATTAAAAGAATGAAAGGAAGATTTTAAATGAATTGTAAAGTAGAAAAAACAAAAAACGCAAATGAAATAAAAATGGAAATCACAATAGAGGCAGAAAAATTTGAAAATGCAATAAAGAAAGTTTATTTCAAAAATGCAAAATATTTTAATATACCAGGATTTAGAAAAGGAAAAGCACCACAAAATATAGTTGAAAAATATTATGGAAAAGAAATTTTCTATGAAGATGCTTTTAATGAGATTGCTGGTGAAGAATATGCAAATGCTGTTGAAGAAAATAAACTTGAAGTTGTAAGTAAACCACAAATAGATATTGTTACAATGGAAAAAGGACAAGACTTAGTTTTTACAGCAACAGTTGCTACAAAACCAGAAGTTGAACTTGGTAAATATAAAGGTATAGAAATAGAAAAAATAGAGTATAATGTTGAAGATAGCGACATTGAGAATAATTTAAAACAAATGCAAGAAAAAAATTCAAGAGTTATAAGTGTTGAAACACCTGTTGAAAAAGGAAATATAGCTGTAATAGATTTTGAAGGGTTTGTTAATGGAGAAGCATTTGAAGGTGGAAAAGGTGAAAACTACAGCTTAGAAATAGGAAGTGGTTCATTTATACCTGGATTTGAAGATCAAGTAATTGGAATGAAGATTGATGAAGAAAAAGATATAAATGTTAAATTTCCTGATGAATATTTTTCAAAAGATTTAGCAGGAAAAGATGCAACATTTAAAGTTAAAGTTCATGAAATAAAGAAGAAAGAGTTACCAGAATTAGATGACGAATTTGCAAAAGATGTTAGTGAATTTGATACTTTAAAAGAACTTAAAGATAGCATTAAAGAAAGACTAGAAAAAGATAATGAGCAAAAAGCAAAATATGAAAAAGAAGATGCTATAATGAAGGTTATTACAGAAGGAATGAAAGTTGATATTCCAACTGGAATGATAGAAGCAGAAGTAGATAATATGGTAAAAGATATGGAACAAAGAATGTCATATCAAGGACTTAAATTAGAACAATATTTAAAAATGCTTAATAAAACTGAAGCAGAGTTTAAAAAAGACTATGAACCTCAAGCAATTCAAGCAATCAAATCAAGACTTGCATTAGAAGCAATTATTAAAGCAGAAAAAATAGAAGTTACAGAAAAAGAAATTAAAGAAAAATTAGAAGAAATGGCTAAAAATTATGGAAAAACAGCTGAAGAATTAGAAAAGAATGAAAGCATAAAAGACTACATAAAACAAGGAATTGAAAGTGAAAAAGCAATTAGTTTCTTAGTAGAAAATGCAAAAGAAGTTGCAAAGAAAAAATCAAAATAAAGGAAAGGAGAGGTTTAAAAAATTTTATTAATTTTTATGAACCTCTTTTTGTTTAAAATAATCATTTTTATAGGAGGAATTTTATGATAGATAATAGTTTAGTACCATATGTAATTGAACAAACAAGTAAAGGAGAAAGATCTTATGATATTTTCTCAAGATTATTAAAAGATAGAATTATATTTTTAGGAGAGGATGTAAATGCAACAACAGCAAGTTTAGTTGTTGCGCAACTTCTATTTCTAGAGTCAGAAGATCCAGACAAAGAAATTAATTTATATATAAATTCACCAGGAGGAAGTGTAACAGATGGTTTAGCTATAGTAGATACAATGAACTATATTAAATGTCCAGTATCAACAACTTGTATTGGATTAGCAGCAAGCTTTGGAGCAGTATTACTTGCTAATGGTGAAAAAGGAAAAAGATATGCAACACCTAATGCAGAAATTTTAATACATCAACCATTAATTGGAGGACATGGAATTACAGGTCAAACAACAGATATTAAAATCCATGCTGAAAATATGATTAAAACAAGAGAAAGATTAAATAAAATTTTAAGTGATTGCACAGGAAAACCATTAGAACAAATAATGCAAGATACAGAAAGAGATTACTATATGACAGCAGAAGAAGCTTTGGAATATGGATTAATTGATGAAATATTAACAAAGAGAAAATAGAGAAAGGAATTGTTAACATGCCAAAAACTAATCAACCAAAAAACATAAGATGTTCTTTTTGTGGGCAACCACAAGATAGTGTAAGAAAGATAATTGCAGGACCAGGAGTATATATTTGTGATGAATGTGTAAACCTATGTAATGGAATTATAGAAAACGAATTATTAAATGAGATAGATGAAGAGTATATAGAAGAAAGCGAAAAAATAATAAGTCCAAAAGAAATAAAAGCAATATTAGATGATTATGTAATAGGGCAAGAAGAAGCTAAGAAAATACTTGCTGTTGCTGTATATAATCACTATAAAAGAATATATAATGAAGATGTAATAAAAAATAAAGATGATGTAGAAATTCAAAAGAGTAATATTTTACTATTAGGTCCAACAGGATGTGGAAAAACTCTTTTAGCAAGTACACTAGCTAAAATATTACAGGTCCCATTTGCAATAGCAGATGCAACTACTTTAACAGAAGCAGGATATGTTGGAGAAGATGTTGAAAATATACTTCTAAAATTAATTCAAGCAGCTGATGGAGATATATCAAAAGCAGAAAGAGGAATTGTATATATTGACGAGATTGACAAAATAACAAGAAAATCTGAGAATCCATCTATTACAAGAGACGTTAGTGGAGAAGGTGTTCAACAAGCATTACTAAAAATAATTGAAGGAACTGTTGCATCAGTACCACCACAAGGAGGAAGAAAACATCCACATCAAGAAATGCTACAGATAAATACAGCCAATATCTTATTTATTTGTGGAGGAGCTTTTGAAGGTTTAGAAAACATTATAAAAGATAGAACAGGTAAAAAATCAATAGGATTTGGTTCTAAAATAGAAAGTGAAAAAGAAGTAAGCAAATATAAAGTATTTGAAGAACTATTACCACAAGACTTATTGAAATTTGGATTAATTCCAGAATTTATAGGAAGACTTCCTGTAATTGCAACTTTAAAAGAACTTGATAAAGAAGCATTAGGTAAAATTTTAGTAGAACCTAAAAACTCTTTAGTAAAACAATATAAAAAGCTATTTGAAATAGACAATGTTGAACTTGTATTTGAAGATGATGCAATATCTGCGATAGTTGATAAAGCTGTGGAAAGAAAAACAGGAGCAAGAGGATTAAGGTCAATAATAGAAGAAAAGATGACAGACATTATGTTTGAAATTCCATCAAATCCAAAAATTGCAAAATGTACAATTACAAGAGAAACAATATTAAATGGTAAAGAACCAGAGGTTGTAATTGATGAAACAAGAGAACAAAAAGTTAATAATACAACAAATATCAGAAAAGCAAAACCAAAAATGAAACAAGAAACAGCTTAGAAAAGAAGACGGTTTTCTTTTTAAAAAGAATTAATATGGATTGTCGAAAAGTGTCAAATTTTGCGATGAAAAGAATTCTTAAAATATTGACTTTTTCCAAATTTTGTAGTATTATAATTATAGACAATAAAAATGTATTAAATGAGCATTTACATCAAAAATAACCTCGCTGTCAAGAAGCGAGGTTATTTTATGTATTAATTATCTAATTTTGCAATTAAATAAATTAATACAATTGCAATTAAATGTATTAAAGTATGCATTCACATCACCTCCTTAAAAAGATACTCTCTTAAAAAGAGGCACTAATAATTATATAATGGAAAGTGACAAAAATCAAGAAAAATCGTTCGACAAAAATCGACAGAAAGGTAGTAAAATGAATAGAAACGAGATACTAGAAGAGTATAAAAATCAAGAGCAAAGACTACTAGCTGCTAAAATATTAGACAGGTTAGAATTTTCGAAAACTAAAAATAAAATACAATCAACCGATTTTTTGAATTTAAATGAACAAGAATTGGCAATGAAATTATTAAAAAAAGTAGATTGTGAAAACTACTATTTTTTTGGTGGTAAAGACAACACTGAAAGAAAGATTCTAATTATTTATCCTGAAAAATTAACAGAAGAAATGTCTAGAAAAAATGATGACAAAATCATATCAATAATTAGAATAAAACTTCCAAATGAACTAGAAGGACAATATGACCACAGAACATATTTAGGTTCATGTATAAAGATTGGAATAGAAAGAGAAAAAATAGGAGATATATTAGTAGAAAGAACAGGATCAGATATTATTGCTAAAACAGAAGTAATAGACTTTCTATATCAAAACCTTACAGGTTTAACTAGATTTAAGAGTTCAGAAATATCAATTGAGAATATTACTGAAATAAAAGATGTAGAAGTAGCAAAAGTTGAGATATCAGCAATTGTTGCATCTATAAGACTAGACAATATTGTATCTACACTTGCAAAAACTTCAAGAAGTAAGGCACAAGAAATTCTAAAACAAGAAAGAGTATTTTTAAATCATCAGGTAGAAACAAAATCTTCAAAAGAAGTAAAAGTTGGAGATATAATTACAATTAGAGGCAAAGGAAGATTTGAATTCAAAGAAATTGCAGGAAATACAAGAAAAGGAAGATTTGTAATAAAGATTGATAAATATGTATAATTGATTGAGTGAAATGTAATAAAAGTGTAATTAAAAAGATATATAAATGTAACAATTGCATTTTGGCCTAATAAATCAATAAAAAATGATATGTAAATATTTTTGGAATTTGCATTTTTATAAAAAAATGGTAAAATAAAGATGAAAATAGGTGAAGAGGAGGAGCTAGTTTTTTTAAAAAGAAACTACAAATAAAATTATGGGAGAAGAAAATTTAAGTCCGTATCAACAGGTTGCATTATCTGCATTACAAGAATTTCATGGAATGAGTTATGAGGAAGCTTTAGCTGAGGCTAAAGAATGTACAACTCCAGAAAAAATTGCAGAGATGGATAAAAAAATAGAAGCGAAATATTCTATGGATTCAGCTATTTATGGATTATGCTTTGAATTAGAATATAAAAATATGCAGTTGGAAAGATGTATTAAACTAGCAGAAGATGGAAAAGAAGCAATAGAAGAAAAAAAGAAAAGTGCTTTGGCTTTTATGTACAAAAAACAAATAAAAGCTATGGAACAAGAAGTGGAAGATTATTATAAAACTGCTGCAAACTATGGAGATGTAGATAAAGACTTACCAATTTATAAAGAAATGTTTAAATTATTTGAGGGTGAAGATAAAACATTAAGTGATTATGTTAGTGAAGCTATTTATGGAGGAGAAGATATTTCTAAGTTTGTAGAATTACTTAAAGAATTAAATTTAGATGAAAATGAACTTGTAATAGATGTTTTAGAGCATATTCACTCTAAATGGATTGAACAAGCAGATGAAGATGGCAAATTTTTTAATCCAAAAAGAGAAAATAGAAAATTTCAATTTTCAAGAGGTTTGCTTATAGGATTCGAAGAATTTAAAAAAGATTTGCTTTTTGCAAAACCTATATTAGATAAACTAGGTATAGAATATACAGAGGAAGGAATAAAAGCATTATATGAAAGTAAGGTTCGAGATTTCATGGAAGGCATTGAATCAAAAGAGGACTTACAGAAGTATATAATAGATAGAGCAAAAAGACAGTTAGCGTATAAAGGGCTAGAAGAAAATAAAAAAAGAAGATTAGAAGCGCAAACTGATCCAGAAGTTGCTATGCAAATTACAGAACAAATATTAGAAAATAATCCGATAATAAGAGATATAATTAAAGAAAAAGAAAATGAAAATAAAAAAGAAGTAAAAAGTATGAAGAAAACATCTCTATGGGATAAAGTACGTGCCTTCTTTGTTAGGGAAAATGATAAAGAAGAATCAACAAAAGGTAATGGAGAAAAAACAGAAATTAAGAAGAAAAGTTTCCGTGAGGATATAAAACATGAATCAAGTGGTAATGAACCAAAGAGTGAAGAACCAAGAGGTAATGAGAGAGAGGATGATAAAGCACTTGATAGTAATAGTGAAAACAACAATGATAAAATTCCGGAAGATGAAGATAGAATTGATTAAAATGATAAAAATATAGTAAAAAGCACCAAGTATATATGGTGCTTTTTACGTGGTAATAATTAATTTTTTATAAAATAAAAACAAAAATATTTTATGAAAAATTGTTGAAATGAATTAACTAAAAATGTATAAAAAAAATGTATATGAAATAATAAAGAGGTAAAGAATATGCAAATTAAAAGTGATGATATAAGAATAGAATTAGAAAAACTAAAAAAGATAATTGAAGAAAACGGAGATGTAGAAGAAATAAAGTCTAAACAGTTAAAAATTAACGAAATGTTAGAACAGTATTTAAAAGATATGAAATAAAATCGTAAATCACTGTAAATGAAATCCTTTTATAACTTTTGATTATTTGATAACATAAATAAAAAAAGAAAAAAGGTGATATATATGAGAAAATCTAGCACTGTAAAAATAGGTAAGTTCTTCAAGATATTAGAAAAAGTTTTGGATATACACAAGAGAAAATGGCAGAGATGATTGAAGTCTCAACTAGATATATAGGAGATATAGAACAGGATAGAGCAAAACCTTCTTATGAAGTTTTAATTGATATATGTAATTTATATAATACAAGTATGGATCAAATATTTAGTAATTATTTAAAATGTGAAAAAAATAAAAGTTTGAAATATGGATTAGCAGGATTCGATAACTTAAAAGAAGTTGATAGAATGGCAATGGAACATTTAATAAGCTATTTTTATAAAGCAGATAAGAGTTAAAAAAAGCTACAACTAGTTAGAAATAATTGGTTGTTTTTTTTATTTTAAAAAACGAAAAAATGTTTGAAAAACTATTGACATTTTTTAAAAGTAATATATAATAATTATACCAAACAAAAGTTTTTAGATTTATATTTTATATAATTTAAAGTTAAGTATAATAGTGCGGAGGTATAGTTATGATTACAAATTTGCATATAAAAAATATAGGAATAATTGAAGACTTGGAGATTGATTTTAATAATGGATTAAATGTATTAACAGGTGAAACAGGAGCAGGAAAAACTTTAATAATAGGTTCACTTGGTATAATATCAGGAGGAAGATTTTCAAAAGAAATGATTAGAAAAGGAGAAACAAATTCATATGTAGAGCTTTGTATGTATGAGCCAGAAAGCGACTATTCCATTGATGGAAACATTATTATTTCAAGAGAAATAAATAATAATGGTCGTAACATGTGTAAAATAAATGGCAGAATGGTAACTGTAAATGAACTAAAAGATTTTATGAGTAAATTTATAGAAATACATGGTCAAAATGATAATCAGAATTTATTTGATATAAAAGAACATCAAAAGTATTTAGATGGATTTATTGGTGAAAAAATTGATATTTTAAAAAAAGAGTATTTAGATTATTATAATAGATATAATGAAATAAATAAAGAACTAAAAGAAAATTTTGGTGATGACAAAGAAAGACAAAGGAAAATTGATTTACTAAGATATCAAATAAAAGAAATAGATGTAGCTAATTTAAAAGAAGCAGAGGAAGATGAATTAGAAGAAAAAAGAAAGACTATATTAAACACAGAAAAAATTGCTCAATCTTTAAATGAAGCTGATTTAGCTATTGGAGAAAATACAATAGATTTATTAAGTACAAGTATTAGAGCATTAGAAAAAATAGAACAAATAGATAAAAAATATGAACAAACAGTAAGTAGCTTGAAAAGTGTATATTATGAATTACAAGAAATATCAAAAGATATTTCAAACTATAAAGAAGATATGTATTTTGACGAAGAAGAAAGAAATGAAATAGAAGAAAGATTAGATTTGATTTATGATTTAAAAAGAAAATATGGAAATTCAATAAAGGAAATTCTAGAATATAATGAAGAAGTAAAGAAAGAGATAGATAAAATAGAAAATTTAGAAGAAAGAAATAATAACCTAAAAAAAGAAAAAGAAGAAATAAAATCAAAAATGAATGAAATAGCTATACAAATTCACAAGTTAAGAAAAGATAATGCAATAAAGCTATCTAGCGAAATAAATAAGAACTTGCAAGATTTAGAAATGAAAAATGCAAAGATAAATATTCATGTAGATTATATTGAAGATGAATTCTATAGTACAGGAAAAGACAAAATAGAAATATTTATTTCAACAAACCTTGGCGAAGATGAAAAAGAACTTTCAAAAATAGCATCAGGGGGAGAAATGTCAAGAGTAATGCTTGCGATAAAAGCAGTGCTTGCAAATATTGATGAAATGCCAATTCTAGTATTTGATGAAATAGACACAGGAATTAGTGGAAAAGCTGCAAATAAAGTGGCAGAAAAACTTAGCAAAATTGCAAAAAAACATCAAGTTTTATGTATTTCACATTTGCCAAATATTGCAGCAATTGCAGATTATAATTATTTTATTAGTAAAAATGTAAAAAACGAAAGAACAAATACAAATATAAAACTATTAAACGAAAATGAGGTAATAAACGAAATTGCAAGAATTTCTTCTGGTGAAATAAATGATGCAACAATTAAATATGCAACAGAACTTAGAAACAAAAAAGCATGCTAATTATTGACTTTTATAGCCCATTTATGATAAAATAAGGTACATCAAAGATTAGAAAGAAGGAATATTAGATGAGATTATCAAAAACAGGAATGGGAACAATAAAGCTAAATAATATAGATGAAATGTATCCTGGACAAAGTATATTACTACAATCAGGACAATTAGTACAATATGGAGCAGGAATATTTGCATACAACAATATTCCACTTTTAGTAAAAAGAAGGTTAGAAGAAATAATAGTAAATACTTTAAACAAATATGATTGCATAGAAGTACTACTTCCAACATTACAACCAGATAAACTTTGGAAAGATTCAGGAAGATATGATGGATATGTAAATGATGGAACAATGCTTACAGTAGATTCAAATAAAGGGAGTTTTTGCCTAGCTCCAACAGCAGAAGAAGCTATGCTTGAATTTGCGAGAGAAAAATTAAAAACATATAAGAATTTACCTGCAACATTTTATCAAATAGGTGAAAAATACAGAAATGAAATTAGAACAAGAGGATATCTATTAAGAGGTAAATGTTTCCCAATGCTTGATGCATATAGTTTTGACAAAGATGAAGAAGGAATGGTAAAATCATATCAAAATTTAAGAAAGGCATTTCTAGAAATATTTGAACAACTAGGTTTAAAAGTAATGCCAATAGCTGCAGACAATGGAGCAATTGGAGGAAAAAAATCAGAAGAATTTATGTTTAAATCTCCAATGGGAGAAGATAAAATATTAATTGATCAAAATACAGGAATTGGACTAAATACAGAAATATTAGAAAGAGAAGACTATAAAGAATACTTAGAAAAAGAATATGGAATAACAGATATATCTAAATTAGAAGAGGTAAGAACAATAGAATTAGGACATATTTTCCAAATAGGATTGAAATATTCAGAGATGATGAATGGAACATTCATAAATCAAGAAGGGAAACAAAGTCTATATTATATGGGATGCTATGGAATAGGAGTAAGTAGAACAGTTGCAACTTTATATGAAGCATGTGTAATAAATGATAAAAATGGTACACCATGTGGATTTGCATTACCTAAAAATATAGCTCCATATAAATTACAAATAATACCTAAAATAGAAGATACACAAAAGATTAAACTTGCAGAAAAAATATATAGTACATTAAAAGAAAATGGAATAGATTCAATTTTAGATGATAGAGAAAACTTATCAATTGGAGCTAAAATAAAAGATGCAAAAGTATTAGGTACTCCATATATTCTTGTATTAGGAGATAAAATGGAAGGAGAAACATTAGAAGTTGAAGATATTAAAACAGGAGAAAAGACATCTATGAATTTAGATGAATTAATTAAATTTTTAAATTAGAGATAAATAATTTGTCGAATATTGCGATGAAAAGATATTGATTAATATTGACTTTTCACCAAAAATGTAGTATTATACTAATAGCAATAGTAAACAAAATGTTCATAAGAATTCAAAAAATAACCTCGCTCTTAACCAGCGAGGTTATTTTAATTGATATGTATTATTTATCTAATTTTGCAATTAAATAAACTAATATCATAGCAATTATTTTAGCAATGATGTTCATAAGAAATTCACCTCCTTGTAAAGATACTCTCTTAAAAAGAGGCATTATTATTATAACACCAAAGTAGCTATAAATCAACAAAAATCGTTCGACAGGAAACGACAAAATAAAGCATAATAAAAATAAAAGGATTATAAAAAGTATAAATATAATAGAGCAAATAAAAGCAAAAAAATCATTGACAAAAAAGATATAAAAATATAAAATAAAAGTGATATATTCGTAATAGATACGAATAAATTTCAAAAAGTTTAGAATTTATGCACATTGAAAACTAAATAAGAGTAATTTAAATAAAAAATCTATAAAGTACATAATAGATGTGTATAAATTAAAAGCTGGAGGAATGTAAAATTATTTTGAAACAGAAAAAGATGTAAAACAAAATTAAATAAAGACGAACAAAAATAAAAAAACAATTATAAAAAACTTATGATAAAAACAGAAAGGAGAAACAAAAAGTGAAGATAAATAAAAAATCAAAAATAAATAGAAAAAGAAATAGTCGGAATTACTCTTATAGCTTTAGTTATTACTGTTATTGTCCTTCTCATTTTAGCTGGAATATCAATATCAATGCTATCAGGTGATAACTCTATACTAAACCAAGCAGGAAGAGCAAGAGATATAACAGGGGAAAAGTCAATTGCAGAAAGAGTACAAATTGCATATTTAGGAGCGCTAGCGAATGGAAAGGGAAATGTCGAAAGAGCAGATTTGTTAACAGAACTAAAAAAAGAATTTGGAGAAGATAAAATAAAAGATGGAGATATAGATGGAGCCTTAACCAAAGTAACAATAGACGGAACTGATTATAACTTTGATGGAAATTCACCTGGAGGTGGAGGAAGTACACATACAGAAACAGTAAATGGAATAGAGGTAGTAGTTCCAATACCTAGTGGATTTACAAAATCAACTGAAACAGGAGAAACAAGTGTAGCAACTGGTTTAGTTGTAAAAGATTCAAGCAATAATGAGTATGTATGGATACCAGTATTTGAATATGATAGTACAAAATGTACATGGGGAGCAGATTATACAAATGTAAGAAGTGCAACAGAAGGTTCGTCGGAATACTATACATCAATAGAAACAGCATTAAAGAATTATACAGCAACATATAAAGATTCAAGTTATACAGATGTATGGTATGGAAATTCTAGTTATGGAAAATATGGATATTATGATGGAACACAATTTGTATATTATACAAATGGAAATATGACTCAGGCTGAATATACAGCTCTATATCACGGAATGTTGAAAAGTGTATATGAAAATGGTGGTTTCTATATTGGTAGATATGAAATGGGAATAGCAGTAGTAGATAATGTAAATGATGCAAGTACAAATACAAGAGTTGCACTTACAGAATATACACCAAGTAATTCAACATCATCTACAACAAATACAGCTTCAACAAGCGCAGTCTCAATTTCTGGAATGACAGCACCGTTAAGTAAGCAAAATGCGATAGCATATACAAGAATTACTCAATCACAAGCAGAAATGTTAGCTGAGATGTTAAATTATAGTGGAGTAACAAGCTCTCTTATGTTTGGAGTGCAATGGGATGCAGTATGTGTATATTTAGAACATTTTGGTAAAATAGATAGTAGTGCAACAGCAAGTGGAGGAACAAGTTTTGATTCATCATATTTAACAAGTAATAATTATAGTAAACTTTGGGGAAATTATAAAAATGCAACATTTGTAATGAATAGAGGATTTTTTAGTACAACATATAGTAACACAACAGCAGTAACTTGGAATCAATATACATCTACTGCAAAAGACACGAGTACAGCATGGCTTTGTACAACAGGAGCATCTGACCAAAATAGAGCGTGTAATATATATGATTTTGCAGGAAATTTAGCTGAATGGACTCTCGAAAGGTATAGCGATGCGATCCGTCCGTGTGTCTATCGTGGCAGCGGTTTCAGCGGTAGCGGTTATGCCTCTAGCAGGTACGACGATTACACTAACTTCAGTGGTTACGGCCTTTCAGCTAGGCCCTCACTTTATATAGGTAGCCCTGTAAGCTAAAAGCGATAAAGCAAAATGAGCTAATAATTTTAATTTGTAGATAGTCTAAACAAATATGTTTATAATGGAATATGAAAAAAGATGATTCTTTTGAACCATCTTTTTTGTGTGCTTGTTTTATTTTACTTTATTTCTTATCATTTTTCTTATCATCTTTTAATATTTCTTTTGCTGTACCAAGTGCTCCTAACGCTGATGTTGCATCAAATGGAATAAATACTTTATTAGATTCACCATTTGCAATATCTTTAAGAGCTTCTAAAGATTTAAGCTGAACTAATTTTTCATCTGGATTTGCTTTCATCATTGCATCATAAACCATTTCAATCTCTTTTGCTTTTGCTTCTGCAACTTGTTTTATAGCATTTGCTTCACCAGTTGCTTTTCTTATTTTTGCTTCACTTTCAGCTTCAGCTTCTAATATTGCAGCTTCTTTTTTACCTTGTGCGACTGTAATATCAGATTGTTTTTGAGCTTCAGCTTCAAGAATTAATGCTCTTTTATTTCTTTCTGCGTTCATTTGCTTTTCCATTGCGTCTCTGATGTCTTCTGGTGGATTGATGTTTTGAACCTCTACTCTGTTTACTCTACAACCCCATTTATCTGTTGCATCACCAAGCATTGTACATAATTGATAGTTGATAGAATCACGTGAACTAAATGTTTCATCTAAGTCCATTTTACCAACAATATCACGAATTGATGTAATTGCTAAGTATTCAACACCTTTCTTTAAGTTTTGAATCTCATAAACAGCTTTTACTGGATCTGTTATTTGATAGAAAACAACTATATCTATATTGATAGTAACATTATCCTTAGTAATAACACCTTGTGGTGGAATATCCATAGTTTGTTCCTTTAATAAAACAACTGAGCTTACTCTGTCTACAAATGGAATAATTATTGTAAGACCTGCATCAGCAGCTTTATGAAATTTACCTAATCTTTCAATAATATATACCTCTGCTTGTTTTACAACCTTAATTGATGCTACTGCAAGAATAATAAATATAACTAATAATATTAATAAAAATATATGCATTTTTATTTCCTCCTTATATTTTCATACAAATACATTATATCATAAAATTCCAAAAATAGCAATAGTTATGTAAATTATAATTATAAAGATTTTTTATTTATTGTAAAATTAATAGTAAATATGCCTAAAAATAAACATAGAATACAAAGAATAAATTCAGTTGAAGACGAAATATGAGGTGAAAGTACAAAAATTGAACCTATTGTAAATCCAATTATACAAAAAAAAGTTTGAATGTAGAATTTATCTAATAAAACCTTAATTAATTTCATACAAAAAATAGAACCTATAATAATACCTATTGCTAAAGGTAAAAGAAAAGGTAAATATAAAGTAGAAACTGAAAGTAAGTAAGCATCATAAACACCTAAAAGCATTAATATAAGAGTACTACTAACTCCAGGGACTATTATTCCAGCAGACATAAGAAATCCGGAAAATAATAGATACAAAAAACTAAAATGACTATTTATACTTACTAACTTAAACCTACGCTCAATATATACTAAAAAAAGGCCTATACAAAATGATATAACTAAATAGATTAAAAACGAAAATCTAAATTTAGTTTTAGAATTTACTTTTTTTAATAATTCAGGAATACTACCAATTATTAATCCAATAAAAATAGATTTTGTTTGGATAGGATATGCATAAAATACATATTTTAATATATTTCCAAATAGTACGATTCCTACAAATGCACCTAATCCTATTGGAAATAACAGTTTAAAGTTATATTTTATGTTTTTAAAAAAATCAAGAATACAATTAAGTAATGTTTCATAAATCCCAAAAACTACACAAAGAACACCACTACTAATGCCAGGTAATATAGCACCTGCACCTATTGCAACGCCTTTAAAAAAATCTAATAAAAAATGCAAAATAATCACCTCTATGATATTAAAATATATGAAGATAGAAGAAAGATATTAACAATTTATTAATTAAAAATATTAAGACAGAATAAAGATATTATCATTGACTTTATTTTTTCAAAAATATATAATTTTAATTAATGATAGAATAATATTTGAATAGTTAAATTTTAAATATAATAAATTTTTTTATAAAAAATGAACCTACATCAAAGCAGAAATATCTAAAAAGTATAAAACAGTTTTGATGCACAAAAAATACTAATAAACATAAAAGGGGATGGTATAAAAAATGAACATTGAACGAGTTAGGAAGGCTAAAGAGGGAAATGCAGATGAAATAGGCAATATTATTATGGAAAATATGCAATCAATGTATAGAGTGGCGTTTAGTATTTTAAAAAATGAAGAAGAAATATATGATGCTATTTCAAACACTACTGTAATTGTTTTTGAAAAAATAGCTACCCTAAAAAAAGAAGAGTTTTTTAAAACATGGATTACAAGAATCCTAATAAATGAATGCTACAAAATATATAATCAAAACAAAAAGATTATATATTTAGAAAATTGTAGTCCAGAAACATTAGAAGGAATGCAATTTACTGAAAAAGATAGATTAGACGAAATAGATACACGAAATCTAATAAAAGGACTTACAAAAGATTTAAAAGAAACAGTAACTTTATATTATTTAGAAGACTTTAGTGTAAAAGAAATTGCAAAAATTTTAGAAATTCCAGAGGGAACAGTTAAGTCAAGACTTTCAAGAGCTAGGAAGGATTTAGAAAAAATTCTCATTAAAAATGAAGAAATGGAGAGGAGGGATTTAAATGGATAATAACGAGTTAGATAAAATTATTAAAGAAAAATTAAATAATAATATTAAACCATCGAAAGAATTTGAACAAAAAATAGCGCAAAAAATTGAAGAAGAGAAACAAAAAGTAGAAACAAATAAAAAATTTACAAAATTGCAAGTAGTAAAAAAGACTAACAACTATAGTAAATTAGCAAAGATACTATCTATGGCTGCAGTTGTGATATTAGTATTTACACTCGGAATGAATTTAAGAACTGCTCCAATTATTGGAGATGAAGCTACAGCTAATTTAATCAGTATTAAAGCAATTGAACCAACAAAATTAGAGGGTGGAATCGTTGCAAATAATTCTGACTTTACAATTTATGTTGAAGGAGACAACGTAAATGCAGAAGCAGTTCAAAAAAGTGTATATGTTGAGCCTGCTTTAGATTACACAATAGAAAAAACTTTAAATAAAAATGAATATAAATTAAGATTTAAACAAAATATACCTGATAATACAATTGTAAAATTACAGTACGTAAAAAATCAGATAACACAAGACAGTTGGGCTTATCAAACATCAAATAAATTTAGTATTACAAAAACATATCCATATAATGGAGCAACAGCAGTTTCAAAAAATACAATAATAGATATTGAATTTTCTTATGCATCAGTAAAGGATATAGAAAAATATGTTAAGATCACACCAAAATTAAATGGAACATGGAAACATCTAGGAAAAATTTGGAGATTTATTCCAAAAGGAGTTTTAGAAAATGGAAGAAAATATACAGTTATAGTTTCTAGACAAATTACTGCTGAGGAGCAGAATTTAGAAAATGACTATAGATTTAGCTTTAAAATTGATGATGATAATTCAGAATATGCATATCACAAAAATATATCAATGGATGGTATTATAACTGCAAAAACTAATGAATTAATAAAAATTAATTATGATGCTTCTTCAAATGCTGAAATAGGAAAAATAGAAGTTGCAAGATTTACAAGCAAAGAAGACTTTATTGAATATATTGAAACTACCAATTATGATAAAAGTGCAAGACATGAAGAAATAAAATTTAACAATATAAAAAATCAAATTTTGGAGTTTAAACAAACATTGCCAAAAGGATATTATGTTGCAATAATAAAGAGTAAAAAAGGAAAAGAATTATTTAACTGCCCTATTCAAATAAGTGATATTTCAGTTTATGCAATGGAGACAGAAAGAGATGCATTAGTTTGGGTTGCTCAAGGAAATGAGTTAGCAACAAATATAAATGTAGAATATAACGGAAAAAATGTTAAAACAGACAAACAAGGAATTGCAAAATTTGAAAACATTGCAGACGGATCAGAAAAAGTTAAATATGCAACAGTTGCAGGAGAATTAGTAATTGGATTATTTAACTTTAAGTTAGAAAACTATCCACAAGCATATATCTATACAGATAGACCTTTATACAAAAACACAGATACAATTAATATTTGGGGAGTTGTACCAAGAAAACTATTTTATGAAAAAATAGAAGAAGATAAGTTCTATATTGAACTAAATGAAGAAGGAAAGAAAAGAATAAGTATAGATGAAGATGGAAATTTCACATATAAAATAGATTTAAATAATCATATAGATATTGATTTTGCAAGCGTTAGTCTATATTATAAAGATACTGAAATAGCAAACAGATATATACAAATTCAAAATTATGAATTGCAAAACTATACCTATGAAGCAACAACTAATAAAAATTATGGATTTGCAGGAGATAAAATAAACTTTGATGTAAAAGTAAAACATATAACAGGACTATTAGTTCCGAATAAAAATGTAACTGCAAAATATGAAGGAAAAATATATAGAGCAAAAACAGGAGAGGATGGAATTGCACATTTTACAATTACATTAAAAGAAGAGGATGATACAGAATATACTGAACTAAGATATCAAGGAGTAAGTATATATAATGGCGATGACATAGAATATACAGATGCAGAAGTATATTTACCAACATATCTTTTATTAAGAGATGTGTATGCAAAAGATGAATTTGTAGGAGATAATAAATATAAAGCAACATTGTATAAACTTGATACAAATAAAAATGCAAATATTGAATATGAGGCAAAAGAACTATATAACGGAACTTATGAGACAGATGTTGAAATAGATTTAGTAGAAAGTGTTTATACAGCAGTTCAAACTGGAGAAGAATATAATGAATATACAAAACAAATGGAGCCGACATATGAAAGAGTAAAATCAGATAATAGAACTAAAATAAGAACAATTAAATCAACAAATGGAGTAATAGAATTCGATAAAAATGAGATAAAAACAAAAGAAGATACAGAATTAATATCATATTATTATGAACTTGAATTTAAATTTAAAGACTCAAAAGGAAGAAATATAAAAGAAACAGAATCAATATATAAAAACTGGTATAATGAATCTCAATATGGATATAATACAGTAACTGAAATTGATTCAAGTGGAGATAGAATATGGGAAAATTCTGAAAAAGACTTTAATGATGATTATTATTCATATAGATATTTATGGGATTTTGATTATTCTAAGTTTGCAGTAGGCGAAAAAGTAAACTTTAAATTACAAGAAGCAACTACTACTGGACTTAAAGATATAGAGAATAATGGAAAAATATTAAATATATTCTTTAAAGAAAATATAGAAGATACAAGTATATTAACAGAAAACAACTTCAGCAGGGAATACACAGATAAAGACTTCCCAGGATTTAAAATGACATCAGCATATTTTAAAGATGGTAAATTCTATAGAATGCCTAATAAGTATTTTGACTTTAATGAAGAAAAAAATAAGGTTGATATAGATATCACAACAGATAAAGAGCAATATAAACCAGGAGACACTGTTACGGTAAATATTAAAACAACAAAAGACGGAAAAGGTGTTAAATCATTTGTAAATATAAGTGTTGTAAATGAAGCAGTATTTGAATTGCAAGAAGATATGACAAATATATTAGAATTGATTTATTCGGATAAAAATCTAGCTGTATATACATTTTCAAGCTATTTTGATGATATAAGATCAATTAGTGGTGGAAAAGGAGGAGGAGATGGCGAACCAAGAGGAGATTTTGCCGACACTGCTCATTTTGAAACTATCCGTACAGACAGAAATGGAATAGCAAAAATAGAATTCAAATTACCTGATAATGTTACAACATATAGGATAACAGCACAATCAGCAAATGAGGATTTAGAAATAGGAGTAAATACAAAACAGATAACTTCAAAATTGGATTTCTTTGTTCAATCAGTTGAACCAAGAGGAATTAAAACAGATGATGATTTAGTATTAAATGCAACTTCTATTGCAGAAAAAAAATATGATGTTGAATATGAATTTACTATAAAAGAACTAAATAAAACTTTGACAGCAAAGGGTAAAACAAATAGTTTAGTAACAGTTAATTTTGGAAAACTACCATTAGGAATATATACAGCAATAATAAAAGGAAAACATGGAGACAAACAAGATGCAATAGAATATAAGTTTAACGTTGTAAAAACTAGTCAAGAAGTTAAAACAAAAACAACATTGGATATAAATACTGATACAAAAATCAAGCCATCAAAAAATCCAATTGTATTAGAAATATATAACAAGAAGATGGAAAAATATGTAGAGTATATGGACTTTATAGAAACGACACCTACTGAAAGATTAGATACACAGATAGCATATAATGAAATACAGAATTTAAAGAATAAGTATTATGGAACTGAGATTAATTCTGTAAACAAACTAAATATGGAAATATATCAAGCAGAAGGAGGAAAACTAAGAAATATAAGAAGCGGAAAAGGAGATTTAGTTTTAACAGCATTGACAACATACTATGCAAGAGAATATACAAAGGATAACGCTTTAGAAGAATTAGGAAAAGATGATAATATAGTTGAATACTATTTGTGTTTAGCAGCAAAACAGGAACCAGTTTTACAAGACTTAGAATACTTAAAAGAAGAAAATGATATTTCAAATTATAACAAATTACTTATAACTCTAAGTTATGAATTTATGGGAGACTACAAAAATGCAAAAGAATTATATAGTACAATATCTTTAACAGATGCAGAGGCAAAGCAATACAAATCAATTGTTGCTATAATAGAGACATTTATAAACAAAGATAAAGTTACAGAGAAAATTGATGATGTAATTAAAATTAATCCTGCAGATGAGTATATAAGATTTGCTATACTATCATTCTTCCAAAATAATTCAAACGAAATTGGAAAAGAAGAAACAGTAAAGGTTAAAACACCAAATGGAGAACAAACAGAAAAAATAAATGGTGTTCAAATAAAAACAATAACACTAAATAATGAAGATTTATCAGAAATTAGTTTTGAGACAGAATCAAATGATATGAAGGTTTCATACTATTATCAAACAATGCTAGAAGAAATTTCAGGAAGTAATATTACAAAAGATATTAAGATTAGCTTAACTGGAAACTATAAAGTTGGAAGTACAGTAAAACTTAAAATTGAATTTAGTGGAAACTATGAGGGAGATTTAAGAATTGCTTTACCAAACTCATTAAGACTTTCAAAGGCACAAGATGAAATAAATGAGAATTCTAGATACTATATACAAAATAATATAATAAACTATTTAACAATTTATAAAACTAAAAAATGTCAATCAATTACATTACCATTAACAGTTATAAACCAAGGAAGCTATAAATTTGAGAATATAGTATGTAATGTAGATGGTAAATATCATATTTCAAATTCTCTAAAATTGAATTTTAAATAAATATAATTTTTCTATATAACGAATTCTTTATATAGATGAAATAAAAAAAACAAAAATACACTTCTATATTAATAGAGGTGTATTTTTATAGTCCATGCACTTTTCATATTTTCAGGCATAAAATAAGTTATGAAAATATGGGGGTGCATTTTTTATGTTTTCTAATATATGTTTAGCAGGCTTTTTTGAGTTTTTGAAAACAGCTATCTTTGTTGTAGGATATATTTCAGGAGGAACACTTTTTCCTGAACCATTAAGTGCTGAAGAAGAAAAAAATGCTTTATTAAAAATGAAACAAGGTGATGAAGAGGCAAGAAATCTTCTTATAGAAAGAAATTTAAGATTGGTTGCACATGTGTGTAAGAAATATGCGAATACTAATGTTGAACAAGATGATTTATTATCAATAGGGACAATAGGTTTGATTAAAGGAATAAAAAGTTTTGATATAGATAAAGGTGCGAGACTTTCTACATATGTTTCAAGATGTATAGATAATGAGATTTTAATGTATTTAAGATCTATAAAAAAATTAAATGCAGAAGTATATTTAAATGATACAATTGGAAAAGATAAAGATGATAATGTGGTAACATTAGAAGAAGTATTAGAAAATGATGAGAAAAGCATTGAAGAATTGGTTGATTTGAAAATGAAAATAAAGAAATTATATAAAAAAATGAAAGAAGTTCTAAAAGATAGAGAAAGAACAATAATTGAGCTAAGATTTGGATTAAATGGCCAAAAACCAAAAACTCAACACGAGATTGCTTCTTCTATGGGAATTTCACGTTCTTATGTTTCAAGAATTGAAACAAAGGCAATTGGAAAATTAAGTGAGGAGTTTAAAGAATAGGCAGTCTAATTAGAGAAAGATTTAAACGATTTTTATTGAAAAAAATAGAATTTAGTGATATATTTTATTATATATTATAAAAATAAATTATATAAAATACGAAAGGAGAAGAAATGGAAACAGTTTTAGAATGCAAAAACTTAAATAAAAAGATAGGGAAAAAAGACATTTTAAATAATGTATCTCTAGAAGTGAAAGAAGGAGACATTTTAGGCTTTATAGGTCCAAATGGCGCAGGAAAAACAACAACTATAAAATTGATATTAGGACTACAAAAGATAAATTCAGGAGAGGTAAAAATAAATGGATATGATATAGAAAAACAGTTTGAAAAAGCAATAGAAAGGGTTGGAACAATTGTAGAAAATCCAGATTTATATCTATATATGTCAGGTTTAGAAAACCTAAAAATAATAGCAAGACTATATAAAAATGTTGATGAAAAGAGAATTGAAGAAGTAATAAAATTAGTAGGTCTAGAAAATAGAATAAAAGATAAAGTTTCAAAATATTCTTTGGGTATGAGACAAAGACTGGGAATTGCACAGGCAATATTACATAAACCAAATTTATTAATATTGGACGAGCCTACAAATGGATTGGATCCAGAAGGAATAAAACAACTAAGAGATTTATTAACTAAATTAGCAAAAGAAGAGAATATGGGAATATTAATTTCTAGTCATAATTTAGCTGAACTTGAAAGCTTTTGTAATAAAATCTCAATAATACAAAATGGAAAAATTATTGAAACATCTTCATTAGAAGATGCAAAAAGAGTAAAAGGTAAAATAATTTACGAAATAGAATTAGACAGTACAGATGGTGTTGATAAGATAATTGAAAATGAAATAAATATAATTGATTCTCATATTATAAAAATAAATTTAACAAAAGAAGAAATCCCTGAAATAGTATCAAAACTTGTAAATGAGAATAAGAAAATATATAAGGTATGCGAAGATACAATTAGTTTAGAAGATGCATTCCTTAAAAAGACAGGGGGTAATGTAATTGATTAATTTAGTAAAAAATGAATTAACAAAGATTTTTCATAAGAAAACATTATATATTATTTTGATAGTTGCAATAGGATTTATGATTTTAAATATAGTAATGACTAAATATTTTGAAAGTAGCGTAAGTAATTATTATGGACAAGAAGATTTGAGTTACTATAATGAGGTATTAAACCAGCTAGATAAAAATGATCCGTATTATAAAGAAACATATACTAGTATAAAAACACAATTAGAAACTGCAAAACTAAATCAAAAATATAATTATGATACATGGCAATGGAAAGTAGTAAATGAAAATTCTGATAAATACATATATCCTATGATAGAAGCAGAAGGTACTGAAAAGTATGAAAAAGCAAAAAAAGATTTTGATACTTTTGCTCAAAGACTTGAAAATGGAGATTGGAAAAGTTTTGTACAAGCAGAATTAAATGATGTAAAAAATCAAATTGAAGAAATAGAAAAACAAGAATATACAGCTATTGGTATTAGCAAAGATATTCAACTAATAGAACCAAATATTAGAAAACAAGTTTTGGAAATGAGACTTGAAAAAGATATTCCTTATGGTAATGACAATAAAAACTTCATTATAGAACAGTGGGAGCAAAGTAAAAGAGATATAGCAAACTATAAAGAAACTGAGAAAACAAAAGCATTAACCTATGAAGAAAAAATTTCAAAACAAAATGCTGAAGCTTTATTAAGTTTATGTGAGTACCACCTAAAAAATAATTTAGATGAAGATATTTCTTTAGCTGATTATAACCAAAGATGGAATTTAGCTACTGAAGCTGATTCTAGTTTAATTAATGTATTTACGGATTTTGGATTGTTTATAACTATTGCAATTGTTGTAATAGCAGGAACGATTATCAGTGAAGAGTTTAATAAAGGAACAATCAAACTATTATTAGTAAGACCATATAAAAGAGCAAAAATTTTAATTGCTAAATTTATTGCTTGTATAGTTGTATTATTCTTAGCATATATTGTAACCGTCATTTTACAACTAATTATGGGAGGAATAACTAATGGATTTGGAAATTATATTGGAAAAGCTATGATTTATAATTATAAGACAAACGCAGTAGAAGAGATAAGTACAATAAAATATTTAATAATATCAGGAATTGCTATATTACCACAATATATATTAATTATGACATTGGCATTTTCATTTAGCGTTATATTTGTCAATTCACCATTAGCTATTGCCTTGCCACTTTTAGGAATGATGGGGGCAGAAATTATAAATGAACTAGCATATCATTATGAAAAAGCAAAATTCTTAAGATTTTTTGTAACTCCAAATTGGAAACTAGATATCTATCTATTTGGAAAGTTACCAGAATTCGAACCAATATCATTGACATTTTCAATAACTATATGTGTAATTTACTTTGTTATTATGATTGCAACTAGTATATTTATTTTCAAAAGGAAAGAGATAAAAAATATATAGAGTTACTTTTGGGGATGTAGAAAAAAAGTAGCCTTAAAAAGGAGTTTGTATGATTACTATAAAAGGGCCTATACAAAGCGAAATTGTGGAAAAGAAATCTAAATTCATTGCAAATATTTATTATGTTGAAAGCATAGATGAAGCAGAAGATAAGATAAAAGAAGTAAAAAAGAAATATCATGATGCGAGACATAATTGTAGTTGCTATAGAGTTTTAGAGGAAGGAAAAATAGTAGAAAAATCTAGCGACGATGGAGAACCATCAGGAACAGCTGGAGGACCAATGCTCAATATTCTTCAAAAAAAGGAATTAGTAAATATTGTAGTTATAGTAACTAGATATTTTGGTGGAATTCTACTTGGGACAGGGGGACTTGTTCGAGCATATTCAGATGTAACTCAAAAAGCAATAGAAGAAGCAGAAAAAATGAGTGTTATTTTGGGCAAGGAATATGAAGTAAAGCTAAACTACAGTGAACTTGAAAAACTTAAATATTATGCAAAATTAAATGATATAAATATTGTAAATTCTAAATTTGAAAATGAAATAATATGTTATTTACAAATTCCGAATGAAAAGATTTCAAGTTTTATAGATGATATTGAAAAAAAGAATCTAAATATTTTAGAGTATAAAGAAATTTGTGAAAAATACATATTAAGTTAGAAAATAGGGCAGTTCTCATTTGAGAGAATTGTCCTAAATTTATGAAATTTGTAAAATATGGAAAAAATTTCCAAAAAAGTATTGCAATTCTATTTTTAATATACTATAATAAAAATTGTAAAATTTTTCCATTTATTTTAACAGAAAAAATATAGAAAAATGTTAAAAAAGTACAAAAGATTTTACAATTAAGAAAAAGGAGGAAAGAAACAGTGAAAGAAAAAATCACGGTATTAATTGCGGATGACAACCAAGAATTTAGCAAAACACTTGCCACATATCTTGGAAATGAAAATGATATGGAGGTAATTGGAATCGCCAAAGATGGTGTAGAAGCAGTAGAACAAATAAAAGAATTGTTACCAGATGTTGCAATACTTGATGTTATAATGCCACATCTAGATGGATTAGGAGTATTAGAAAGAATAAATAATAGTAATATAGTAAAAACACCAATTTGTATTATGTTATCAGCAGTAGGTCAAGACAAAATTACACAAAAATCAATTGAGTTAGGGGCAGATTATTATGTAGTGAAACCATTTGATATTGAACTTTTGATTAAAAGGATTAGAGAAATAAAGAATTTTAAGCCAACGCCAAATAATAGCTTTATAGCAAGAGAAGTTCCTGTAAGAAAGTACATAGAAATAAGTGATAATAAATCACCAGAAAATTTAGAAGCACTTGTTACAAACGTAATTCATGAGGTAGGTGTACCTGCACATATTAAAGGATATCAATATTTAAGAGAAGCTATAATGATGGTAATAAATGATATTGATGTATTAAATCAAATTACTAAGAGCCTTTATCCACAGATAGCACAAAGATTTGACACAACGCCATCAAGAGTTGAACGCGCAATTCGCCATGCAATTGAAGTTGCTTGGGGCAGAGGTGAACAAGATATGGTTGAAAACATTTTTGGATATACAGTTTCAGCTTCAAAAGGAAAGCCAACAAATTCAGAATTTATTGCGATGATTGCAGATAAGTTGAGGTTAGAATTAAAGAGTGCATAGAACTTAATGCGTAAACGTTGTGGAAGAACGAATACGGAGATAGTGAAATTTTACCATTATACCAACAAACTCGTGAGTTTATAGCTATAAAACAAGGTGGAAATGGTCAAAAATACCTACAAACACTTTATAAAAATATCAACAAATACTTAAGATTTATTGGGTATATATAAAAAAAGACCTTTTGTTTATTGGATTTTTTATTAAATTAGAAATTTCAATAAATGGGAGGTTTTTTTATGCGAGAATTTGACATACATATTGATGATTTTATGACTG
>CAMKSF010000017.1 GCA_946415375.1 uncultured Clostridia bacterium
AATAACAGGCCGTTGGGCAGCAAATGGAAGATCTGATATAAGTTATGATGAAAGAGTAGCGATGGAAGCAGCATATGTAGATGATTTTTCGATAGTGCAGGATGTTAAAATATTATTAAAAACAATTGCTTGTGTATTAAAAAAAGAAGGAGCAGTTTAAAGAGCTTTTCTTTTTTTAAAATAGGAGAAAAACAATGAAAAAATATGATTATTTAATAGTTGGGACAGGTTTATTTGGAACGACATTTGCAAATCTAGCAAATAAAAATGGAAAAAAAGTGATAGTTATAGACAAGAGATCAAATGTTGGTGGAAATGTCTTTACAGAGAAAATAGAAGGGATTAATGTACATAAATATGGAGCGCATATATTTCATACAGACGATAAAGATGTGTGGGAATATGTTAATTCATTTTCTGAATTTAATAGATTTACTAATTCGCCAATTGCAATAATAGGCAATGAAATATATAATTTACCGTTTAACATGAATACTTTTAGTAAAATATGGAATGATGTTATTACTCCAGCAGATGCTTTAAGGCATATAGAAGAAGAGCGAAAAGAAATAGTAGGAGTTCCTAAAAATTTAGAAGAACAAGCAATATCTTTAGTTGGAAGAACTATTTACGAAAAACTAATCAAAGGCTATACAGAAAAACAATGGAATAGAGAATGCAAGGATTTACCAGCGTTCATTATAAAAAGATTACCAGTTAGATTAACTTATGACAATAATTATTACAATGACATATATCAAGGAATTCCAATTGGTGGATATACAAAGTTAATAGAAAAAATGTTAGAAGGAATTGAAATAAGATTAAAAACCAATTTTTTTGATAATGAAGATTACTATAAATCAATTGCAAAAAAAATAGTATATACAGGAGCAATTGATGAATATTTTAATTTTGCTCTTGGAAGACTTGAATGGAGAAGTTTAAAATTTGAAACTAAAATATTAGATTTAGACAACTATCAAGGAAATGCAGTAGTTAACTATACAGGACATGAAGTTGAATATACTAGAATAATAGAACATAAACATTTTGATAATACTTGCGTAAGTGACAAAACAGTTATTACTTTTGAATACCCATCAGACTATAAAGATGGAATGGAAAAGTATTATACAGTTAATGATGACAAAAACAACGAACTAGCTGATAAATACAGAGAATTAGCCAAAAAAGAACAAAATGTAATTTTTGGTGGAAGACTTGCTGAATATAAGTATTATGATATGGATGATACCATATTGGCAGCAAGAAAAAAGGTAGAGGAGGAACTAAAAAATGGCTAAAATTTCAGTTGTTATGCCTATATATAAAGTTGAGAAATATTTAGCTAAAGCAATAGAAAGTGTGTTAAATCAGACTCACAAAGAAATTGAAGTATTTTTAATAGATGATGGATCACCAGATAATAGTGGAACTATATGTGATGACTATGCAAAAAAAGATAATAGAATTATAGTAATTCATAAACAAAATGAAGGAGCTCCTGCAGCAAGGAATATTGCAATTGATAAATCTAATGGGAAGTATATATACTTTATAGATTCTGATGACTGGATAGAAAGTACTATGTTAGAAAAAATGCATAATCTCGCAGAAAATAATACGGCCGACCTAGTAGTTACAGGTTTTTGCATGGAATACTATGAAAAAGGAAAATATGTACAATATCAAAATATAATAAAAGATAGAGTTTATAGTAGTCAACAAGATTTTCGAAAAGAAGCTTACAAGTATTTAAATAACAGTATTTTGAGTTTGCCTTGGAATAAACTTTATCTAAGTAAAACAATTAAAGAACACAAAATAAGATTTCCTAATAAAAAATGGGATGATCATCATTTTAACATGGAGTACCTGAAATATGTAAATAAAGTAGTAATGTCTGATATTACCATGTATCATTGGTACCGCTCAAGAGAAGGCTCTGAAACTATGATTAATTATCAAGACCCTAATATGTTTGAAATTAGAAAAGATCATTTTGAACATATTAAAGAACTATATAGATACTGGAACCAAAGTGATTCTGATAGTGTTAATTCAATTAATAGTTACTATATTGGAAGGCTGTTTCAATGCATTCAAGAAATATCGGATAATAAAGAAATAAAGCATAAAGATAAAATAAAAAAAATTAGACAGATTTTAAATGATAAAGAAACAAATGAATCATTAAAGAATTGCAATAAATTATCTTTTAAATTTAAAATATTAGTATTACCAATGAAGGTAAAAAGTATATCAATGTGTCTATTCTTTGGAAAAATAGTAAGTTATATTAGAAGATTTTTCCCTTCTTTATTTATAAAAATTAAGGAAAAAGAAGTACACTCTGCAAAATAGAAGGAGTATTATGTATAAAATTGAGCAAATAAAAAAGATAATAGATAAATATGAATATGTTTCTTTTGATATATTTGATACATTGATAAAAAGAAATGTCTATGCTCCAAATAATATATTTGATATTGTAGGTAGTGAATATAAAAAGAGATATGGAGAAGAAATTAAGAATTTCAAACAAAAAAGAAAAGAAGCGGAAATAATATCAAGGACAAAAAATAATGCTTTTGAACCAAATATAGATGAAATATATGATAATTTAAATGTTAGTTCAAAAGACATATCTAGGAAGTTAAAAGACATTGAAATAGAAGTAGAATTAAAAATATGTCAGAAAAATAAAGACTTATACAGTATTTATAATTATTGTATAGAAAAAAAGAAGAAAATAATAATAGTTTCTGATATGTATCTAAATAAAGAAATAATTGAAAGGATGTTACACTCATCTGATATAATTAAATATGATTATTTATTTTTATCAAATGACATAAAGCTTAATAAACATAAGGGTAAAATATTTAGATATATTTTAAATAACTTAAATATCAAAGCTAATGAAATAGTACATATTGGTGATTCTAAAAGAGGGGATTTCTTTTTTGCAAAAATTTATGGAATAAAAAGTATTTTAATTCCTAAAAGAATAAACAAATTAATGTATTACAAATCAAATTATATAGAAGAAAAAGATTTAAAAGATTATAATAATATACAATCATTTATAAATAATAATATAGATTTAAGCCAATCAAACTATTTTAAAATTGGCTATGAAGTGTTAGGTGTTCTGTTATACGGTTATGCTACATGGCTATTAGACATATTAAAGAAAAAGGATATTAAAAAAGTTTTTTTTCTTTCAAGAGAAGGATATATGCTAAAAAAAGCGTTTGACATAGTCAATGATTCTAATATAATAAGTAATTATTTATATGTATCTAGAAGGAGCGTAAGACCTGCTTTATATGAAGTTATTGACTCGTTTTATGACTTTAAAAAAAATATAAAGATTAAAGAAACAACCGATGTAGACAAGTTTTTGAAAGACGTAGGTTTAGAGGGTGAAAAATATTTAAATATTTTTAAGAAATATAATTACGATTTAAATACAAAGATTCTAAAAATAAAAGAAATGCCAGAAATTTTTGATGAATTAAAAAATGATATAAAAGAGAATGCTGAAAAAGAAAAAAAGTATTTAATGCAGTATTTATATGAAAATAATTTTACATCAGAATGTGCTATTGCCGATATAGGATGGGCTGGCTCAATGCAAAAGTCTTTATGTAGAATACTAAAAAACAATGATTTGGCTGGTTTTTATTTTGCAGCTATAAAAAAAATAAAAGATATAAATATGTATAGTTATTATGATAGTTATAGTAAAATTAGGCCGTTTGTACATTTATTTGAAAACTTTTTTTTAGCACCACACGGAACAACTATTAAATATAAAAAAGAAAATGAAAAAATTATTCCTTCATTAGACGAGTATGAGTATTCAGAGCAAGAAAACAAATTCTATGATGAAATACAAAAAGGAGCAATATGTTTTATAAATGATTTTATAAAAAAAGATTGCCAGCAATTTTATAATATTAATTCAAATATAAGTAGTTCTGGGATAATGACACTTGGGCTATCTCCTAAAAAGAGAGATATAGATTATTTTAAAGATATTCATTATGTTGAAACTCAAAAGAAAAAAATGATAGAAATGAATAGTACGTATAAGTATTTTTTTAATATATCAAAATTTAAAGAAGATTTCTTGAACAGTGGATGGAAAATAGGAGCTTTAAAAAAAGTATTCAAAATTAATTTACCATACGATAAAATATACAATTATCTTATGAAGAACAAGGAGAAAGAATGAGAAAAAAAAGAATATTAGTGTATGGACTTACTTCTTTAATAGGCGGAGTAGAAACATATATAATAAATTTATTGAAAAACATTGATAAAAACAAATTTGAAATAGATCTTTTAGTTCAAGATGATATTGTTGGAATAAACAAGGAAAAAATTGATGGGGAATATAGTAATATTATTTTTGTTGAAAATTTTAAAAGACATCCAATTAAGGCAATGAAAACTTTAAAAAAAATATATAAAGAAAACAATTATGATGTAGTTCATTTAAATCTTGCAACAGCGAGTTCTAGTATGTATGCTCTTCCTTGTAAGATTTATTCGAAAAATACAAAAATACTAATTCATAGCCATAATGGAAGTGTTCAAAATAGATTTCAACACTATGTATTTAGATTTATAATAAAAAAAATAGCTGATGTTTATATTGCATGTTCAGATATAGCGGCCAAGTGGATGTTTGGGGAAAAAATTGTGGATTCGGGTAAAGTTATATTTACTAATAATGCTATACAGACAGAAAGATTTGTTTATAATAATGAAACAAGAGATAAAATAAGAAAAGAATATAATTTTGCTGATGATTTTGTAATAGGACATGTTGGTAGATTCAATGAAGAGAAAAATCATGTTGGAATGATAAATATGCTAAAAGATTTTTTAACGAAAAGAGACGATGTTAAATTAGTTCTTATTGGTAATGGAGTATTAGAAAATAAAGCAAAAGAATTAGTAAAAAAATATAGGATAGATAATAAAGTGTTCTTTTTAGGAGTTAAATCTAATATAAATGAATTCTATCAAGCTTTTGACTTATTTATACTTCCATCACTTTTTGAAGGAATGCCAATTGTTGGAATAGAAGCTCAAGCTGCAGGATTAAAATGTATTTTTTCTGATACTATTACAAAAGAAGCTGATATAACAGGAAATGTAAGTTTTATTTCAATCGATGAGACTGCAAAGTGGATTGATGAGATTATAAAAATAAGAGATAGCAAATATGATAGAAAGAATATGAGTAAAATATTAGAGGAAAAAGGATATGATTTAAAAAAAGAAATAAAAAAAATAGAAAAAATATATGAAAATTAGGAGAAAAATAATGGATGAACTGAAAGAAAAAAACAATGCCATGAACACATTATTAATACTAGTAATATTAATTCCGTTCTTTAAACCTGACATAGTTGCGTCATTTCCAAAGATTAATTACATATTTAATATTTGGATTATCATTAGTTTTGGAATAATAATGATAACATATTTTAAAAAGTTAAGAATTAGCAAATTAGTATTATTGTATTTATTATATAATATAATACTTTTATTCTCTACATTAAAGAACAAAGGAAATGTATTAAAACTTATACTTGATTTATCGTTAAATATGGGTATAATAATGGCTGTAGAAATATATCTTAAGAATAATAAAATAAAATTATTTGGAGTACTTTCTTTTATTTTTTATGCGTTAACGATATTAAATACAATATCTTTTATTATGTTTCCAAAAGGATTTGCTGTAACGGAGTATTTAAAAACACCAATTTATTTACTTGGAATAGATAATAGGTTTTCATTCATGTATATTCCAGGAATTTGTATAATTTCAATTTATGATATGATGAAAAATAAAAAATTAACCAAATTAACAAAAGCCTATTTTATTATTACGTTTACAACTTTTGTGTATTTTTGGTCAGCTGGTGCTTTAGTTGCAGAAAGTTTATTCATTATTTATTATGTTTTTATTTACAAATTGAAATATAAACATTTAACTAATAAATACTTTCCGGTGATTATGGTTTCTTTTGTTGGAATTGTAATTTTAAGAGTTCAAAATATTTTTGAATTTTTCATTGTTGATATACTGCATAAAGATTTGACTTTTAGTAGTAGAACAAAGCTTTGGGATAGAACTATTAAAATAATAAATAATAATAAGATACTTGGAACTGGAATACAAAAAAGCGAATTTACTATTAAGTCAATTTCTGCATATCACGCCCATAGCCACTTTTTAAATATCATGTTCCAATCTGGTATTTTGGGAGTAGGGATATATATCTATATTGTATTTGAAGCATTTAATAGATTAAATAAGTTTAAAGAAAGCAGAATAGCACAAATTGTTTCTTTTACTTTGTTTGTATTGTTTATAATGCTAACTGTAGATACATTTGATATAACAGCAAACCTATTTTTAATAATATGTATAGGATTTAATATATCAAGGTTAAAAGAGGTGGAAGAATAAATTGGAAGAAAATGAAAAAAAAATTGGAATAATTACATTATTCAATTGTTACAATTATGGTGCAGTTTTACAGGCATATGCAACATATAAGTATATTGAATCTTTAGGATATAAAAATGTAGAAATAATTGATTATGAAAACAAATATGAGTCAAAAATGAAAAAAACTTTTTTTTATATATTTAGTGGAAGTATCAAAGAAATATTTAAGAGAATAATTCAATATATAATATTTGGAAAAAATCGAAATCAGAAAAAAGGCTTTTATAAATTTTTAAAAAATATGAAGAAATCAAGTAATACATACAAAAGTGAAAATGAATTAAAAAAAACAAATTATAATATTTTGATTTCAGGAAGCGACCAAATTTGGAATCCAAATATCTTCAATGGAATAGATACAACATATTTATTGAGCTTTTCAGAAAATGCTAAAAAATATGCTATATCTTCAAGTGCTGGAAGCTATAAGTATTCAACAGGCGAAAAAGAAATAATAGTAAAATATCTAAAAAAATATTCTGGAATTTCTGTAAGAGAAGACAGCTTGAAAAATCAATTAAAAGATTCAATTAAGGATATTTTTGTTTCGACAGATCCAACTTTGCTATTATCAAAAGAAGACTGGTTAAATAGTATGCCAAGTAATAATAGATATAAAGAAAAAGAATCAGAGTATATTTTGGTTTATATAGTGGATGCAAATTTAAAACAATATATTGACGAAATAAAGAAAATAAAGGAAATAATAAAAAAAGAGGTATGGTTTATTACTCCATATAAGTTTAAAATGAAATATATTGACAAAAATATTGTATCTGCTACACCAGAAGACTATTTATCATTGATTGAAAATGCTGATTTCATAATAACTAACTCCTTTCATGGAGTGGCTTTTTCTACAAATTTTAAAAAAAGATTTATTGCTTTGGAGAATCATAAAAATCCAAATAGGGTTAAGAACTACTTGGAAAGAATAAAACTTGAAGATAGAATTATAAAAAATAGTGATGATATAGAAAGAATAGATATAAATAAAATAGACTTAAAATACTATAATGATTTAGAAAAAATAATTAATAAAACAAAGCAATGGATAGGTGATAAAATTGGACAATAATATAACTTGTGTAAAAAAAAGCTGCTTTGGATGTGGATTATGTTTTAATAAATGTCCATATGAAGCAATTAAATTAAATGAGGATATAGAGGGTTTTTTATATCCAGAAGTTTTAAGCAATAAGTGCAAAGAATGCGGTGTGTGTATAAGTATATGTCCTGCTATTAATAAAACGGAAATAGATGAAGAAAACTATAAAAAAAAATGTTATATGGGATTATCAAAAGATAATCAAATATATATGAACAGTGCTTCTGGCGGATTTGCAACAATATTATCAAAATATATTATAGAATCAGAAAATGGAATTGTTTATGGATGCAATCTAGACGAAATTGGAAAAGTAAGACATATAAGAGTAAATAAGTTAGAAGATTTAAATAAGTTACAAGACTCAAAATATGTGCAAAGCCAAATATTTGATATATTTAATAGTTTAAAAGAGGACTTAAAACATAATAAAGTACTTTTTATAGGGACCCCTTGTCAAGTGGATGCAATTAAAAAAAGCTTAAACAAAAACGAAATAAATAACTTATATACTATAGATTTAATTTGCCATGGAGTTCCAAGCCCGGGTTTTTTTAGAAAATATATCCAATTTTTAAGCTCTAAATACAGAGAAAAAATAAAAAAATATAGATTTAGAAATAAAGTGAATTTTGATAAATGTGGATTTATTTCTAGAATAGATACAGAAAACAGGAAAAGAATGGTTTTTACAGATGACGATATATATTATAGAGATTTTCTCGAAGGTAAGAATTATAGATTATCTTGTTATGAATGTAAATATAAGAACGAAATAAGAGTTGGAGATTTTACAATAGGAGATGTTGCATCATGGGAAAATTATTATGATTTTTATCCTGAAAAGACATCATCGCTGATTATAATAAATAATTCAAAGGCATATACTCTTTTTAATAGGATGAAAAATAACATACTTTATAGAGAAATTTCGTTCGAGAAAGAGAAAAAGCTGAATATAGCGTTAAGTCAAAAAAACAGAATTCCAGAGGAAAGAGAAAAGATTTATGAAAAGTATAATGAACTAGAATTTTATGAAAATGAAGTATTAAAAGAAGTTAAATTTAAACTAAAGATAAAAAATATATTAAAAAGAATAATACCATTTAAAATAAGAATAAGAGTAAAAAAGCTTATAAGAAAGATGAAAAAAAATGAATAGAGAAAAGAAATTTTTAAAAAACACACTAATAATTACAATTGGAAAAATATCTACTCAATTAATAACCTTTCTCTTGTTACCGTTATATACCGCAATATTAACAACTGAAGAGTATGGAATAGTGGATTTACTAAATACACTTGTTTCTTTATTAATACCAATTGTAACTTTTCAAATAGAACAAGCGGTTTTTAGAAAATTAATTGATAGTAGAAATAATGATGTTGAAATAAAAACAGCTATTAGCACAACGATATTTACAATTACGATACAGTCTTCTATATATTTGATGATTTTCTGCATAATAGCAAAATTTATACATAATGATTATAAATATTTTCTAGCAACTAATGTTATTACATGTATTTATTCAAATATACTATTACAAATAATAAGAGGATTAGGAGATAACAGAAAATATGCAATAGGAAGTTTTTTAACGGCACTTGCGACTTTGTCTTTAAACGTATTGTTTATTGCAAAATTTCATTGGGGAGCATATGGAATGCTTGCTGCAACTTTTATAGGAAACAGCATTTGTTGTATATATCTTTTTTTCACAGGAAAGATATATAAATATATAAGCATAAAAGTTTATAGTGGAAAATTATTAAAAAAACTTTGGAAATATTCACTTCCTTTAATTCCAAATGCAATTTCATGGTGGATATTTAATTCATCAGATAGAATAATAGTAACATCAGTACTTGGAATTTCTAAAAATGGAATCCTTTCGGCATCATATAAATTTTCAAATGCTTTTATATCACTTTATAGTATATTTAATTTGACATGGACAGAATCAGCAGCATTACATATAGATGATAAAGATAGTAGTGAGTATTTTACAAAAATTATAAATGTTTTACTAAAGTTATTCACTTCTATTTGTTTTGGAATAATTGCTATAATGCCATTTGCTTTTCCGATATTGATAAACATTAAATTTCAAGAAGCTTACAACCAAATTCCTATACTTATGATATCATCAATATTTAATGTTATAGTTGGATTATTAAGTGTAATATATATTGCTAAAAAAGACACAAAAGCAGTTGCAAAGACCTCAATAATTGCAGCAATAATAAATTTGATTGTTAATATTTCATTAATAAAATTTATTGGTTTATATGCAGCATCGGTTTCAACATTAGTATCATATTTTGCGATGGCTGTATATAGATTAAAGGACGTTAGGAAATATATAACAATTACTATTGACAGTACTTTTGTTAAAACATCTTTATTAATGGCTATTCTATTTTGTACATCATATTATATTAACAATTTGTATTTGAACATTTTTATGGTACTATTAACAATAATTTATACATGGATAATTAATAAAAAGTCAATTAAAATGATATTTTCTTTACTACAAAATTATTATAAAAAACATAAAATATAAAGAATAAAATGGACTTTTTTATTGACTTTGAAAGATGTTATTGATAAAATAATATATGTTATAGGAAAGGAGCTGCATGCTTTATTATGCAGAACTAAAATGAAAAAAGAAAAAAGTGAAATGAAAAAAACAAAAAAGATATTAAAAATCTGCTTGATAATATTGATGGTTATAATTCTTATTACAGGAATTATAGCTTTTGTAGGATATATGTATATAAAAAACAAGTTAGATAAAATTAATTATGTAGATATTGACACAAATACAATCGAAATAAATGAAGAAGTAAAACAAGCAAAAGAAGATTTAATACAAGAAAAAAAAGAAACAAAATTTAGGACTATAGCTCTATTTGGAGTAGATAGTAGAGAGAATCAAATTGAAGAAGGAACAAGAAGTGATTGTATAATATTAGCAGTAATAGATGATAATTCTAAAAGAATTTCTTTAATTTCTGTATATAGAGATTCATATCTTCAGGTATCAGGAAAAGGATTAGATAAAGTAACTCATGCTTATGCATTTGGAGGACCTAAGTTGTCTATGAGCACATTGAATACTAATTTAGACTTAGACATTACAGAATTTGTTACGGTAAATTTCAATTCCTTAGTTGATATTATAGACAGTATAGGTGGTATTACTCTAGATATTACTGCTTCAGAAGTGAAATATATAAATGGATATATAACAGAAACTTCAAAAGTTACTGGAAAAACGGCAGAACAAATAACTAAACCAGGAAGATATCATTTAAATGGTGTACAAGCAGTATCATATACAAGAATAAGATATACATCAGGTGGTGACTATAAAAGGACTGAAAGAATGAGAACAGTTCTATTAGCTATACTTAATAAAGCAAAGGGGTTAAGTATTGGTAAATTAAACAAATTAGCAGATAAATTATTACCTGAAATATATACAAATATTGATTCAAATGAAATATTATCAATGTTTCCGCAACTAATGAAGTATTATGTTGATGAAAGTAAAGGCTGGCCATATGAAACAAAAGGACAGACGATAAACAAGACATGGTATGGAATTCCGATTACTCTAGAGGAAAATGTTAAAAAACTTCATGAAGAAGTATATCATCAAACAAATTATACAGTTTCAAATAAGGTTAAAGAAATTAGTAATAGTATTATTGAAAAAACAGGATATAAATAATTAAAAGGATCTTTTTAGGAGGAAATATGGAAGAGATAGATTTAAAAGAGATATTTAGTATTTTTTGGAATAAAAAATGGATATTATTTTTAGTAGTTGCTATATTTATTGCAGCTGGATTAGCTTATGAGATGAAATTTAAAACACCCAAATATACATCGTCTACAACTCTTGTTTTAGCTATGTCAAATACTGAAAATGATAAAACAGAAAATGCGATTACAACAACAGATATAACGTTAAATTCAAAGCTTGTGTCAACATATAGCGAGATGGTAAAGAGTAAAGAAGTTGTAAGAACTGTTATAAATAATTTAAAAATAGAAGAAGATGAAGAAGAACTTAGAAAAAATGTTAATGTAACATCTGTTGAAGATACAGAGTTGATAAAAATTGCTGTTACTCATAAAAATCCAAGATATGCAGCAAAAATTGCAAATGAAATGGCAAAAGTTTTTTCGGAAAAGGTTAACCAAATATATAAAATTAATAATGTGTATATTTTAGACGAAGCAGAAATAGAAGATGAACCATCTAATATAAACTATGTTAAAGATACTGCAATTTTTGCTTTTGCAGGACTAGTCTTATCTGCAGGATATATTTTTATACTAAATTTACTTGATACAACTGTAAAAACTGCTGAAGACATAGAAAAAACTTGTAATATTCCAGTACTAGCTACAATACCAAATATAGATAATTTTGATAAAGAAGTAGGAGGGGCAAGAAGAAAATGAAAAAAGAATTAATTGTATTTAAAAAACCAAAATCTCCTAATTCAGAAATATTTAGAACTTTAAGAACCAATATTCAATTTATGAATAAAAATAATGAATTAAGGACTCTACTTGTAACATCAACCCTGCCTGGAGAAGGAAAAAGCTGGGTTGCTTCTAATTTAGCAACAACATTTGCACAAGCTGGAAAAAGATGCGTAATAATTGATGCAGATATGAGAAAAGGAAGACTATTTTCTATTTTTGGAATTTCTCCTAAGCCTGGACTATCTAATTACTTATCAGAAACGGTGATTTATGAAAATGGAAAAACATCAACAAGTGCAGTAGATTATATACAACAAACAGATGTAGAAAATCTTTATGTAATCGCATCTGGAAATGTACCACCAAATCCTTCGGAATTGTTAGTATCTTCACAGATGGCAACTCTTCTTGATGAACTAAAAACAATTTTTGATGTGATTATTATAGATGGAACACCTTGCGAATTAGTTACAGATTCTATTATATTATCTAGAATAGTTGATTCTTGTATAATAGTTACAGCACATAAAATTACTAAAAAAGAAACACTAAATCGAGTAATAAAGAATATAAAGAGTGTAGGTGGAAAACTAGCTGGTGTTGTACTAAACAAAGTACCAGTTTCTAAAAAGCAAACACAATATTATTATTACGGAGAAAGCAAGAATAATAGCAATCAAAACAATTTTAATAAGCCAAAAGAAGACTTATTAAAAAATAGAAGAATTGATAGAATAAAAAATAAAGAAGTAAATAATTCAATAGAAGATGAAAAAGAAGATGTTAGTAAAATAAAAATGCAAAATTTAGTAGATGATAAAGATAATTATAAAAATACTAACAAAAAAACAAGTGATTATAACAAAAACTTAACGCAAAATGATTTTAAAGAAATGCAAGAGGAGTATCTGAGAAAAAAGGAAAGAATTATGAGACAGATAAATTCATATATGGATGATGAAAAGAAAAGAAATAAATAAATGGAGGACTATAGAATATGATAGATTTCCACACACATATATTGCCAAATATTGATGATGGATCTAAAAATATTGAGGAAACATTTAGTTTAATAAAAGAAGCTGAAAAAGCTGGATTTGACAAAATTATTTCAACATCTCATTACTTTGAAGGTTTTTACGAAAGTAGTCATATAGATAGAGAGGCATGGATAGAAGCATTAAATACAAAGATATCTGAACAAAATATTAATGTAAAGCTTTATTTAGGAAGTGAAATATATATTTCTGATAATATTGTAAATTTGCTTGAAAGTAATAAAGCATCGTCTATAAACAAAACTAGATATGTATTATTTGAAATGCCGTTAAATGCAAAACCATTAAATCTTTATGATATGATTTTTGAATTGATAAGACATAAGTACATACCAATACTTGCCCATCCGGAAAGATATACATTCGTACAAAAAGATACAGAATTAATATATGATTTAATACAAAATGGAGTGTTAATGCAATCAAATTTTGGAAGCTTTATAGGGTTCTATGGAACAGAAATACAAAAGACTGCAAAAGAATTATTACAAAGAAATATGATACATTTTCTAGGATCTGATGTACATAGACAAAATACGTTATACCAAAAAATACCAGAGACTTTAAAAACACTAAAAAAATATATTAGTAGTGAAAAAATTGAAGAACTTACTGAAACAAATCCCAGTTTAGTACTTGAAAATAAAGAAATAGAAATCTATGAGCCAAAAATTAGAAAGAAGTCTATTTTTGACATTTTTAATAGTAAAACATAATTAATGGAGGAATAAAAAGTGAAAAATGAAAAAATAATGGGAACAAAGAAATGGATTTATTGGGTATCTATAGGTACTGTTTTAATTATAATTTACAAGTTTTTTGATAATTTTTCTGGAATAGGAAAATGGATTTCACATTTACTTGGTATTTTAATGCCATTTTTAGTGGCAATATTAATTTCATATATTCTATATAAACCTTGTTCGAAAATAGAGAAAAAACTAAAAAGAAAAACAAAATATTCAAGAGGATTAAGTATATTAATTGTATATTTAATTGTAATGCTATTTATACTATTTGTATTGAATTTTATAATTCCAGCTATATTCAATAGTATAGTGGATTTAGTAAATAATATTCAAGTATATTATAATTCTATAACTACAAGTGAAGTAGGAGATGGATGGACTCCATTTATAAAAGATAATATAATTAAACCAATGGTTGAATATATACAAAAAATTGATTTTAAATATATGTTAACACCAGAAAAATTGATGGAGTATTTATCATCAGCGATAGGAGTTGTTAAAACACTATTTAGCATTTTTATTGCTATAATATGTTCAGTATACATTTTATCAGAAAGAGAAAAAATAATAACTTCAATAGATAGATTTGCAAAAGCCTCAATGTCAGAAAGAGCATATGATAAATTTAATAGATATTTTACACATGGTAATATAATTTTCTTTGGTTTTATTTCAAGCCAATTTATAGATGCTATAGTTGTAGCAATATTAGCTTCCATTACTTTACTTATTTTAAAAGTAAAGTATGCGGTATTACTTGGTGTTATGATAGGTATATTTAATTTGATTCCATATTTTGGAGCGATTATTGCAATTGCAATTGCAGGTATTATTACAATTCTTACTGGAGGCTGGAAACAAGCTATTATAATGGCCATAATTATTACAATAGTTCAGCAAATAGATGCAAATGTAATTAACCCTAAAATTACGGGCTCAAGATTAAATGTTAGTCCTTTACTAGTTATATTTTCAGTTTCAATAGGAGGAGCATATTTTGGAATAATTGGAATGTTTTTAGCTGTACCAATTGCAGTATTAATTAAATTAATGGTTACAGATTATATTTCTACGAAAAATGTCGAAAAAGGTCTTGAATAAATCTAAATATTTATGTTATAATAACCAAGTGTGTTAAAAATACATATAATAAATAGTAAAATGGAAAAATGAAAGGAAGTAAAAATATATGAAACAATTAAGAAAAACAAAAATAGTTGGAACGATAGGACCTGCAAGTGAACATAGATTAAAGGAGTTATTTGATGCAGGATTAAATGCATGCAGAATTAATTATTCACACGGAAGTTATGATGAGCAAAAAGAAAAAACAGAAGAAATTTTAAAATTAAGAGATAAATTAAATTTACCTATTCCTCTTATTATGGATATGAAAGGTCCAGAAATTAGAACAGGTATGTTATATACTGGTAAAAATGAAAAAATAGAATTAAAGGATAATCAAAAATTTACATTATTTAATAAAGATGTTACTGGAAATGAAGAAGGAGTATCTATAACATATAAGAAGTTATACAAAGATGTAGAGCCAGGAGCTAAAATTTTAATTGATGACGGTGCGATTGAATTAAGAGTTGATGAAATTTCAGGTAAAGATTTGATTTGTACAGTTGTACATGGAGGAAAACTAGGAAGTAGAAAAACTATAAATGTACCAGGAACAGCAATTAAACTTCCAGGATTATCTGAAAAAGATATAGAAGATCTTAAAGCAGCATGTGAACACGACTATGATTATGTTGCAATATCATTTACAAGAAATACAGATGACATTATTCATGTAAGAAAAGTATTAGATGAAAATGGTGGAAAAGATATAAAAATCATTACAAAAATAGAAAATGTTGAAGGCTTAGAAAATATGGAGTCTATTATAGATATGGCTGATGCTCAAATGATAGCAAGAGGAGATATGGCAACAGAAACAGATTTCACAGAACCACCTATTATGCAAAAAAAGATAATAAGAATGTCAAACAACTTAAATAGACCAGTAATCACTGCAACACAGATGTTAGAGTCTATGACACATAATCCATTACCAACAAGAGCAGAAGCTAGTGATGTTGCAAATGCTATATATGATAGAACAAGTGCAATAATGCTTTCAGGTGAATGTGCACAAGGAGAATACCCAGTAGAATGTGTTAAAACTATGGATAAAATAGCAAGAAGAGTAGAGCCAGCAATTAATTATTGGAAAAGATTTGAAGCAAAGGAAGATGATATAGATACATCAACATTTGAAATGAATGTTGCAAAAGCAGCATGTGTATTAGCAGAAAGAATGAAAGCAGATGCAATAGTTGCATACACAAACACAGGAGATAGTGCAAGAAGATTAGCAGGAATAGGAACTGCTTGTCCAGTACTTGCAATAACAGATAATAAAAGAACATTCTATCAATTAGGATTAGTTTGGAATGTAACTCCAATCTTTATAGAAGCACAAGAAACAACAGACAAGACTGTAGAAGAAGGATTAAAAAAATTAAAAAGACAAAAAATCTTAG
Organism: uncultured Clostridia bacterium; assembly: GCA_946415375.1. GTDB lineage: Bacteria > Bacillota > Clostridia > TANB77 > CAG-508 > CAG-269. Next base: position 16,510 of record CAMKSF010000017.1, read on the forward strand.
AAACTGGAGACTTAGTTGTAGTTTCAGGAGGATCAAAACTACTTAATGCAGGAACAGAAAGCAGAATAGCCTGCGGAATGATTAGAATATAAAAAAGTTGGAAAAGGTGACAGTCCCCTTTTCCATTTTTTTTCAAAAAACAGTTGTAAAATAAAGAAAAAATTGATATACTATAGTCATATAAAATTATATAAATATATATAAAAGATATATTAGAGAAAGGAAAGTGATTTTTATGGAAGAAAATAATGATGTTGAAGTAGTAGAGGAAGTAAAAGAAGCAGAAGGAATAAAAATATCAAATGATGTAATAGCAGTAATAGCAGGAGTAGCTGCATCAGAGGTGCCTGGAGTAGCAGCAATGTCAGGTGGACTTACAGGAGGAATAACAGAAGCTTTAAAAGGGAAGAAAAATTTAGCAAAAGGAATTAAAGTAGATGCTACAGATACAACAGCAAAAATAGATGTAAACATAATTGTAGAATATGGAAGCAGAATTCCAGATGTTGCTTTTGAAATTCAAAATAGAGTAAAAAAATCAGTAGAAAGTATGACAGGACTAAAAGTAACGGAAGTAAACGTACATGTACAAGGTGTAAATACTGAGTCTTTGAGTGCAGAGAGTATGCAAGAAGAGGAAGCGGTAGAAGATAACAAAGAAAACAAAGAAGATAACGAATAGTAAACAGATAGGACCAAATTTTATATAAAAAGAAAGGGATGTAAATAAAATGAAAAAATTAAGCAAATTAGTATTAGTACTTTTTTCAGTAATAATTTTAATAATTGGAGTTGTAATTAATTTATTAATTATAGGATGGTTAGATTATAGTACTGCATTTAATGCAATTCAGAAAGTATTAACTACACAACCATATTTAAAAATAGTATTAGGAATAACAGAAGTTTTTATGCTATTTGCTATCATTTGTATATTTGCAGATTCAGGAGATAAAGAAGAACAAAAAAGTGGAAGAGACGTTTTAATGCAAAATGACAATGGAAAGTTAATGATTTCAAGAGATACATTAGAAAATTTAGTAAATGCAGTTGTAAAAGAATTTCCAGGTGCAAAAGAGGCTCACACAAAAATTGGGTTGGATGCACAAAATAACTTAGCTGTTTTTGTAGATTTAACAGTTACAAAAGATGTTATTATTAAAGACTTAACACTTAATATGCAAAATAGGATTAAAGAGGCTATTAAAAAGACATCAGATTTAGACGTAAATGAAGTTAATGTTAGAATTAAAAACATAGTTGGTTCAGAATCGGAGGAATAATATATATGAATAGTTTAAAAGAATTTTGGAACAGTTACAAAGGTGCAATATTAGGAGTTTTAATTGCAGTTTTAATTATATTAACGAATCTATACAAACTAATTGTTGCTGTAATATTAATTTTTTTAGGAGCTTTTGTTGGAAACTATATTCAACAAAATAAACAAGAAGTAAAAGATAGATTAAAGAATTTTATAGATAGATTCTAAAATAAGGGGAAATAGAATGAACAGAACCGAAATGAGAGAACTTGCATTTAAGTTGATTTATAGTTTGGAAATTCAAAATACAGATAATATTGAAGAACAAATAGAACTATATCTTCAGCAAAATGAAATAGAAAATCAAAAAGTTGTAGAATATGTAAAAGATATTATTTTAGGAATAAATAATAATAATGTAGAAATTGAAAGTATAATCAAAAATTGCTTGACAGAAAAATGGACAATAGAAAGAATTTCAAAAATAAATTTAAGTATTCTAAAATTGGCTATATATGAAATTAAATATAAAGATATTCCATATAAAGCAGAAATAAATGAAGCAGTTGAGCTTGCTAAAAAATATGGTGAAGATACATCAAGTAAGTTTATAAATGGTGCTTTAGCTACTGTTGTAAAACAATTGAAATTAGTTTAGTAATGTAGTGAAATTTATAAAAAATATAGTCAAATGAAAGGATATTGATAACATGAATTATGATGCTATGGCAGTATCAGTTACAGATTTAAATTTGTATATTAAAGAAAAGATTGCAGGAGATGAAGCCTTAAATGCAGTAGTTGTAAAAGGAGAAATATCAAATTTTAAAAACCATTACACAGGCCATCTATATTTTACATTAAAAGATGATAAATCTTTAATAAAATGCATAATGTTTAAAACTTATGCAGAAAGATTAGGTTTTATGCCAAAAGATGGAATGAAAGTAATGGTTTTTGGTAGTGTATCAGTATTTGAAAGAGATGGAATTTATCAAATATATGTAAAGGCAATGAAAAAAGATGGAAAAGGCGATTTATATGAGGCTTATGAAAAATTAAAAGCTGATTTAGAAAAAGAAGGATTGTTTGATGAAAGTCATAAAAAGAAAATACCATTAAAGCCAAATATTATTGGAGTTCTTACTTCTCAAACAGGATCTGTAATTAGAGATATAATTAATGTATCAACAAGGAGAAATCCTAATACATATATAAGACTACTTCCAGTACCAGTACAAGGTCCGGGCGCAGCAGAAGAAATTGCAAGAGGGATTAAGCTAATGAATGAAAAAAAATTAGCAGATGTTCTTATAATTGGAAGAGGTGGAGGTTCATTAGAAGACTTATGGCCTTTTAATGAAGAAATTGTTGCAAGAGCAATATACAATTCAACCATACCTGTTATTTCTGCAGTAGGACACGAAACGGATTTTACTATTGCAGATTTTGTAGCAGACCTAAGAGCACCAACACCATCTGCAGCTGCAGAGCTTGCCAATCCAGATATTTATGAATTGAAAGAAAAAATAAATACATTTAACCAAAGAAGTAGACTTGCATTAAAAAAGAAAGTAGAAGTAATGAGACTAAGATTTGATAAAATAACAGCTTCTCAAGTTTTCAAAGACCCATATAAAAAAATAAATGAATATTCACAATTATTAGATAAATATATAAAGTCGTTAGAGACAAGTGTAAAAAATTCACATAATAAAGCAAAAATAGTATTTACAGAAAAGGTTGCAAGATTAGATACATTAAGCCCTTTGAAAACATTATCAAGAGGATATTCTATTACACAAAAAGATGGTAAAATAGTAAAAACAAAGAATGATTTAAACAAAGATGACGAAATTGCAATAAGGTTTGCAGATGGAGAAAAAAATGCAAAAATAGTTTAATTAAAATAGTATTAAGAAAGAAAAGAGATGATTATTATGGTCAATAAGATAAAAGCAATTGTTGTAATTATTTTTATAGTAATTGTAGGAGTTATAATAGGGATTACAACTGATAAGATGAATAGAAATAAAAATCAATCGCAAAACGATTTAACAGAAATAATTGAAAATGATGTGAAGAAAAATAGTATTGAAACAAATATTGTTGAAGAAAACGAAATAGAAGATGAAAATGTTGTCGAAGAAAATGTGACGGAAGAAAATTTAGTAGAAGAAAATAATACTTCTAAAAATGAAACTGAAGAAAACACATTAAAAGATAATACAACAAAAGAAAACACTAAAAAAGAAGAAAAAACTAATAAAACACAAGAAAATACATCAAGTAAGGTAACTGAAAAAGATCCAGAAAAACGTGCAATATCACTTGCAAAAGAAAAATGGGGAAATACAAATAGTGATGTATATTTTGATGTTGAAGATGAATCAAAAGGTGTCTATACTATTGTTGTAAGAGACAATAATACTACTGTAGAAATGGTTACATATAAGGTGGATATTAACAAAAACACAGTTACAGAACAATAATTAAATAGTGATTTAGAAAGGAAAAATATGAAAACAAATAATTTTGAAGAAAAAATTGAATCATTAGAAAAAGTTGTTAACGACCTTGAAAAAGGAGATATGAGTTTAGATGAATCGTTAATTAAGTTTGAAGAAGGAATGAAATTATCAAAAGAATGTAATAAAATGTTAGAAGATGCAGAAAAAAAGATAGCAATTCTACTTGAAAAAGATGGAGAACTTGAAGAAAAAGACTTTGATAATGAATAAAATGACTTAATAAAAATAGAAATATATGAGGAAGCAAATGAAATAATAAGGGGAAAAAAGATGAATGATTTTTTTGTACAAATACCAAAAAATAAATTTTTAATAATACCGGTACTAACATGGTTTTGTATACAAGTTTTTAAAGTTATATGGGATTTAATTACAACAAAAAAATTTAATTTTAAAAGAATACTAGGCGCAGGAGGAATGCCAAGTTCACATACAGCAATTGTTGTATCATTATCTGTAATGATAGGAAAAGAATTTGGATTTGACTCACCAATTTTTGCACTTAGTACAATTTTCGCATTTATTGTAATGTACGATGCAGCAGGAGTAAGAAGGGCTGCTGGAAAACAAGCTAGGCTACTAAATAAAATTGTAGAGACACCGGGACTTTCTGATATAGAAGTACAGGAAAGGTTAGTAGAAGTTCTTGGACATACACCTTTCCAAGTAATTGTTGGTGCTATGATAGGGATTATTGCTGGAGCAATTTTTTAATTTGTAAAAGGGGACAGTTCTCTTTTACAAATTATTTATTTTAAGGATGGTAAAAATGAAAGAAGTTATTATAGTTGGAGGAGGCCCAGCAGGGATGATGGCTGCAATTTCAGCAGCTGAAAATGGAAATGAAGCAATTATTATAGAAAAAAATAAAACATTAGGAAAAAAGCTACTGATAACAGGTAAGGGAAGATGCAATATAACATCATCATTAGATATAGATGATTTCATAAAGAATATACCTGGTAATCGGTAGATTTTTGTATAGTAGTTTCAAAAATTTTGATAATCAAGATATAATTTATTTTCTAAAAAAGCGAGGTCTAGATGTTAAAGAAGAAAGAGGAAATAGAATATTTCCTGTAACAGATAAATCTATAGATGTGTTAAAATGTTTTGAAAAAAGCCTAAAAGAATTAAAAGTAAAGGTGTTATTTGAAGAAAAAGCAAAAGAAATAATAGTAGAAGATAGACAGGTAAAAGGAGTAAAAACAGACAAGCAAGAAATTATTGCAGAAAAAGTAATAATAGCAACAGGAGGAAAAAGCTATCCACTTACTGGCTCGACAGGAGACGGATACGAATTTGCCAAAAAACTAGGACATGAAATTACAGAAATAAAGCCTTCATTAGTTCCTTTGACCTGTTTTGAAAAAGCTTTATGTCAAGAAATGCAGGGATTAAGTTTGAGAAATGTAGGAATATTTATTGAAGATTTAGAAAAAAATAAAAAGATATATGAAGATTTTGGAGAAATGATATTCGCTCATTTTGGAGTATCTGGTCCTATTATTTTAAGTGCATCAGCTCATTTAGTAAGATATAAAAATATAGAGGAGTTATTACAAAATAAAAAAATAATACTACATATAGATTTAAAGCCTGCATTAAGCAAAGAAAAACTAGATGAAAGGATTTTAAGAGATTTTGCAGAAACAAAAAATAAGCAATTTAAAAATAGCTTAGACAAATTACTACCACAGAAAATGATAAATCCAATTATTGAATTGTCTAGAATAAAGCCTGAAAAGCAGGTGAATGAGATAACTAGATTAGAAAGAGAAAATTTAGTTAATTTAATTAAAGATTTTAAAATCTCTATAAAAGGATTTAGAACTATTGAAGAAGCGATAATTACAAGTGGTGGAATAAGTACAAAAGAGATTAATCCTTCGACTATGGAGTCTAAAAAAATTAAAGGATTATATTTTGCTGGAGAGGTAATAGATGTAGATGCATACACAGGCGGATTTAACTTACAAATAGCATATTCTACAGGATTTACTGCAGGAAAATTAAAATAAAAAAAATAGACAAAGTGAATATTGTTGACATATGATTTACTAGATGATATAGTATTAAAAACTAGATAGTATTTTTCTTTCTTTTTTCTTTTTTAAAGAGAAAGAAAAAATAAATGATGGAGATGATATTTATGAAGAGAATAAAGCTAGAAGATAGAGTTTTACCTACATATACAAAAGGTGAAGAAATATTCAATATGACATCACATATAGTTGGAGCGGGATTTGCAGTAATAGCTCTTATACTTTGTGTTACTTTTTCAATAATTAGAAAAAACACATATGGGTTAATAAGCAGCATTATTTATGGAACAACCATGATTTTACTGTATACAATGTCTAGTATATATCATGGACTAAGTCCTAAACTAAAAGCTAAAAAAGTATTGCAGATATTAGATCATTGCTCAATTTTTTTACTTATAGCAGGAACATATACACCATTTGCATTATGCACTTTAAGAGCATATAGTCCACAAATTGGGTGGTCAATCTTTGCAATTAATTGGATAATGGCTGCAATAGGGATTACTTTAAATGCGATAGATTTGAAAAGGTATAAAGTTTTTTCTATGATTTGTTATTTAGTAATGGGATGGTGCATTATTGTAAAAATCAATATTTTACCTTCTTTACTTGGAATGAAAGGATTTATTTTATTAGCTTTAGGAGGGGTTATATATACTATAGGTGCAGTTCTTTATGGAGTTGGAGTAAAAGTAAAATATATGCACTCGGTATTTCATCTATGTATTTGTGCTGCAAGCATATTGCAATTCTTATGTATAATACTATATGTACTTTAAAGTTGTAAAAGAGAACCGTCACCTTTTACAAAAAAGGAAAGGAAAAAATGATAGAGCAATTAAATAAATGTGAAATATGTCCGCATAAATGTGGAATTAATAGAAATAATAATCAAATAGGAAGATGCAAGTCAAAAGATACAGTAAAGATTGCATTATATAGCACTCATGATTTTGAAGAACCTTGCATCAGTGGAAAGAAAGGCTCAGGAACAGTCTTTTTTTCTAATTGTAATATGAATTGTATTTTTTGCCAAAATTATGAAATAAGTCAACTTGGAAAAGGAAAAGAAATAAAAATAGAAGAACTTGCAGAAATCTTTTTGAAACAACAAGAAAAAGGTGTGGAGAATATAAATTTAGTTACGCCTACAAGCTATGCATATCAAATAAGAGAAGCAATAAAGATTGCAAGAGAAAAAGGACTTAGATTACCAATTGTATATAATACAAATGGATACGAAAATGTAGAAACACTGAAGGATTTAGCTGGATTCATTGATATATATTTGCCGGATTTAAAATATGCAGACAATGAATTATGCAAAAAATATTCAAAAGTTGAAAACTATTTTGAAATAGCAACTGAAGCAATAAAAGAAATGACAAGACAAGTAGGAACACCAAAATTTGAACGAAATGGAATTATACGAAAAGGAGTAATAGTTAGACATTTAGTTTTGCCAGGATATATAGAGAACAGTAAAAAAGTACTTTTATGGATTAAGAAAGATTTACCAAATGAAGTTTATGTAAGCATTATGGCTCAATACTTTCCTACATATAAAGCAAAAGAAGATGAAATAATAAATAGGAAATTAACAAAGGGAGAATGGCAAGAAATAGAAGACTATGTACAAGAAATAGGAATAGAAAATGGATTTATACAAGAATTAGGAGAACATGAAGAAGAATATGTGCCGAAGTGGGATTTTTAAAATTTTATGCATAACCTCTTGACAATTATGGAATAACAATGTATAATTATTAGTATTGAAATGGCGATGTAGCTCAGCTGGCTAGAGCATCCGGTTCATACCCGGCAGGTCGTAGGTTCAAGTCCCACCATCGCTACCAATATATAAAAAGAACAAGTCATATAAGTATTGAGACATCAATATTATATGGCTTTCTTTTTAAACTATAAATAAGGAGGAAAAAATGAAATACTTTACAACCTTTTATTTAGACAAAGAAAGAGACATAGTAGTTAATTTGTACAAATCTGCAGAAGATGAATTAACATATATAATAGAAACACCAAACCACAGCACTGGTAACTTGATTACAAACTTAGCGAAAATTTGTGGAACAGAAACTGTAGAAAATGATGCTGGTATGAAGATAATAACAGGAAAAATTCCTGCAAGCATAAATGCAAAAAATGAAGACGTATATATTTTTAGACTAGGTGGATACAGAGTGGCAAACATTTTTGCAGATAAGGGTGTACAATTAAATGGTCAAATACCTGCGATATCAAAGACTCTAATGTCACAGACAAAAGATTACAGATTTTCAATTGAAAAAACAATTGTTAAATCATATATTTTAAAAAAACATAAATTTAGAACAGACTTACATACACATATGAATGCAAATCTTTCTCCTGATGCCTTGATTGCACTTGGAATTAAACATCAAATAAGATATCCTTTGTATTATATTAGAAAACTTGATTTAAAACTAACAGAAAATCAAGAAAAAAAGATTATAAAACAAAGAGAAAAAGTGGCAGAAGGGTTTAAAGATTCAAAATTAGAGGGAAAGTATCTAGATAGAAAAATAAATGATAATACATTTATTAATTTTGCAGACTTAATTTTAAATAATATTGAAAATGCAAAAGAAAATATTGAAAAAATAAGAAGAAGTTTAGCTATTTTAAAAGATGGGCAAGCAGTTTTTACAAATTTAGAAAAGCTATATTTATATCGCTATGTATTTACTAAAGGAATAACTAGTAGCAAAAAACTAAATTTAGAAAATGAGTTAGATAAAATTAAGAAGATTCCAGTAAATGAAGTAAAAGTAATTATATTAAAAATGCTTAAAGATTTAAAAAATGATAGCGTATTTAAAAGAAACACTTTAAGAGAAGATAAATTACTATGGATTGCAAGAGAGTATCAAAAACAAGGAATTAAATATGTTGAAATTGCAGATACAACTCTTACCAAAAAAGGTCTTCCAGCGATAGAGTTTTTAGAAGAAATACATAGAGTTATGCCATATATAGAAAAAGAAACAGGTGTTAAAATTAGGTTTTTATTTGCAATAAGAAGAATACCATTAACTATAATAAATGACACAAACAATAATATTGACTATTTAAGAGAAAATTTAAATGTTTTAAAGGCAGTAGCAATAAGTCCATATGTTGTAGGATCTGATTTTATTGGAGAAGAAATTAATGATATATCGGAACTTCAGCCTCTTATTAAGGAAATTGTTCAATATGCAGTTACAGAAGATAAAGGATTTACGATTAGGATTCATGCGGGAGAAAATGATAGTTTAAGGGACAATGTTGTAAATTCAATTAAATGTGTAAAAGAGTCTCTTTTAGAAGGACAAGAGATGCCAAAGGTTAGAATTGGACATGGACTATATACTCCTGATTTAGAATCAAAAGAAGGATTAGAATTAATTGAACAAATAAAAGATGCAGGAGCTGTGATGGAATTCCAAATTACATCTAATGTTAGATTAAACAATTTAAGTAGAATAGCAAATCATCCTTTAAAAAAATATTTACAAAATGGGATAAAATGTGTACAAGGAACAGATGGATGTGGATGCTATGGTATTGACACAATAGATGAGCAGTTAGCTTTGCAAAATTTACTTGGACTTTCAGAAAAAGATTTTGAAAATATGAGACAAGTTGAAGAAGATATTTACTCTAAATCGATGGAATATTTTAAAGAAAAGACAAAAAGATTTAATGCAATAATTAAAAACAAAAGCCTTAAAGATTCCATTTTAAAACTTGAAGAAAAATATGAAAAACAAAATAATAATAAAAATGTAGAGTGGAGATTAACAGATAAGGTATCTGCAGAAGAATACTTAAAAGATATGATAAAACCTATTCCATTAAATAAAGTACCAATTGTAGTTGCTGGAGGAAGTTTTAATGCTAGAGGAATACATACAAATATAGAAGAAGATGGAATAGAAATCCTAAAAAAACTTGTGAAAACAATAAATCCAGAAAAGGCATATTTTGTAATAGGACATTCTATTAGAGCTTATGAAAAAGAAATAATAGAACTATGCAAGAAATACAATAAAAAAGTAGAAATATATGCAATTATACCTAAGATGCTTACAAAAGAAGTAAAAGAAAGAATTTTAAATTCAGGTGTCACTGGTGTTGCGATATCTATTGAAAGTGAAAGCTCAGGAATATATAAAAGCTTTAATTATGAATTATTTGAAAGAATTAAAACAATTGTTATTGCATTTGATGGAAATTCACCAGTATCAAATTTAGTTCAAGAAGCTAAAAATGGTAAAGGAAAAGCTAAAATATATGTAAATAATGAAAATCAAAATTTAGCACAAAAAGCTAGAATGCTAGAAGGATATGTTACACCATTTGAATTAGATGATGATTTAGTAAGGAAGATTATAAAGGATAATCCAGAAATTGTGTAAAAAGAAAGCGCATGCGAAGCAAAACAGATTGCTCACATGCGCTTGATTTTATTCTACGAGATAATAGTCAACACTTACAAACATGTCATTATCTTTTTTGTACTTTTTCTCGACATGCAAACGAATGGTATCTCCTTCTTTATGTGAGTGATAAACAGTTTCGTCTACACTGAAAGTTTTCTTTTCTCCCTCGATTTCGAGTGTGAACCGACATCCGGTATCCGGAATCAGTATATACTCATTGGAAGGCTCTGTTTCATATGCTGCTATGATTTCTGCATCTATTTCATATTCTTCATAATAATAAGGATGCCAAGGATCATCTCTAGGAAAACATGATGTAAGAGATGATGCAAGAAGAAAACAAAAAACTAATGAGACAACTTTCTTAATCCGTATCATAAAATCCTCCTTGTAAATAGTATATTAACATTACAATATTAATTATATTATAAAAACAATATTATGTCAATATTTGTTCGTAGTAACTAGCTTTAAAGTAGTATTTTTATTTATTTTTAAAAAATATACCATTTGAATTGAATAAGGATAGTGTATGGATATTGCAAAAAGAAAAGTCTGAAATTGTATAAAAAGAAATACATGCGAGGCAAAATATAATTGCTCGCATGTGTTTCTTTACTGTTCTATATAAATGGAATACTCGTGTTCTAATTCGTTTCCATTTATCTTAGAGATTTTTTGCTTTAAATGTAGTTTAATGTAATCTCCTTCTATAAAGGAGTTATACATTCTGAAAGGTATTCTTAAGTCATGAGTCTCATCATTTACACTGACAGTATATAAATAAAGGCCGTCAATTCTGTATTTTTCTATTATTTCTCCATATGGATAAAGATTGTAATAGAAGTAATCAAGTAAGGGGTTGTTATCTATTTTACCTCCACCGTGTTCAGACGCATAATTTTTATTTATATACACATCTGAAAGTCGGGATTTTTCTTTCGGAGCACATTTTATTAAAAATGTGAACAAAAAAGAAAAAAACAACATACATAATACAAGTTTTATATCATTAATGATATCCTCTTTCCGCATATAATCTCCTTTCTCTAATAAAATGTAAATTAACATAACATAAAAATTATACCATAACATAAAAACTATGTCAATAGAAACATATACACAAAAAACAACAGATTTATCCTTTGATAATAATATACTATATAGTTATATTTTTCTTTTTATAGCATATACATATAAAGAGGAGTTGATTTTATGTGGCATGATAAAAGTATAGAAGAAGTGGTAAGAAGACTAAAAACAAATACAAAAATAGGACTAGCAGAAAAAGATGTGGAAAAAAGAAAAATAGAATTTGGGGAAAATAAAATAGAAGAAAAGAAAAAAGAAAATATATTTATTAAGTTTATAAAACAATTTAATGATTTTATGATAATTATATTAATAATAGCGTCAATTGTATCAGCAGTTGTTTCAAAAATGCAAGGAGAAAATGATTACATAGATTCTATTATAATAATTGCAATAGTAATATTAAATGCAATAATGGGACTTGTTCAAGAAGAAAGAGCAGAAAAATCAATTGAGAGTTTAAAAAAGTTAACTCCTAAGATGGCAAAAGTATTAAGAGATGGAAAAGTAAAAGAAATAAATGCAGAAGAGTTAGTTCCAGGAGATGTGATAGAATTAGAAGATGGAAAATATGTACCTGCTGATTGCAGAATTATAGAATGCTATAATTTAAAAATTGAAGAATCTAGTTTAACAGGAGAGACAATTCCGGTAGAAAAAACAACAGAAATAATAAAGGATAATAATATTACAATAGCAGATATAAATAATATGGCATTTATGACAACAGTAGTAGTACATGGACATGGCAAGGCAATAGTTACAGAAACAGGAATGGATACAAAGATTGGACAAATAGCAAATATGATAATAAAAGAAGAATCACCAGAAACTCCTATACAAAAGAAACTTTCGGAAGTAGGTAAAATTCTAGGATTAGTTTGTTTAGGTATTTGTTTAGTTATATTTATAATTGGAATAATAAAAAGAATAGAACCAATTGAAATGTTTATGACATCTGTTGGACTTGCTGTTGCAGCAATACCTGAAGGGCTTCCTGCAATTGTAACAATAATGCTTTCAATTGGTGTTACAAAAATGGCAAAAAAGAATAGCATTATTAGAAAGCTTCCTGCAGTTGAAACATTAGGAAGTAGTTCTGTAATATGTTCAGACAAAACAGGAACACTTACTCAAAATAAGATGACTGTTGTAAAAACATATAGTGACAACAAAAAAATTCTTTTAGAACTTGGATGTATGTGCACAGATTGTATAATTCAGGAAGAAAATGGAGTACCAATTGCAACAGGTGAAGCAACAGAACTTGCAATAGTGAATTATGCATTAGATGAAAAAATAAATAAAGTGGATTTATATAGAAAAATGCCAAGAATAGATGATATTCCATTTGATTCAAATACAAAGATGATGACAACAATACATAGAATTGAAAAAAACATTTTCAAACATAATTATAATGTAAATTATAAAAACTATATTTTCGGACAACAACAAATTAATGAAATTAATGCACAGGAATCTGTTAAACAATATAGATATATAACTAAAGGAGCTCCTGAAGTATTAATAGATAAATGTACAAAAATTTTAAAAAATGGAAATATACAACCAATAACTAATATGCAAAAAAATAAAATAAGACAAGAAAATCTTGAAATGGCAAATGATGCTCTAAGAGTATTAGCTGTTGCATATAAAGATACAAAAGACAGAAAAGAAAAAATAAATGATTTAATTTTTGTAGGATTAATTGGAATGATTGACCCTCCAAGAGAAGGTGTGAAAGAAGCGGTAGAATGTTGTAAAAATGCAGGGATAAAGACTGTAATGATAACAGGAGACCAATTAGCAACTGCTAAAGCAATTGCAAGTGAACTTGGAATTTTAAAAAATGAAAATGAAGCAATTACAGGTAAGGAAATAGAGTTACTTTCAGATTCGAATTTAGAAAAAAACATAAGAAATTACTCTGTTTTCGCAAGAGTTACACCTGAACATAAAGTTAGAATAGTAAAAGCTTGGCAGAAAACAGGAGCGGTTGTTGCTATGACAGGAGATGGAGTAAATGACAGTCCTGCTTTAAAAAATGCAGATATAGGAATTGCAATGGGAAAATCGGGAACTGATGTAGCAAAAAATGCTGCAGATATGATTTTAGTTGATGACAATTTTGTTACTATTGTAGAAGCAGTAAAACAAGGAAGAAGTATTTATGATAACATAAAGAAAGCAATTCACTTTTTACTTGCAACAAATATTGGAGAAATAGTAACAATATTTATAGGTTTGATATTAGGATTTGATTCTCCACTTCTTGCTATTCAGCTTTTATGGATTAATCTTGTTACAGATTCATTTCCTGCTATTGCGCTAGGATTGGAAAAAGAAGAAAAAGGAATAATGGAAAGAAAACCAAGAAATCCAAAAGAAAGTATTTTTGCAGAAGGACTATGGTATAAAATAGTTACAGAAGGGATAATGATTGGAAGTCTAACTCTATTTGCATTTTCATTAGGAAATAAATATTATGGAGTTGAAGCTGGTAGGACAATGGCTTTTGTATCATTAGGACTACTTGAACTTGTACATAGCTTTAATATAAAATCAGAAGAATCTATATTTAGAACAGGAATACTTGAAAATAAATATTTGATAGGAAGTTTTTTTGCAGGTACCATGTTACAAATAATTGTGGTTATAATACCGTATTTAGCTAATATATTTAAGCTAGTTTCATTAAATAAAACACAATGGTTTTATACAATAGGAATATCTTTCCTTCCTATTATAATAATAGAACTACAAAAGTGGTTAAATAAAAAAAGATTTCAAAACCCTTCTTATTATAATGCAACCAATAAATGGACAAATCTTAATTGACATAATTTTTAATGCGTGATATAATAACCTAGAAGTTTTAATTTGAAGGAGAAAGAATAATGAATCATCGAGATTTTTCAAGAAGCTTAGCTGTATCAACAGATAATAGTCAATTAACACAAGATGAAGTTATAAAAGAATTAATACAAGAAATTATAAAAAATAATATGGGAGAAAATTCTCCATATATTGGCTTTACAGAAAATGACAGACTTTTTAAATTATTAAAAGCACAGTTATTAAGATTTTTAGATTTTAAAGGAAAGAAACTTGATTCGGAAAATAAAGAGGAAATTAAAGAATTACTTGAAAAAAATGTAATTGATAATTGGACATACTATTTACCATGCCAACAATCTCCAAATAGCTATTGTAGCGGAAATCATTTTTTGTTTGATTTTACGGAACGCCCTGGTTGGTGTAAACCAAGTTACGGAGAAAATGCAGAGTTTCACGCAAGAAAATGTGACAACGGAGAAAATGAATATTTAATTGAAACAGTAGATTGGGATTATATTCAACATGACATTTGTAGTAGGAAAAGAATTAATATTTATAATGAAAGTGGAATACAAATTTCAACAATATATGAAATAGAGGACCCAGGTCTTGTATGGAGATATGAAATAAACAGCATAGAAAGAGATCCAAGTTCAATTCCAGGTTTATATTCTTTAAAATATAAAAAAGTTTTGGGTGCATTTGGACACCGTTTGAGGCCTAAAGAAGAAGGAATTGTATATAAGACGATTGATGAGTTTAGTTTAGAAATGCCAGAAGGTGACCCATCTATAATTCCAGATTTTAGGGAAGTTCTTAGACCTATTATTGAGGAAAAAATAAAAAATAAGAAAGAGAATCCTAATATGAGTGAACAAGAGACGGATAGTCTAGAAAGAATTAAGAAAGATTACAATAAATATCCTTCAATCAGAAAGTATGCGGAAAAAATGTATGGTAAGGAAGTGTTTGAAGAAGAAAGACAATAAAAGAATAAAAATTAATAAAATATAAAAAGATGATAAATTCGTAGGAAAGATTCATCTTTTTTTATATAAAATTGTATAAGTTTTTTTGTAAATCTGTTGACATAAACTGAAAAAAGTGATATGATAAGTAAAGTACCAAAAAAGGAGAAAATAACACAAAAATAGCATAAAAATAGAGGGTTATATTTCTCTGAAAAAAATTTTAAAATTTTTTTAAAAAAGGTATTGACAAATCAAAATTGTAATAGTATAATAAAAATTGTCCTTTGCGGGACAGAAAAAAGTACATTGAAAAGTAAACAATAAATTCTTTAGAGATGAAACCAAAACGGTATGTGTTTTTAACCTAAAACACAGTACCAAAAGTAAATTTTTAAAGGTGCTTAATAAGTATTTATTAAGAGACCAGATTAAACAATTTTTTAATAAGATTTAAAGTAGTTCGAAAGAACAATTTTAGATACCATTAACAAGAGAGTTTGATCCTGGCTCAGGATAAACGCTGGCGGCGCACATAAGACATGCAAGTCGAACGGAAGTCGTTATATTGATTTTGAAGAGAACGGAGAACTTGTTCAAAGGGACATGATGAAGATTTATAACAATGGCTTTAGTGGCGGACTGGTGAGTAATACGTAAGCAACCTGCCTATCAGAGGGGAACAACAGTTAGAAATGACTGCTAATACCGCATATGCCATAGTAACCACATGGTTACAGTGGGAAAGGAGTAATCCGCTGATAGATGGGCTTACGGCTGATTAGCTAGTTGGTGGGGTAACGGCCTACCAAGGCGACGATCAGTAGCCGGACTGAGAGGTTGAACGGCCACATTGGGACTGAGATACGGCCCAGACTCCTACGGGAGGCAGCAGTCGGGAATATTGCGCAATGGAGGAAACTCTGACGCAGTGACGCCGCGTGCAGGAAGAAGGTTTTCGGATTGTAAACTGCTTTAGACAGGGAAGAAAAAGGACAGTACCTGTAGAATAAGCTCCGGCTAACTACGTGCCAGCAGCCGCGGTAATACGTAGGGAGCAAGCGTT
>CAMKSF010000018.1 GCA_946415375.1 uncultured Clostridia bacterium
ATTTATTTTTATTCCTTCTTCTTCAGCTTTTTGTTCTTCAAAGAGTTTACTATTCAAATATGGTATATCTTTAAATTGGTTATAAAACTCATTATCTAAGAATACTCTGTTAGAATAATTCTTACCAAGAACATTAAAAAATAGATTTCTTAAATCTTCAAAATCATGCAGTTTTTCTGTGTCAAGAAGATGATATTTTTTTTCGTCTCCATTAAAATAAAATAATTGTGCTTCAAAAAGCTTTATAAATAGAATTCTATCAATCCAAATAATTAATAATTCTATAGCTTTTTCTTCTGCTTTTTCTTCTTTTATAGTTTCTGTTTCTAAAAGTCTTTTTAATACTTGTTCTCCCATAGAATTATTGATTTTTTTATCTATTTTTATTATTTTCTTGTCTTTTTCTTTTATTTCAGATAATCCCATAATGTATAGTATTTCTTTATAAAATTTGTCATTTAATGTATGACTGTTAAATTGAAGTTGCTGTCTTTCGTTTAAGAGATAATATTTGCTTAAAATTTTATGTATGTTTTGAATTTGATTTTCAGTATTAAAAATATTAAAATGAACATATTCTAGATTATCCAGCTTATCAGGATTATCATTAAAATACTGTTTAAGATATTTATATTTCTCTTCTTTTTTTAAATCATTGTTTTCAAAGAAAAAATCTTCTATATCACCTTTTACCATATTTTCTATTGATTCTTTTGAAAAAATATAGTAATCAACTAAATTTGTAATCATCAATTTTTTTATGTCATAATACTCATTCTTCTTTATTCTATTATTGGGGTTAGTAGTATCTCTTGTCTCATTGATATAATATGCTATTATTTCATATAATGCTTTTTTGTTAAAGTTTTCATTATTTATCATATCATTCACATTATTAGGAGTCTTGATTTCAATAATACACTGTATCTTTCCATTTTTTTCTATACAACTATCTATATATCTTTTTGAACTTATTGTATAACAATCTTCATAATAAAAATTATTTTTCAAAAAATTTTGAAACAAATCTCTATATCTTGGTTCATGTTCTTGTTGATTACTATTTTCAGCATTTTTTATTTCTTGAATTAGTTTGTCAATATTTGTTTTTAACTCATTAATATCTTTTTCATCTATCTGTTTATTATAAAGCCTAATATCTTGATTAATTAATGCTTTTTTTAATGTTATTTCTTTCATATATATCCCCCACTTATTATTTCTTCTTATAACTAATGTTCTTTACAAATATAAAAATGTCAAACCAATTAAAAATACATTTTTATGTCATATTATCATTGTTAATCTTTTTCAAATTATACATCTATCATAGTATAATGTCAATTACATATAAAAAAGAAGTCAGACTGTTTGTGTCTGCTTCTATTATATCATTTCATATTCTATTGTCATTTTTTATGCATAATTTTTACTACTGCATTGTTATTGTCCGATTATTTTTGGCTGGGGTACTGTGATTCGAACACAGGAATGTCGGAGTCAGAGTCCGATGCCTTACCGCTTGGCGATACCCCAATATTTCTTACCTTTTTATTATACAGGAAAAAAGTATTTTTTTCAATACTTTTTAGAACTTTTCCAATTAAAATAGTTTTATTTTGATAATTAAGTCCAATTATCTAATCCTCCATATAAATTATATACCTTTTTATATTCTAATTTAATTAACTTTTTATATGCTTGTTTACTTCTAAAACCTGTTTGACAATATAACACAATTTCTTGATTCTTATTATTTAATTCATTATTAACATTCTTTTTTATCTCATAATACGGAATATTAATTGCTTTATTTATGTGTCCCTCATCATATTCTTGTGAACTTCTTACATCGACAATAACAGCACCTTTTTTTTGTTTTTCTTCTAGTTCTTGCATACTTATTTCATAAAATTCCATATTTCTATTAAATATTTTATCTTTTATTAATTTAAACATCTTTTTTTCTCCTTTTTTCTTTCTATTTATATATTTTATTACAGATTATTTGTATAGGTTACATTTTTATATTATATTGTTTTTTACAAATTCGTTACAAAGTTGTTACGTACGTATTTCAATTATCATATAATTGTTACAGTTTTGTTACAATTATGTCAATTTTATAACATTATGTATATCTCTTTAAGTGCAAAAATTTATCCACACAAATTGTGGACAATGTGGATAACTCTGTGAATAACTTTTATCAGTCATCTTATGAGCACAGATTATTCACAATTAATTTTTCAAACAATTATTATTTTTAACTAATTATTGTACTACTTTTTATGTATATCTTTTATTCTTTTAAACTAAAAAAAAGAGGCTAAACTGTATAGTTTAGTTCCTCTTCTTTTCTTAGTAATTGTCTCTATTTAATTATTAATACATATACTAATAGGATTATCTCTAATATTAAAATTGCAGGTAATCCTATTGTAAATTTTGCTTTTTTAGTTTTATGTCTAAATGTATACATTCCAGCAATAGTTCCTATTCCCCCTCCTAATGCAGTTATTGCAAAAAGAGTATCTTCAGGAATTCTCCATGCATTGTGTTTAGCTTTCCATTTATCTATTCCCATATATGCAAAACCTACAATGTTAATAACTAATATATATATTAAAAAATTTGAAATTCCAATTGCTTCTATTATTTGTTTCATATTATTTTATCTCCCATTTTTTGTCCTGCAAGAAGATGATAATGTAAATGCATTACCTCTTGTCCTGCATCTTTTCCACAATTAACTACAATTCTATATCCACTGTCTACAATATTTTCTTGCTCAGCTATTTTATTCATTGCTTCATGAATCTTCCACACATATTCTTTATCCTCTTTTTCTAAAAATGAAAGTGAATCTATATGCTTTTTTGGAATGATTAAAATATGTATTGGGGCAGCAGGATTAATATCTCTAAATGCTAATACATATTCATCTTCATATACCTTTTCTGATGGAATTTCGCCTTTTATTATTTTACAAAATATACAATCATCTTTCATATTATCCCTCCTTATTCAAGTATAGCTTTTATTCTTCTTACGCCTGATGAACTTGATTCTTCTTTTTTTATTTTGAAATGTCCAAGCTCTGAAGTATTTTTTACATGCGGACCTCCGCATAGCTCAAGTGAAACATCTCCTATTTTATATACAGAAACTATATCTCCATATTTTTCTATAAACATGGCTTCTGCACCTTGTGCTATTGCTTCTTCTTTTTTCATTTCAAAATTTTCTACAGGAATCGCTTCTTCAATCCATTTATTTATTAAGTCTTCTGTAGCTTTCTTTTCTTCCTCTGTCATTTTTGCATCATGAGAAAAGTCAAATCTTAATCTATCAGCAGTAATGTTACTTCCTCTTTGATGTACATGGTTTCCAAGTATTTGTTTTAATGCTGCATTTAAAAGGTGTGTTGCTGTATGATATTTTGTTTCCATTTCTCCAGTACTTGCTAAGCCACCTTTAAACTTTTGCTCTGATCCAGCTCTTGATTTTTCTTGATGTAATTTAAACAATTCTTTAAATCCATCCATATCTATTGTCATATTATTTTCTTTTGCTAAATCTGCAGTTACTTCTGGTGGAAATCCATAAGTATCATATAGTCTAAATACTATTTTTCCTTCTATTTTGTCTTTTCCTTGTGTTTTTAATCTACTTACTTCTTTTTCAAATTCTTTTTCTCCATGAGTTAAAGTTTTAACAAATTTATCTTTTTCTTCTATTAATACTTGCTTTATTGTTTCTCTATTTTTTTCTAAATCTGGGTACATTTCTTTTAATGCATCTATATCTAAATCAATTAATCCCGAAAGCTCATTTAAGTCTATTTGTAATTTGTTCATATGTCTTATCATTCTTCTAATTAATCTTCTTAAAATATATCCTCTATCTAGATTACTTGGTCTACCTCCATCACAAATTATCATCATTGAAGAACGTAAATGCTCTGCAACAACTCTTCTACTAAATATATCATCTGTTTTTTGTAGTTCTTTTAGTTTTTTCATTATATCTATGAATAATTCAGTATCATAGGGAGTTTCTTTTCCTTGTAATAGCATATTTACTCTTTCAAGTCCAAGTCCTGTATCAACATTTTTTTGACTTAATGGAGTTACACTTCCATCTTCATGCTTAAAGAACTCCATAAACACATTGTTCCAAATTTCAACATATTTTCCACAATCACAATCAGGATTACATTCTGGTGAACATTTTGGCTTCCCTGTATCATAAAATATTTCTGTATCACTTCCACATGGTCCTGTTTCACCTGCTATCCACCAATTGTCTTTTAAGAAATATATTCTGTCTTTTGGTATTCCTGCCTTTTCCCAATATGAAGCAGATTCTTCATCTTTTCCAATTAATTCATTTCCACCAAAACATGTTACAGAAAGCTTTTCTACTGGAATTTCTAAATCTTTTGTTAGAAATTCAAAACTCATTGCAATTGATTCTTCTTTAAAATAGTCTCCAAGTGACCAGTTTCCAAGCATTTCAAAATATGTTAGGTGACGATTGTCTCCTACTTCTTCTATGTCATTCGTTCTAATACATTTTTGAAAATCTACAAGTCTTGTTCCTTCTGGGTGTTTTTGTCCTAAAAGATATGGTACTAATGGTTGCATACCAGCAGTATTAAATAATACAGATGGATCATTTTCTGGTATTAATGGTGCTGATGGTATTACCTTATGTCCATGTCTCTTAAAAAAATCTAAATACTTATTTCTTAATTCTATTGCTTTCATTGTTAATTAACAATCCTTTCATTATATAATTATTGTCCTCTTTTATCCATGTCTCTATTATATTGGCTTTCAATTTCACTAATAGCTTTTTCTTTCGCATATTCTATTCTTTCTTGTCCTTCTTTTTGGTTACTATCTTCTAAATTTGTTGCAAAAAGTCTTGTTGCTTCTTCTTTTGATACTTTACCTTTCTCCATTATATCTTCAATTGCTTTTTGTTGTTCAAAAGATTGAGGATCAAAATGAACATGTCCTGTGTCTTCTCTTCCATCAGCTTCATCTATATCTATCTCTTCACATCCCGCTTTTTGATGGTCTCTTACTTCTTCTACACTATCTTTTGTTTGATTTATGCCTTTAAAGTTGTTAAATAAATTAAGTACTTCAACATCTTTTCTATCTGTTCCATCATATTTGTCTTGTATTTTTTGAGCAAATTGTCCATCATTATCTCTAGTATTCTGAGATAAATATACATTTGTTATTCCATAAGGACCGTCTTGATTAATGATTAAACTCTTATTAGTTCCTGGAACTCTATATCTACAATCCTCTTTTTTTACTTCAACATTATCTTTGTTATTTGCCTCTGTTATTTCACTATTTGTTCCTATATCTGGTTCAAGTTTATCTTTAGGTATGGTTTCAAAAGTCCCATCTGCTTTTTGAGCAATAAGACTAAACTTATTTATAGAATTTTTTCCTTTTTTCCCATTAGCATCAGTAATCTCTGTTAGTTTATATGAATGAACTACTAATAATTTTGTATATCCATCTAATTTTAATACTTCTCCTAATTCTGTCCCTTTATCATCAATTTTTGAATTAAGATTAATCTCATTCATTCCTGTCATTCCAACTTTTTTCACTTCTTCTTCTGATATTTGTTTTGGTTCATTTTCATCTTGTTCTTTTTCTTCTTGTTTTTCTAATTCTTTATCTTCAATTTTTTGTTCCAAATCAATTTCAGAAATACTATTAATATCTTTTTCATCAATTCCAAGTTGTTTGGCAATTGCTTTCATTTCTATATATCTATCTTCAATGCATCTTTCAATATCTTGTATTGCATCTTCTATTTCTTTTGTTTCTTCTGGAGTTTCTTGCATATTGTTTGATCTTATTACCCTACCATCTGTTAATTCATTCCTAATCAATGGTAATTCTTTTAGTTCATCTAGATATTCATAGAAAAATTCATTATTCATTCCTGAATAATTATCTGCTATAGAGAAAAAGTCTTTTCCTGTGTCCTTTCCTCTTCCAAGATATTTTATCAATATACTAACTTCTCCTGTATGACCTTCATCTCTAATTTTATTAAGCCTATCTTCAATTATTTCACGTTTTTTTTGTTCTATAGATAACTCAAAATCCTTCATATCTTATCCCCCTATACATTAATTATTATTATTATTTTCATTTTTATTTTCTTTGCTATCTTCTTTTGTTTCATAACCTTTTCCAGTTTTATTTAGAATTTCATTAACTGATTGCATGATATCTTCTAGTGACTCATCAAAGTCATCTTTACTATATGTAAGCATATTTATTCCTCCTAAATCTTAAATAATTTCTTTGCATTTTCATATGTTAGTTTTGCCATTCTTTCTGGCTCCATGTTTTTATATTCGGCTAACTTTTCTACTATATATTGTAGATTGCTTGAATCATTTCTTGTTCCCCTTTTTGGTTCTGGTGATAAATATGGTGAATCTGTTTCAATCAAAATTCTATCATCTGGTACCATATTTACTATTTCTTTAGCATTTTTTGAATTCTTAAATGTTGATGTTCCACCAAATCCAATGTATAGTCCATTATCGACTCCATGTTTTACAAGTTCTCTATTAAACGGGCAACAATGTAAAACTCCACCATTTTCTATTTTGTAATTTCTAATTATTGAAATCATATCATCAATTGCATCTCTTGTATGAATTGAAACAGGAAGTTTTAGTTCATTTGCAAGTTCTATTTGCCTAATAAAAGCTTGCTTTTGAAGTTCTTTGTTTTCTTTATTCCAATAATAGTCAAGTCCTATCTCTCCAATTGCTACAACTTTTTTATTTTGAACTGCTAAATCTTTAATTTGTAAAATAGTTTTCCACATTTCTTCTTCTGATTGTGGAATTTCTTCTGGATGAAGTCCAACTGCCGCATATATAAAATCATGATTATTTGCAATTTCAATAGCTTTTTGAGATGATTCTATGTCACATCCCATATTTATGCATCTAGTTACCCCTGCTTTAAAAATCCTTTCTAAAACTTCTTCTCTATCTTCAATATATTTATTATCATCATAATGTGCATGTGTATCGAAATATTCCATTATCTGCCTCTTTCATTTTATTTATATAGTATAACAACATTAGCTATTGCATATTCTTTGCAGTGAGATAAACTAATATCCATGCTCTCAATTTTTTCTGTATTAATACCTATAGTATTAATATGTGGTTTTCCATTTTCATCACATATTACTTCAAGATTTTTCCAATCTATGGAATATTTATCTTCTACACTTTCAGATATAGCTTTAAATATCGCCTCTTTTGCAGCAAAACGAGCTGCATAATGTTGATATTTTTGTATCTTTTTACTCTCACAATATGCAATCTCGTCTTGTGTAAATATTTTATTAATAAATTTATTTCCTAAATCTTCTATGCTTTTCTTTATTCTTGATATTTCTATAATGTCTATACCACATTTAACTTGCATTTTCAACCTCTTTTTTTTCATCTTATACTGAACCAATTCAATATATTAAAAATTAAAGTTATTACTAAAACAATTGCAATAAACATTGACATTTTTTCTGTTTTTACAATTCTTAATTCTCTATATAGTATGTCATATTTATTTTTTATTTTACTATATTGTTCTTCTATTTCTATTGCTTGTCTTATATTTTGATAGAATAGACTTCCAAAGTCTTCTGATGTAACTTCTTGAACCCATAGTTTTTTTGTAAAGTCTACAAATTCTTTTCTTGTCTTCTCAAGATTTTTACCTACTTTAAAGTCATAATCTAATTTTTTTAAATATACTTTTAGATATAGAGCTAAAATATATGTATAAAAATACTGATTTTCATATTCTTGTGGTAATATTGTATAATTATTTATATCAACATCAGAACTTAATAAATTAACTCCTAATTTTGATACCCCTATTTTTGAAAATTTGTTATTAGACAATATTTTAGAGTTTTGACCTTCTTCTATATTCATGCCTTGGTCATTTGGAAGAATATCAATATATTTTAGGAAATCAGTTTTTATGCTTTCAAATGTAGTATTTACATTCCAAGCAGATTGATCTATGCAGGTATATCCAAATGTATAAAATCTTTCGACATTTAAATCCATCTTCATTGCATCAAAATTTGGTCCAGTGATATCTATAATAAATGATTTTATTTCTTGCATATCTTCAAAATAATCTGCTTGTAATTTTATATTGTCATAATTTTTTAGATTGTTATATTCTTGATTTATGTCTCTAAATTTATAATTAAAATTTAAAACATCAGAAAACCTATTACTTTCTTCTATATTTGTTTTTAAATACAAGAAACATATACCTGTATTAAAACATACTACACCTGCTTTTTGAATTTTAAAAAATATACTATTTTCATCTACTGTTTTCCCTTGTAAATCTTTTTTCAAATCAAATTCAAAAGTAACACATGGCATATCTGCTATAATAGCGCATTTAGTTTCAAAAGGAAGCTCATCTAACTTTTCTATTCTTTCTTTATTTAAATCAAATGTTCTAAATAGAAAATTTCTTATCCTCGGAAGAAAATAAGAATATAATTCTAAATCCTTATCTTTTTGAAATATTCTTAAATTAAATCTTTCATCTTTAAGTAATCTTGCAATGTATTTATCATATCTTCCCTTATCTATTAAAAAAGTGTGTATAAAATATGTGTATTGATACCTAGTCCTTAGTTCCATATTACATTACCTTCCTTTGTTTTCTTATTTTTCGCAATAATAGTTCATGTTTATGTCTTGTCCAAGATGCCATTTTCCAATAAAATCTATTACTAAATAATTTTTCATTTTGTATTTTGGTGTAATTACTTCTTTTCCTTCTCTATTTATTGATCCCCATAAATTACCTTTTTTTACTGCTGCAAATCCATATTTGTTTTGTTCTTGTGCTTCATCATAGATATAATCAACAACTACATTTCCTTCTTTATCTACAAATCCATATTTACCATCTTTCTTTGCTACAAAAAGATTGTTACTTGATAATACATCTTTTATATTTTTTTCCTCAAATTTGAAATTGTAATATTTGTATTCATCTTTAATCTTTAATTTCATATATCCTTCTTCTTTATTTAATTCTGAAAGAACACCTGATAGCTTAACTTTAAAATTATTATCTAAAATTTGAGAATTATATTTTTCATCTTCAGTAACATAGAACCCTGCATTTTCTTCATAATATAAATCTGAATACTTAAATCCTAATTTTTCTTTTCCATTTATGTCTATTATTCCATATTTATTATCTTTTTTTGCTTTTAAAGTTCCTATGTTTATTTCTTTTAGTTCCTGATACGTTGGTTTTATTAATACCTTTTTGTCAAAATTCATAAATCCATATTCTTTGTCTTTAACAAATACCACTCCATCTGAATTAATTTGTGTAATTTTGTCAAATCCATCTGTTATTACTTTTTCGCCTTTAGAATTTATTACTATTTGTTTTCCTTTTTCTTGAATTACAAAATAGTTTTCTCCATAAATTGCATCTATTTTTTCATATTTATTATCAAGTATTTTACTTCCCGCATAGCTTACAAGTCCATATTTTTTATTATTATCTATTGTAATATATCCTTTTGTGTAATCATCATCAAATTTTTGGATTTTACTAAATTCCGGACTAATAATTGTTGCTCCACTTTTGTTTACAAGTCCAACTTTTCCATTCTTTGTAACAAGTATACTATTTTCTAAACCTTTAAGTGTTTCTATATTATCATATTCTATACTTAATATTTCTTTTCCATCTATATCTATTAATCCATATTTTCCGTCTTTTTGAATTCTCATTATGTCTTTTTCATACCATGCATTTCCACTTTTATCATAATTTTCTAAAGGTTCAATTTTATCGTATTTTGCATAAATTTCTTCATTTTTTCTATTTATTACTTTTGTTTTATACTCTCCTGTTTTTTCGTTAACATCATATGTACATAAGAATACATCTTTTCTGTTATTTAAAACTATTATCATCTCTTGATACATTGGTTCTATTACTGTATTTCCTGTTGAATCTATAATTCCCCATTTGTCGTCTGTATATAGAGCATAGTAGTCTTTAGATTGTTCATCAATACTTTCTTTTTGCTTTGAAAGCAGATTTTTAATTATTACTATGCACATAGCGATTACTAATATTGCAATTATTACTGCAAATACTTTTGTATAATTTAAATGCTGATCTTCACTATATCTTCTACCTTTACTCATACATTCCTCCCAATATATTTTTAGTTATTTTTTTACAAATACATTGTACTATAAAACAATAAAAATATCAAGTTTTTTTAGCGATTTTTGTAAGTTTTTTAAAGGGTGGCAAAATCTTTACCACCCTTACATAATAATACTATTTGCAAATTATTTTTAAATACTTAAATATTCCTTCATTCTCTCTCCGTTGTGATGTCACAATAAAAAACTCCTTATTATTTTTGTTCTTTTTCCAGTATATCCAAAAACCAACGATAAAAGCTAATAGAATTACCATAATAAATAATCCAAGAATAATTTCTCCCCGTATTATCATTTCTCCTCCTATTCAAATATAAATTTGACAAGTTACTACACTATATATTTTGTACAAGTATACTATAAAATTTTTCTTTTTTCAAGTTTTTACCATATATATGTAATGTGTCACTTATTTACAATTTTCGACATATTGTATATTAAGCAATTGATTATTGCAATAATATATTTGGAGGATTTATTATGGAAAACGAAAATTATAATTTCAAACCCAATCCACATTGCCCTGTTATAGATGTTGATGGCGTTGTTGCTAATGGAAAACAATTTGATTTAGATATAACTTTACCAAAAGATAGCAGAAATGTTATATTTGGTACTATTAGAAATGCTTATAAAGAACCAATCGAAGATGCAGTTGTTAAATTAATAGAAATAAAACATGGAAAAGATGGTAAAAAAGAAAGATTGCCAATATCTCATACTTTTACAAATGATGCTGGTGAATTTGTTTTTGGTCCACTATGTCCTGATAAAGAATATGCAATAGATTTTTGGGCAAATGATGTTCGTCATTATAAAATGTACGCAAAAGTCGAAAAAGATACAGACTGTCTAAGAGCAAACCGCAGTGAAATCTGTGAATTAATACCTGAACACAAGCCTGAATGTAAACCAGATATAAGACCTGAACCTAGAACTAATTAAATTTTTATTCTAAAAAGGCTGGAAAATCCAGCCTTTCTTAGTTTTAAAAACATCCATTTAAATTTTTTTATTCTTTTTTATACTCTTCTTAGACATCTTCTATTTCCATAGTTAAATGTTCTATCTACATATTGATTATTATTTTGTACGTTCTCATTTGCTAGTGTATTTGTTTCTAAGTTCTCATTTTCTCTGTTATCTCCTAAACATGTACTATCAACTGTTAACAAGTCACTACTTCTATCAGAATTTCCACAACTACAACTAATTCTTAGCAAATTATTTTCTGTATTATTATCGTTATTATTACAAGAACAACTTCTCTGTGATGCACTTTCTTCTCTACTTTGACAATGACAAAATCTATGTCTTAATCTGCAAATAGTCATTACAATATATGCTGTTATATATGCAATAATTGTATAGATAATTGTTAAAATCAACGCTTCTGCTAAAGTATCTATGAATGATGTAAAAGCAACTATTAAATAAATTGCAAAAAATGTAATCGAAACAAGTATTGGTGATTTTAAAATTTTTTGTAACACAATTGCAAGTAAAATTGTAGCAAGTGGTAATGCAAAAAATATAAATAAATTCATAATTAATACTCCTTTATGTTTTTATTATATTTTATGCTTTTTTAAATTCATTGTTACAGGGATTATTAAATTTGTTTTTTAATAAATACTAATTTTCTATATCATAGCTTTCAATTTTATTTCCTAATACATTTTCTTTATTATCTACATTTTTTTCTTCTGTTGAATCAAATTTTTCTTCACTTGGGTTACTTGTAGAAATTGCTTCCCCAATAGCATTTGTTTCTGTGCTATTTGATGATGTTAATTCTGTTTCTTTTATGTCAGAATTAATTAAACTACTCAAAAAAAATATTGTTACAATTGTCATTATTGATACAACATAAGCATATATTTTCTCTTTATTAAAAACTAAAAACATTTTTTTCAAATCTAAAACCTCCAAAAAGCAAACTATTATCATTCTTCTATAGTCCTTGGTATATAACTTTTATTTAATTATATGTTATATAATTTTAAAAATGACAAATGTTTATTAATTAGTTTATATTTCTATAAAAAAAGAATGACTCTTTTGTGAGTCACTCCTTATTACTTATCCATTCATTTGCTTCATAACTTCTTCTGCAAAGTTTTCTTCTTTCTTTTCAAGACCTTCACCTTTTTCAATTCTTGCAAAATCAATTGCTTCAGCACCTTTTGATTTTAATAAATCTGATACTTTCATATCTGGATTTTTAACAAATTCTTGGTCTACTAAACATATTTCGCTATAGAATTTTCCAATTCTTCCTTGAACTACTTTTTCTGCTATTGCTTCTGGTTTTCCTTCATTCATAGCTTGAGCTTTTAAAATTTCCATTTCTTTTGCAAGTCTTTCTTGTGGAACTGACTTTTCATCTAAGAATTCTGGTCTTGCCGCTGCAACTTGCATACAGATGTCTTTTGCAAGTTCTGTATCAGCATTTTTCATTTTAACTAAAACAGCTATTTTTCCGTTTCCGTGAATATAGCTTTCTATCATTCCATCTGTTGTTTCAAATCTTACAAATCTACGAATATTCATATTTTCTCCGATTTTTGCAACTTTGTCTGTCAATACTTCTGATACTTTCTTTCCTGCTTCATCAATATATTCTTCTTCTAATAAAGCCTCTACATCTGTTGGATTATTAATTGCAACTTGTTTTGCTAACGCTTGTACAAATTCTCTAAATTCATCATTTTTGGCAACAAAGTCTGTTTCTGAGTTTACCTCTATTGCTGCTCCTACTTTGTTATCTTCGCTAACATAAGCTAAAACTAATCCTTCTGCAGCTATTCTGCTAGATTTTTTAGCAGCTTTTGTTATTCCTTTTTCACGTAAATATTCAATAGCTTTTTCCATGTCTCCATTTGTTTCTGTTAATGCCTTTTTGCAGTCCATCATTCCTGCACCTGTTTTTTCTCTTAAATCTTTTACCATACTTGCTGATATCATTTTTTATTCCTCCCTTATACAAATCAAGAGTAGAGCAGATTTGCCCTACTCTTTTATTTTTCTTATTCAGCTGTTTCTTCAGTTTCAGTATTAGCTACAACTTCTTCCATTGTAACTTGATTTTCTACTGTTTCTTCTGATACTTCAGCATCTTCTTGTGATTCTTCTGCTTGAAGTTCAAAGCTTTCTCCTTGATTTCCTTCAATGATTGCATTTGCCATTGCATCTGTTATTAATTTAACTGATCTTATTGCATCATCATTTCCTGGAATAGGATAATCTAATACTTCTGGATTGCAGTTTGTATCTACAATTCCTACTACTGGAATATTTAATTTTTCTGCTTCTTTTATAGCATTATATTCTTTTTTAGGA
This sequence comes from uncultured Clostridia bacterium, assembly GCA_946415375.1. GTDB lineage: Bacteria > Bacillota > Clostridia > TANB77 > CAG-508 > CAG-269. Next base: position 13,652 of record CAMKSF010000018.1, read on the forward strand.
TCTACTATAAATAGAACTCCTGGAATTTCTTCCATTTCTTTAATTCCACCTAAATTTGCTTGAAGTTTTTCTAATTCTTTTTTAAGAAGAATTACTTCCTTTTTAGGTAATACATCAAAAGTTCCATCTTCTTGCATTGCTTCGATGTCTTTTAATCTTTGAATTCTTTTTTTGATTGTTCCAAAGTTTGTTAGCATTCCTCCTAACCATCTTTGATCAACATAGTACATACCACATTTTTCTGCAGCTTCCTTAATGCACTCTTGTGCTTGTTTTTTAGTCCCTACAAAAAGAACTTTCTTTCCTTCTTCTGCTTGGCTTCTTAAAAATTCATAAGCCTCATCAATTTTCTTTGATGTTTTTTGTAAATCAATGATGTGAATTCCATTTCTAGCTTGGAATATATATTCTGCCATTTTTGGATCCCATCTTCTTGTTTGATGTCCAAAGTGAACACCAGCTTCTAGTAATTGTTTCATTGCAACTACTGCCATTTTTATTCCTCCTTTTTGTTTTTACTTCCATAAAGTTCTTCACATTTAAGGACCTTTCGGCACTTCCCTTTATGCTCCCTTTATGTGTTTTTTCAACATTCAATAGTATATCATGTTTTTTAAGTAAAATCAAGTGTTTTGAAAAAAAAATACTAAATTGGTACATTTTAAGTAAAAATCATATAGTTATTTTCCAATTTAGTACTTAAATATCTTTTAGTAAATATCTAATATTGAGCTTATTGCTTTCTCTACATTTTCAGCTTTAACGCTTTTCGAATTTTTAAATTCTACCAATGCTGAATGTGCTTTATATTTCTTTCTAGTATAATCAATTATAAATCCTTGATTTCCTCCATATTGCCCTTTTCTATTTGTTTTATTGCCAACATACTTAATAAATTTTTTTACTATTTTCTTATCTCCTAGAACACTATCTTCCCACCCGTGAACATCTATGTTAATCTTAATTCTATCTTTATATTTATTCATCAGATTTCTTAATTTTCTAGATTCTCTTGCTTTAAATAGTTTGTCTTTAAAATCTCTATTCATATCAATTCCCTTATATGTACATCTTCCAAAAGCATTTTTCTTATTTGCTCTATAATTATTTTTTCCATACAAGGTGCCATCTGGATTAGCACATGGTACAACAACCATAGTATAATCTTTTAATTCTTCAGGATTTTTTGCATAAAACCTTATTAGTTTATTAGCTAGTTTAACAAAAACTTTAGCATCTTTTGGATACTCATCTTCGTATCCATGTAATCCTGTTTCAATAAATATTACTTTTGAGTTACTTCCATTTCCAGTTATTTCATACGCTTCTAAGTTTTCTTCTAGTATTGACTTTCCATATACTATTCTTTTTACATTTTTACATTTTTTCGAAATTTCATAAGCAATTTTATTTAGCCTCATATACTCTTTTTTTGAAGCTTTTCCTTTTTTCACATTTATAATAACGTAATCTTTTTTTCCTGATTCTGTTTTTGCTGTTATTATAACCTGTCCTCTTTTTCTCGCTGTTATTTCACCATTAGAATTTACAATTGCAACATTTTTATTATTTGATTTATATATTATTTTATCTGTTGAATCATTAGGAGTAAGTATAGTCTTTAGTTTTCTAGTTTTTCCTGTAGCTAGTGTAAAATTTGCATTCAATACTATATATTTCTTTTTTATAAATCCTATATATTTTTTCTTTCCTTTTTTATACTTTATTTTATAGAAATTATCTTTTTCATCAAGTATAGTAACTTTTTTTCCTCTTTTTATTACTACAGTTTTTTTAGAATTCAATTTAGCTTTTTTTCTAATATACTGCTTTGAATTCAAATTGCCAGTATGAGTACAATTAAAAGATATACTTTTACTTCTAATAATCTTTTTTTCTATTTTTTTTATACTATCATTTTCTTCTTTTTTATTATCTTCTTTTTTATCTTCTTGTTTTTCAGTTTCTTCACTTATTGCTGTTTCCTCTTTTATCGTATTATTTTCACTTGCTTCATTTTCTATAACAGTGTTTGTACTAGTTACATTTTCGTCCTCTGTCGCATAAATTGGAGTTATGTTTAAAAATAACAAAAAAAAGATTGTAAATAAAACAACACTAATTTTATCTTTCATTTTTTCACCTCTGTCAAATCTCATTTTCTTTTGCATTAAGAATCACACTTGCATTTTTCTTGTTATTTCTAATTTTATAAATAAAAATTATTTTTGTCAACAAAAAATCTTTCTTAAAATTTATACAAAAATGACCAAAATGTTGAACAAACCAAATTGACATTTTGAATTTACAATCCGTTTATATTTCAACTAAAATCAAGTCATCACCAATGCATTTTATATTTTCCCATTTTATTACAATATCATTTACAGATGAAAAGAAATTAGCAATTTTATTAGAACCTCCAGGCACAATTATTGCTGTAATTCTTCCTGTTTCCAAATCTGCACATACATCTTGTACATATCCGTAACCTTCTTGCATCTGTAATATTTATTACTTCCTTATGTTTAAAATCCATTCCCTTATTATCTTGCATATAATCACCTTATTTATTCTATTCTTTATCCTCTAAAAAAGAACTATTTTAAAACAGTTCTATTTGAATAATCTTCTTATATGATTAATTGCATTTTTCTCCAATCTTGACACTTGTGCTTGTGAAATACCTATTTCTTCTGCAACTTCCATTTGAGTTCTTCCATCAAAAAATCTTCTGACAATTATTTCTTTTTCCTTGTCACTCAGCTTTTTCATAGATTGGATTATCGTTAAATTTTCTGCCCATTTTTCATCTGAATTTTTATCATCTCTTACTTGATCCATAATATATATATTATCTGTTCCATCACTATATACAGGATCTTGCAAAGATATTGGCGTTTGAATAGCGTCTAGACTATATGCTACATCTTCTGGTGTTGAATTTAGTTCTTTTGCAATTTGTTCTATTGATGGCTCCTTTCCTGTTTGTTTAGATATTCTTTCTTTGCATTGAATAACCTTATATGCCAAATCTTTTACTGAACGGCTTACTCTTATACTGTTATTATCCCTTAAATATCTTCTTACTTCTCCAATTATCATTGGTACTGCATAAGTTGAAAATTGAACATTTTGATTCAAATCAAAATTGTCTATTGCTTTTATCAATCCAACACAACCAATCTGAAATAGATCATCTGCATTTTCTCCTCTTCCATAAAATCTTTGTATTACACTTAATACTAATCTTAAATTTCCTTTTATAAACTCCGTTCTTGCTTCTTCATCTCCATTTTTTATTCTCTTTAATAGTTCTTCCTTTTTTTCTCTATTTAGCACTGGTAAATTTGATGTATTAACACCACATATTTCCACTTTATTAAGCAAAAGAAAAACCTCCTTTAAGAAATAATTAATACTATTATTTCCTAAAAAAGGTTTATTTATACTTTATGATTTTCAATACTAAAAATCTTTATATATTATTCTATACATGTATATCCTCCAGCAACTACAGTCTTCTGTCCCTCTTGAGTTAATAACCATTTTACAAGTTTTCTTGTGTTACTATTTTTTGGTTCGTCTTTTCTATATATTGCATATACAATTTTTGATAAAGGATATGTTCCATTAGCTATTGTATCATCTGTTGGATAAACATTATTAATTGATAAAAATTTAATACTATCTTTTACATATTGTTCTTTTGCATATAAATAAATTGAATAACCAATTGATTCTTTAGCATTTGAATATGAAGCAACAGCATCTATTAAGCCTTCCATACCATCAATTTTAAGTTCAGATGGAACATCAGCTAATTTCAATTTTTTCATTACCATTTTTTCCATTAAGTTTTGACTTCCTGAATTTGGTTCTCTTTGATACGCAATTATTTTTTCATCTTCTCCACCAACTTCAGACCAGTTTTTTATCTCTCCAGTATATATTTTTTGAATTTGTTCTATAGTTAAACTATCAACTTTGTTTTCTTTATTAACAATAAATACAAATCCATCTCTTCCTATTCCAACCATTTCAAATTCTACTCCAGCATTTTTTGCATCTTTTAAAATACTGTCTGAAGGTTCTGAAACAAAAATCAAATCAGCTTTTTTATTTATTAAATTTTCATATGCTTTTGCTGTTGTATTATGTATTATAAATTTGTCTGCTTCTTCCTTTGTCATTCCTAATACACTTTTTGCAATTTCCACAGACATAGGCTTCATTGCAGTTGCACCATCTACTTTAGGATATTCTTCTTTTGATAATTGGAATTTTGTTGTTTCTACTGCAATACTATTTGTCTCATTTTCTGTTGTTGTATTTTCTTCTATATTGTTTTGAATAGCATTTACTTCGCTCTCGTTTCCTTTATTTTTAGTTACAAGATAATAAATCCCTCCAACTACAATCAATGCAATTAAAAAAATTACAATTACAACTGTTGAAAAATCAATTTTCAATTTTTCATTCTTTGTTTCCATTTTTATCCTCCTTATTTTTATTATTTTTTCTTATAGTTTTTAAAAATAATATCATTACACATATAACAATTGCCGCACCAATTAAGCCATAAACCACTATATCTTCGTTCGTTTCTTTATAGTTTGTCAGATTAATAACTCTATTTTTTTCTTGTTCCTCTTTTTTTAAGTCATCTTGTATTTGTCTTTCATTTTTTTTAATATTTAAATTATTAATTTTGTTTTCAATTTCATTCTTATTTTTTTCATTATTATTTTTATTGGAAGAAATCATGTTTTTTGCTGATGAAGTTTTTAACACATCTGGAACAGTTATTAGTCCTCTTTCTCCCCCATTATAGAATCCTTCATCTTCGAAAAATTCTACCACATATTTGCCGTTTATTTCTTTTCTATTACCAATGAATTGTATTACTGTAGGTACTTTGGAATTTGAAGAAATTACTTCATTTGGGAATTTTTTTATGCATTCTTTAACGTATTCATTCATATAGTTCTTTTTATAGTCATCATAGTCTTTAAAATATAAACTGTATTCTTCATAATGCTTATTATCTTCATTATAATACTCATTTTTGCTATATAATTCAGTTCCATCAGGGTCTTTGGCAAAAGCTTTAGCTACTTCATAGTTTTTATTATCATAATAGCCAACCAATCCTCTTCCAATTCGAACATATTTATATTGAGCTATATCGTTTTCTTCATCATAATCTTTTTTTTCTGAATACTCTATCATTCCATCATATTTGTCTAATATTTTCTCTGCTTTAAACTCTTTTTCTTTCATAACTCCATCATATATCTCTATTCTGATAAACATATCTGAATTTATAGAATTTACATATTGTAGTATTTCCTCTGTAGAAGCATTTAACTTTTCTCCACTAATTCCTTCATCTACAAATATAACTCTTGCTCCATATGTTGCTTCATCATCTAAGCAAGTCTTTAATATTTTTCTTTCAGAACATTGAACTATTTTTTTTTCCTCTTCATCTTTCTCTTCATTATGTACATATTTTTCAATATATAACTTTTTATTATTTTCAGTTTCTGCAAATTCAATACATATAGTTTTTCCATAAAGTTGAGTTGCTATTTCATTATATCCTTTTATTTTTTTATTATTAATATTTTCGTAAAGATAATCCATAATTAAAGGTGGCATTGAATAAATTCCGATGGATTTGCCTTTTTTCATTTCTGTATAGTCAATGATATACATTGGAATACCTGATGGATATTCGTCATCAGGTATTTTAAATTTTGTTTTTCCTTCATACCAATCTTTTACAATTCTTAATTCAAAATCTTCGTATTCGTTTTCTCTCCCATAAAGTAAATTATTGAATGTTTCTTTTTGAATTATTATCTCCCTTGTAATTACATTTGGTTTATAATTATAATATTCTACAGAAATTACATTATCTTTAAATTTATAATGTCCAGGGTAAATTTTTTCTACTAATGGTATATTTTTTTCATCAATTTTAAATTCAACTTTTAACTTTCCTATATTCTTTTTCTTAAAATTGTCAAAATTGCACTTTATTACTTTTGCATTAACTAAATCATTATCTGTTATAAATTCATAATATAATATTTTTGCAGACTTTGAATTAAACTTTGTTCTTAATACATAATCTCCGTTTTGATTTTTCTTGTTTTCTAATACTTCATCATTTAACTTAAATAGTACATTATGTGCTGTAACATCTAGTTCTTTATTCTCTATTGGTATTGCGATTTCTGTTGTAATATCTGTTTCCGAGTTATTCTGTAAAAAAGCTCTAACTCTAACTTTAGAAGTCAACATGTCAATTTTCATTTCGTAAGAAATAATTTCTATATCCTTTTCTTCTATTTTTATACCTTCTGCATAAAAATATGTTATTGAACTTGAAGCATAACAATTGCCAATATTTATTACCATAAATAGTAACGCAAATACTACCATTAATATTACTTTTTTCATTTTATCCTCCGTTTTTTTTACTCTACTGTAACTGACTTAGCTAAATTTCTTGGTTTATCTACATCTAATCCCTTCTCTTTTGCTATATAATAAGCTAAAAGTTGTAAAGGTACAACTGTAACTATTGATGATAAATATTGATTTGTAGCAGGAACAGTAATTACATTTGTAAATATTTGTGTATTTAATGTTTTGGCTATTTCTTCATTAATTATCATAGTTGTAATTGCTCCTCTTGTAATAATCTCTTCAATATTACTTACTGTCTTTTTCACCAAGTTATCGTCTGTAATTATTCCAATAACATTTACACCTTTTTCTATCAATGCAATTGTTCCATGCTTTAATTCTCCAGCCGCATAACTTTCACTATGTATGTATGAGATTTCTTTAAGTTTTAAAGATGCCTCTTGTGCAGTCGCATAATCTATACCTCTTCCCATATAGAATACATCTTTTTCTTTGAACATCATCTTTGCAATTTCTTTTAATTTTTTTGTATTTTTTAAAATTTTCTCTACCTTGTTTGGTAAATCAAGCATTTCTTTTATGATTTGTTGTAATTCGTTTTTATCTACACTTTCTAAAACTTGCGCAAAGTATATTGAAAGTAGAACCAATAATGTAATTTGTGAAGTATATGCTTTTGTCGATGCAACCGCAATTTCAGGTCCAGCATGTGTATATATTGCGAAATCCGCTTCACGAGTAATTGAACTTCCAATAACATTTGTTACAGCTATAGTCTTTGCATTTTTCTCTTTACAAAGTTTAAGTGCTGCAATAGTATCTGCTGTCTCACCTGATTGAGTAATAAAAATACATAACGTTTTTTCATTTACTAATGGATCTCTATATCTAAATTCTGATGCAATATCTACTTCTACATGAACTTTAGACATTCTTTCAATAGTTGACTTTACTGCCAATCCAGCATGCATAGCTGTACCACATGCAATCAAATAAATTTGATTCAAGCTTGACAAGTATTCCTTAGTAAAACCTAATTCATCAAATTTGCAAATTCCCTTGTTAACTCTTGTTCCAATAGTTTCTCGTATTGCTGTTGGTTGTTCATGAATTTCTTTTAACATATAGTCATCATAACCATTTTTATCAGCATCCATTGCATTCCATGTAATTGTATTTGCTTTCTTTTTGAATTCTTTTAAATCTTTATCAAAAAATCTTATACTATTTCTTGAAAGCATAGCAAATTCAAAGTTTTCAAGTAAATAGAAATCTTTGGTATAGCTTAATATTGCTGGAATATCTGAAGCTATATAGTTTTCTTTAACTCCTTTTCCTATTACTAATGGGCTATCTTTTCTTACAACTACCATAATATCAGGATTTTCTTTTGATAAAACCTCTATTGCAAAGCTTCCTATTAATCTTTCTGTAGCAAGTTTAACTGCTCTTACAATTCTTAGTTCATCATTATTGTTGTCTTTACTATAGTAGTAATTTATTAAATTTGGTATTACTTCTGTATCTGTTTCAGATTTAAAATTATACCCTTCATTTTCCAATTCTTTTTTTAGTTCTATATAATTTTCTATAATTCCATTATGAACAACTGCAAATTCATCTTTACAATCCATATGTGGATGTGAATTCACCTTTGAAGGAACACCATGTGTTGCCCAACGTGTATGAGCAATTCCAATTGTTCCTTTTAAATCATCTATTTCTTTTATATCATATAAATTACTTACTCTACCTTTATCTTTTTGTACTTTTATTTCTCCATTTTCCATAACAGCAATTCCCGCTGAATCATAACCTCTATACTCTAATTTTGTTAATCCTGCAAGTAAAATTGGTGCTGCTTTTTGGTTACCAATATATCCTACAATTCCACACATATTTTTTCCTCCTTATAATATATTTTAATTATTATATCAAATTTATAAAATAAATTCAATATCTTATTTTTAATTAATTAGCACCTTTATATTCCCCCCTAAATCTATTAGTTTTTTTTCAATTTTTTCATATCCCCTTAAAATATATTTTATATCTTCTATCTCTGTTTTTCCTTTTGCTTTTAATGCTGCAACAATTAGAGCCGCTCCTCCTCTTAGATCAGTTGCCTTAACCTTTGTTCCATATAACTTTCTTACACCTTTAATTATTAAACTTTTATCTTTTATTATTATTTTTGCACCCATTCTTTGTAATTCACCAGAATATTTAAATCTACTTTCAAAAATATTTTCTGTAATAATAGAAGTACCTGTTGCGGTACATAGAATTGCTCCAAAAATTGATTGCATATCTGTAGGAAACCCTGGATATGGCATTGTATTAATATCTACTGCTTTTAGCTTTTTAGGCGCATCTAATATTATAAAATCTCTTTCTATTTCTATTTTACATCCTGCTTCTTCTAATTTATCTATAACTGGCTTAATATGTTCACTATTTGCTCTTTCTAGTACAATTTTCCCACCAGTAACTGCTGCTGCACATAGCAAAGTTCCTGTTTCAATTCTGTCTGGCATAATATTATAACTTACGTCTTTTAATTTATGTACTCCATTTATTATTATAGTTTTTGTTCCTGCCCCTTCAACTCTTGCACCCATTCTATTTAAGAAATTCTGTAAATCTTCTATTTCAGGCTCCATTGCAGCATTTCTAATAATAGTTTTTCCATTTCCTAATACTGATGCAAGTATTATATTTTCGGTTGCTCCTACACTTGGAAAATCTAGGTTTATTTCTGTTCCTTTTATTTCATCTACTAAGCATATTATTTTACCAAAACTTTCTTGAACATTTATTCCAAGTTTTTCAAATCCTTTAATATGTAAATCTATTGGTCTTACTCCAATATCACAGCCCCCAGGATATGAAAATATAGCTTTTTTATATCTTCCAACTATACTTCCAGCTAATATTACAGATGATCTCATCTCTCTCATTAGTCTTTCTGGAATCTCATAGTTATTTACATTTGAAGAATCTACTACCACTTTGTTTTTGTTGCATTTCACTTTGCATCCAAGTTTTTTTAATATTTCTATCATCATTTGTGTATCATGTATTCTTGGTACATTATATAGCTTTGATATTCCTTGGTTTAAAATTGTTGCAGCTATTATTGGAAGTGATGCATTTTTCGAGCCAGAAACATAAGTTTTACCTTCTAACTTTTTTCCGCCTTCAATTATATAACTTGACATTTTTATCTCTCCTTTTTCTATAAAAAATCGACATCTATATAATTATTTATATTGTATTTTATGTCAAATTATTTCTTATGTGCATAATCATACAAACCCTATAATGTATTTTTTCATTATAGGGTTCGTTATAAATATTTTTGTATTATATATCTTTATTTTAATTATTATTATTTGATTCTTTTTCATTTACTTTTTATTCTTTTAAATATTCTTCTAAAAAGTATATTGAAAAAAACTAATACTAAAATGAAAGACTTTCTAATAGATTATATACTAATTCGCTTTACAAATTTTTATATTTATGGTATAATCAATATTATGTAAAGTTAATAACTTATAAAAAGTCCTCAGGTAAAACATTAAGAGGAAGTTTGAAAATGTATGAAATCACGCAACAGAAGGACTTAAACTACAACGAGGTTCTAATTTGTAGAATAGTTATTATATTGCATCTTTTGGAATCCTCGTTTAAGCTTTATTACAAAAGAGTTTTTAAAAGCTTAGTCCTTCATAAAAAAATTTAGCTATTAATAATTATATATTTATAGCTTTGTTAACGTTAATTTAAGGATTTAAAGGACATTTAAAAATTAGAGAACGTCTTAAAAGACTAAAGAAGGTATCCTAAAATAGGATACCTTCTTTAAAAACATATTAAAATTCTTCATATTATTTGCCACTATGAAAAAGATTTTTTATAAAATCAAATAATTTTATGTACCATTTTTCCTCTTTAACCATAGTTATTCTTTTTTCTTCAGATTGTTGTAGTTCTTCATTTTTTACAATATCTTTATTTTTAAATAAATCATCTGGATTATATGTTTTTCTTTTATCCAATTCTTTTTGCATAATGTTTTCTTGAATTATTCGTAAATATTCTTTTTTCTTATCTTCATCACAAATGTAATCTTTATAAACCAATGCAATTAATCCTCTTGTTTTTGGTTTTAAATTTTGTTCACTTAATCTTTTATTTTTATCATATTCAAATTTATATGTATTTGATTGAATTTCTTTCAAGAAATCCAAAAACTTTTGAGGAATTTTCTTTTTTAATTTTTCTTCTGTATATTCTAATATACAATTAAATTCTACTGCCGCTTCACTTAATTCTATTGAAACCATATTAATTATCTCCTTGTACACCAGTATTTTTATCTTTTTCTTTTCTCGCATTTTCTATATCTTTTCTTGTTTCATCTAGTTCTTCTACACTATCTTCTGCAACTTCTTTAATTTCTTCTTCTCCTATTTGTGCTTCCTTTTCTATACTTTCTTTTGCATTTAATAAAGTTATTTTTTGTTCTTCATCTAAAGATATCTTTCCTGTTTTTACTGCATCTTCAATAGCTCTTAATATATCAATCGAAACGTTAGTGAAACTCATTTCTCCCTCTTCAGAAATTTCCATTACTGTTCCATCTCTAAATAGAGTTATTCTTTGAAAGTTGATTTCCCCAAATTCCGATCCATCCCAATATTCTGCAATTTCCATATTAGCATCCTCAAGATATTCAGATTGTTCTAGTTTTATTTCGCTTATTATTTCTGGAATCCTATCACTATTATTCATAAAATATTCATATTTTCTTTGAATTATATTTGCTTTTTCTTTATCTCCGTGTAGCTGTAATAACTTTATATACTCTTCTGCATTTCCTAGAACTTCAGCTTCTTCTATTTCTGAAATAAGGCTATCAAAATCTTCAAATATTTGCGGTTCCGAACACTTTATTACTCCTTTTGAATTAAATGTAACATCTATTTTTTGATATATGTCACCTTTTCTAATATAAACTGTTTCTGTTAGTCCTTCATTATAACCTTCAAGAATATTTTTTATAGTTCCCTCATGTTCTTCTCCTGGAATCCAATCAAAATTACACTGAATTAATCCGGAAATATAGACAATTTGGCTATCTTCTAAATTTAATCCCTTAGCAATAAATTCTTGATATTTCAAATAATCATCTTGATAAAGCATTTCTTTATTACTCATTATTTCTCCGTCTATCATAATCATATTCTCCTTTATTTCTTCTAATTTTTCTGGATTAGCTTTTTCTATATATTTCATAACTTGTTCTTGACATATTCTAATCAACTCTTTTGCTCTCGCAGTTTGTTCTTTTGTAGGCTCTGCTTCTTTTTCTAGTGAATTTCCATGTTCATCAACCCATGTTTCTTCTTGTATTGCATAAATTGCATCTAAAGCATTTTGAAAAATATCAAAATCCGCATATTGATCAAACATTTCTTTTAATTTAGCTAGTCCTTTTCCATCAGATTGATTTTGTAGTTTAAATAAATCTGCTTTTGATATTCCTAAAGCCATACATAAAAGCTCATTCATTTTATCTTCTATTTGATATTCATCTAAATTTGTGTTTAACGTTATTCCTAGCGAAGTTTGCTCTTTTTTGGGAATTGGCTCTCCTAAAATTTCTTCTGCTATATCTGTGGCAAATCTTTGTGTTGCACCTTCATTTATTCCAACACCTTTGCGATCTATTTTTAAATCAAATCCAATACTATTTTCATTGTCATCTAATGCATGCTTCATTTCATGTAATATATATATAAGTGCTTCTTGCTCGTTTTCAAATACTTTTGCATTATAATGTAATCTTTGTTCACCTGAAGAATAATAACCATATATTGCAGTTCCATTTATGTCTTTTATAACACCATTATTCCAAACTTCAATTAACCTTTTGGTTAACTTTGCTTTATCTTCTTCTTTAAAATATCCTTTCTTTATTCCAATATCAATTATTGTTATACTTTTTCTTAACACTTTATTAAATTCTTCAGATTTCATATAAATCTTCTCCTTGTATCTAAAATAATAAAACACTTTTTACTAATTAAACTAAAACTTTATTCTTGTGATTTAATTACTTATTTTATAATTCATATTATAACAAAAAGCAACTTTTAATTCAAGTGTTACTTAAAAAACTATTTTTATATAATTGTTTTTATCTTATTATGTCCAGCCAATACATTTGTAAATGTTTTAAAACTATAAATACCACATGGATATATTTACTTTAAAAATCGCAGATTTTATCTGCGATTTTTATATTTTCATATTAACTTTACTTTTCAGCAATATTATCCTCTTGTTTTTCGTTGCCTTCTGGCAATTCTCCATCTATAGTTTTTAATTCATCTATAGATTTTTTGAAGAAAATTTTTCCTAAAAAACTATTTCTAACTTTTGTTGCAAAATTTAATGTTATAGATAACATCTCTTGCAGACGCTTAATAATCTCATTTTTTTCATTTAAATTATTTGACAACTCATCTTTTTGTGATTCTAATTCAGAAATATGTTCATCTTTTTCTTTTAGTTCTTTTTGTCTCTCATGAATTTCTTTTATTTCCTTATATGTAAAGAAACACTCTTCATACTCTTTTTCTCCTAATGCACGTATAACTTGTCTTCCAGTAACCCCAGAAATAGTTATTTCTTCTCCATCTTTTAATTTTAATAAAACAATTCCTTTTTCATCTAATTTTTTCTCTTCGCTTTCATTTATAGCAGTCATTTTTTCGTTCATTTCATTAACATTATCTATTTCTTTTTTCCTATATGGTTTTCTCGAATTTAACTTTTTTCCTACATATACTTGATCAACCGTTTGTCCATTCATAGTTGCTCCTACTTCTTGCGCAGCATAATGTGCGTCAATTCCAGTTAGCATTTCATATGAAAAATCATCCAAATTAACACCATCTATTTCATCGCCTAATAATTGTTTAATTCTCATATTTCTTTCAGTTGAAACCAATGATGTTAGAGTTCTACTATATGGATTATATGCATTTCCAGTTGTTCCTATAACTTCTAAAACTTCTAAAATTTCAAAAACTTTTGCTTTATCTAATTCTTCATCCTCATTTACAAATATCTCTCTTAATTCTTTTTCAATTTCTTCTTTATCCATATTCTTTCCCCTTTATTATACTAGTATTTAGATTATATTTATATAATATTGTTAATTAGACGGTTTTACTTAACACTATCAATTAATCCAACAACTGTTTCAGTATATTCTTCTATTTTATCTTCTTGTTTTCCCTCTTTGCAAAGCTTTAAAAATTCCATCATTATACTTGCAAGTTTTTCAAAATCTTCCTCTTTCCATCCTTTTGTAGTCATTGCTGGAGTTCCAATTCTAACTCCTGAAGATTTTAGTGGTGGCAATTGGTCATTTGGTATTTGATTTTTATTTAGTGTAATATGAATTCTGTCTAATTCTTCTTCTGCTTCTTTTCCAGTGATTCCAATTGAATCATAAACATCTAATACAAACATATGATTATCTGTTCCACCAGAAATTATTTTCCAGCCTTCTTTTAAGAAAGCTTCTGAAAATGCTTTTGCATTTTTTACAACTTGATGAGCATATTCTTTAAATTCATCTGTAGCATCTTCTTCAAAACAAATACCTTTTGCTGCTATTATATGTTCAAGTGGTCCTCCTTGTATTCCAGGAAATACTTCTCTATTTATTTTCTTTATTATTTCTTCAGAATTTGTAAGTATTATTCCACCTCTTGGTCCTCTCAAAGTTTTATGTGTTGTAGATGTTACAACATCTGCATAAGGAAATGGACTAGGGTGTACTCCACCTGCAATTAATCCTGCAACATGTGCCATATCTACCATATAATATGGTCTTTCTCCATCATGAGATTCTGCATATTTTTCTATTATATCTCTAAATCTTTTGTAATCTATTGTTCTTGAATATGAACTTGCTCCAACTATTACCATTTTTGGATTATGTTCATACATTAATTTTTCAAATTGATCATAATCAATTATTCCATTTTCATCTATTCCATAAGGGATTATATTATAGTCTTGTCCTGAAAAGCTCATTTTATGTCCATGTGTTAGATGTCCTCCAGCTCCTAGGTCCATTCCCATTACAGTATCTCCAATATTTATTAATGCTTTATATACCGCTTGATTGGCAGAACTTCCACAATGAGGTTGTACATTTGCAAAATTACAGTTAAACAATTTACACACATCTTCTATTGCTTTTGTTTCTATCATATCTATATATTTACATCCACCATAATATCTTTTTCCTGAGTATCCTTCTGCATATTTATTTGTTAAAATACTTCCACATGCATTCAAAACTCTTTGACTTGGAAAATTCTCTGATGCAATTAATTCTACATTGTGTTCTTGTCTTTGTCTTTCTAGTTCAATTATTTCTTCATAACTTTCTTTTATCATTTTTCATTCCCTCCTATAACTTTGTTAATAACTTTATATCATAGTTAAAAATATTAGTCAATAAAATATAAAAAAAAGAAAGAATTAATATAATTTCTCCCTATCAATATTTTTTGCTTTTAAAAAGAGAATCGTTTCTATTCTATTTCATATAAAAAGGCTCGGTAAACCGAGTCTTTCCTTTCCAAATTACTTATCCATTAAATCTTTTGCAACTCTGTAAAAATAGTTTACAAAGTCTTCATCTTCTTCAGGATAGTGTGTTCGAATGAAATCTGCCTTTACACCTAACTCTTTCGCATAATCCCTAAGGAGTCTTTTCCCCGGCTCAAATCTTCCATGCTCTATTCCGCTGATTGTAGAGTGAGTCACCTCAAGCTTTTGAGCTAATTCTTTAGAACTTATATCCCGTAATACTCTTAGGACATAATACGGATTTTTATGTTGCATTTTTTCCTCCTTAATTTGAAAATTATGTAAATTTATCTTTTCTTATTATACCATTTATTCCAAAAAAAGTCAATTTACATATAGTTTTCGATATTCTACTTAATTGTTATATTGTATCCTGTGTGTGGTATAAAATGTGAATATGTCGCATCTCCTAACATTACCATACTTAATATAGCTGCAAATGTAACTTTTGTTTTATATGGTATTTTAGAGAACATTCTTTGCAAAAATGGAGCTATAATATATATGCATAAACATCCTCCTACTCCAAAGAATAATGAATTTTCTAGGCATATTCTTCCTTGTAAGTTCATAAAGTGTCCTGAATAATCCCAATATTTTAATCCTGTTTTCATTTCTATTACATATGAAGTCATAAATTCTAAAATCGAACACAATATCATTACTATTATAAATACTATAAATGGATTCTCTTCAATATCAGATATTATCTTACTTTTGTTATATCTATTAATAATATTTAACAGTAATATAATAGAACCACATCCAAATCCATAGATTGGAAGCCACGGACCATATAGAGCTCCCCTATTTACTATTGTTCCATCCATTAGATAAAACAAATTCATTTCCATTAGCCATCCTGCAAATGCAAATATAAAAAACATTAGTACTATATCTACAAAATCATATATTCTAAGTAATGAGTATTCTTTTTTCTTTTCAGACTCTTCTGGATAAGCTTTTAAATTATTTGGATTATTAAATAATTTTTCATCATTTAGTAATTCAAATTTATATAGTTTTTCTTTAATATATTCTTTTCTAAGTTCAGTATATAGTGCTGCATAAGTTGCCATATAATATGGATTATAGTACAATCCAACTAATCCTAGTGTTAAAACATTTAGTACTTCCCATCCAAAGAAAGTTGTATCTGTTAAAAATGCTTTCCATTTATTTCCGTCCATCATTTCTCTTGACATTTTAATTGCATCTTTTGCCTTTATATGAGGATTTTCTGCAATTATATATGGAACCATCAAATATGAATAGTGTTTAATCGCTCCACCTATAATTGTAATGTTCCAAAGTAACTGATATATCCTAACTGTAAGCATAGTCTCAGCTGTATCTTTGTATCTCTTTTTTCTTAATTTAAATGGATATGTAATTCTCCATAATTTTGTTTTTTTGTAATTAATACTTTCTAAAAATAGCCTTTTCTCACCAACAGATATCGGGTTAATTAATAGTATTCTTATAAAGATTCCTATAGAAGTAAATATTAGTAAAGCTGCTCTTGCTGCATGAATTTTTGACTCATCTTCAGATACAGATTTAACAAAATTTTGTATTTCAGCTTCACTGTTCGAAATAAAATTAAATGCTGAAAAAATAAACCCTGAATACACATTATTCTTTTCGTTATATTCTTTTATAAATCCATTCATATTTCCAGACAAATATTGTGATAAAACTTTATCTAGATTTTCTTTTACCATTTGCTTTTCATCTATTGGTTGTCCATAATTCTGAATATTTTGTATTTGATTAAATGTTTCTGTAAAAAATGAATACCCTGTACGATTTCCTATACTTCCACCAAATAGAATCGTAATAAAAAGCGCTGCCATAACTAGTGTTGCTAAATTATTTTTTAATATTTTCTTACCTGATTTTTTTATTTCTTTTGTTTTCCAAATTTCCTTTTTCATTCTAAATTCCTCTTTATTTTTTATTCAATAATTCTAATACTTTTACTTTTGAATTATTCCATAATCTCTTTAAATTATCAAAATGAATTTCAGACTCAACTTCATCTATACAAACCCATTTCATTTCCTCTTTATTTTCTTTTTCAATTTCATTTTTGGTTTTTCCATTGTCAACATTTAAATAAAGATGAAGTTCAACTTCTTCACCTCTTGATGTAGTATAAAAAATAGTCTCTAGCTTTTCTACTATATAATTTTTCCTTCCTGTTTCTTCTTCTGTTTCTCTCATCGCACATTCCTCAGGTGTCTCCCCTTTTTCTATATGTCCTTTCGGAAACGAATATTCCCCTATATCTCTTCTAAAAACTAATGCTATTTTTTTTTGTTTTCTTGTTTACTAGAATACTTCCTGCTTTTAATGTAGCCATAGATTCCCTCTATGTTATTTTTATTCTATGGCTATAATATATCATATCATAACTCATTTATCAATTAAATATTTTACTTTTTATAAAAAAAATATCAGTTTTCTTTCTGATACTTTTAATACTTTTTTATCTTTCAAATTCTTCTATATAATCATTTATATTAAACCCATTCTTTCTTGCTATTCTTATCAATTCTTCAGGAGAAGCATTTTGAATATCTGATATATCAATTTCAGCCATTCTCCATCCATTTGTCATTGCAGTTCCAAAATAGTCGATTAAATCACTTCTTAACCTATCAATATCTAACATATTTACCTCCAAGTTTCTCCATTAACAAATTTAGTTAGTGCCATAATAAAAGCTATTTCATTTACATCAATTCTTGATATTGCATCATGTGTTAATATTTGGATTCCTCCACCTCTATTATGCAAATTTTCATCTTTTTCAAAAACCTCACTCATCACTTGTCCAAGGCCTTTATCAATTACATCTTGTACATATTTTTCTGGCACAGGAAAAGATGGTCCAGTTCCTTGTCCCTTATTTTCCTTATTATCTTCAACTATAGCGACACTAGTTATCATCCAACTTCCAAAAAAATTGTTTATTCCACTTTCTATTGATAAGTATAAATCTGCTTCTATACCATTTTCTTTTGCATATTCTTTTAAGTTTGTTATTCTATTTTTTGCTCCTATATATACACCATCATTTAAAGGCTGGTCTGGTACATTTGACTCAACTGATATTCCCTGCAAATCAACATCATTATAATATCTCATTAGCGCTCTTCTTGCACCTTCTATTTTTCCAGGATTTTTTGTTGCAATTAATACTTTCATTCGTTGTTCTCCTTCTAAATTATATTTCTTCTAATCTCTTCTTTATTTTATCTAGTGCAATCTTTCTTGCACTTATTCTATTTTTTTCTTCATCAGAAATTTCAGCTAAAGTTTTTCCATTATCTAATTCAAATATTTCATCAAATCCAAATCCGTTATCTCCTCTTGGTTCTTCTGTAACATATCCTTCTATAATTCCTTTTTCACATATTGTATTATTTCCATCTGATACAGCAATTGCAGTTACAAATTTTATTTTCCTTTTTTCTTTTTGAACTCCATTTAGTTTTTCTATAATTGCTAGATTTCTTTCTCTATCTGTACCATTATGCCATCTTTTTGTGCGTACTCCAGGAAAACCATTTAAGTATTCAATTTCTATTCCTGAATCGTCTGCAATACACATTTTTCTATCGAGTTCTTTAGCTATTGTCTCCGCTTTTTTTATTGCATTTTCTTCAAATGTACTCCCATCTTCTTCTACATCTATATCCAATCCAATATCTTTTATTGGAATAATATAATAATCTTTTAAGATTTCTTGTGCTTCTTTGACTTTCCCCTTATTTCCTGATGCAATTACTATCTCTTTCATCATAAATCCTCCATAACTTTTCTTAATTCTATTTCTGCTTTTTTGATAAAATAATCATCTG
>CAMKSF010000019.1 GCA_946415375.1 uncultured Clostridia bacterium
GGCGTAGCGCAGTTGGTAGCGCGCGTGGTTTGGGACCATGAGGTCGCAGGTTCGATCCCTGTCGCCTCGACCATTAAATCTCTATTTTAGAGAAAAGTCGAGAGAATTTATTAAAATTCAAAAACATTCAAATATGCTATTTCCTAAGAAAATTAGGAAGTGGCATATTTTTTATATTCTTAAAAAATTCTGAAAAATGCTAAAAAATTTGAATATTTTATTCCGCAAAAAATTCCGCAACACTTTTTTTGAACACTTTACGGAACAAAAAAATTTCCGCAAATTGAAATTTCCTTGAAATATCAACAAAAATCCATATTCCGCAAAATTTTAGAAAAGGAGAACTATGCTATGGATTTTATACCTTACAAAGTAAATGAGGCTTTAGAAAACGTCTTTATTCAAATTCCTGTAGAACTATTTAATAATGAATTATATAGTAATCTTAATTCTGATAGTATCCTATTATATGGGTTGCTATTATCTAGATTATCTTTATCTATAAAGAACAAATGGGCAGATAAAGACGGAAATATTTATATTGTTTATTCAAGAAAAGAAGCACAAAAAATGTTAAAACTATCAGATAAACCTATTACAAAAGCATTTAGAAAACTGCAAGATGCTAAACTTATTTATGAAATAAGAAGTGGTTTTAAAAAGAACAATATTATATATGTAGGTAAAATAAACCACCAACCTATTGAGAAAACTATGAATCGTATAATGTCCGATTCAAGAAACGGAGAAAATCCGATTCAAGACTCGGAGAATGTACGACGTAATTATAAAGATAATAATAAAAATGATTATAGTAATATAACACATTCTTCAAAGAAAAAATCTGCTAATTTTGAGCAAAGAGTCTATGCACCTGGAGAATTGGACAAGTTATATTGTAATATTGAAAATTTAGAAGAAGGAGATTAAAAAAATTATGGAAAATATAGAATTAAAAGAAAGATTTATTGATGAAAGAACTGGAATAGAATATATAAAGTGTGGTGACTATTATCTACCAAATTTAGTAATGCCCATCAGAAAAAATATTAGAATTGGTAAATATGGAAGAATGAGAGCAAGATTTTTAAAAGAAAATAAAAAAGCAGAATATAGCATAATGCTTATTGATAATACCTTGCAAGATCATTTAATTGAAGTAGATAGAGCTGCAAATGAAAGATATAATTTATTAATGAAACAATTTGCAGAAAGAGAAAATATTACAGAAGAATTTAAAGCAAATAATCAAATGGAATGGGTACAAAAAATGAACAATATTAAAAATTCTGTCGAAGAAATTATATTACAAGAGTTAATTTATGTGTAAGAAAAGAGGGATAAAAATGGAAGAAATAAAATTATATGATATAGATTCTGGAGAATTAAATGAGTTAATAGATAGTAAAAGAATTGAATTAAGAGAAAAAAATGAAGACTATAAGAAATTAAGAAATCAAGTATGTGAAATCAAAGAAAAATATCCAAATATTTTATCACTTTTAGAAGATAATGAAGTAGAAAATTTAAATAAAGAAGAATGCAAAAATCTTCAAAAATTACTTTCATTGTATTCAAGAATGATGGACTATGAAGATAGAGAAATTTTCTTTTTAGGTGCAAGAGAAAATTATTTTTATTTCAAAAATTTAGAAATATTAAAATAGAATTTTAGAAGAAATTTCAGAGCGAAGTTTCTTCTTTTTTTGCACAATTTTTTGATGAAAAGTGGATAACTAGGAGCAATTTTCTTAACTTGAAATATTAAAAGCAAGCGACGCATTTATCCTCCCGTATAAATACCGCTTGTCAGTTTTGATGCAAAACTGAATTAATGGGGAACTCCTTCCCCAATCCCCTTAAAAATTTTATGAAAGGAATGAATAAAATTATGAGAACAAGAACTATAAAACAGCAAATTTATTTAAATGCAGAAGAGAAAAAAATATTGAAGGAAAAATCTAAAAGAGCAGGATTAAATGAGTCTGAATTTATACGAAGTATGATTAAAGGATACAAGATAAAAGAACAACCAACAAAAGAGATTATAGAATTTACAAGAGATATTTCTGGAATAGCAAATAATATAAATCAAATTGCAAAAGTAGCAAATACAAGAAGATATGTTAGAGATGAAGATTTAGAATATTTAAAAAATGCTGTTTCAAAATTTATTTTAGAGTTTCAAAAGAAAGTATATTCAAGAAATTAGAGAGAGGTGTTGAAGCAATGGCAGTTATTAAAATAAAAACAATTAAAAATAATTTGCAAGCAGTTATAAATTATGGCAAGAATGGAGATAAAACTGATAATGGCATTCTAGTTTCAAGTGTAAATTGTTCTGTTGATACAGCTTATGAAGAAATGGCACTTACTAAAAAGTTTTTTCATAAAGAAACCAAGACTTTGGGCTATCATATTATTCAATCTTTTAAAGGTAACGAAGTGTCTCCTTCAATGGCAAATCAAATTGGAAAAGAACTTGCACAAGAATTATGGGGAGATAAATATCAAGTGGTAATCTGTACTCATACAAATAAAGAAAATGTCCATAATCATTTGATATTAAATTCTGTTTCATTCATTGACGGAAAGAAATATCACAACGGAAAAGAAGATATTTCATTTTTGAAAGAAGCATCAGATAATTTATGTTTAAAATATGGATTATCTATTGTAACTACCCCACGCGCTGAAAAAGAAAAAGAGTTCAGACAAAAAAATATTGATAATTTTAATCGTAAAGATGAAAAAATACAAAAGATAATATCTGATATTGATGAAGCAATAAAATCCGCTAAAAAGTATTCTGACTTCAAATTGGTTTTAACTGCGAAAGGTTATTCTAATATTAAAGATAATGGTAAATATCTCTCTTTGAAAACTCCATATTATTCAAGAAATGTTCGAATTGATAGAGCATTTGGAGAAAGATATTCAGTTCAAGGAATTAAAGAAAGAATTTACTATAATATAAAAGAAGAAATCCCTGTTGCTAATCTAACTAAAAAATACTACAGAAAAGTTTATACTGGTCCGAAAATAAATAGATTTTTATTAAAGACCAGTTCTTTTTATAGATTATATGTGCATTATCTATACTTGTTTGGTAAATTACCTGCTAAAAACAAATATAAAGAATTGACTCCTGCATACTATAAACAGCAACGAAAAAACAAAATGATTTTTGAAGAAATCAATTTTTTAGGGAGAAATAGTTTTAATTCTGTTAAAGAAGTAGAAAATTATATGGAAAACTTCGAAAAGCAACTACCTGAATTAAAAGGAAAAAGAGAAAACTTATGGAAAAAATATAAATCTGCTGATACAAATAAAAAAGCTGAAATTCAAAAAGAAATAAATGCACTTACAGATAAAATTGATACTATCAATGCACAGAAAAATGCTTGTAATAGGATTATTGCTAGATATGAAGAAATTAAAGAAGATTACAAAAAGCAGCTTGAATACAAAGAAAAAGCACAAGAACTTATTATAGCTGATAAAAGGAAAAAAGCTAGAAATAGATAAAGGAGCAAATTGCTCCTTTATCTATTACATAAATGTAATTTTTTCTTATACATTTTCTATCATATCATAAAAAACATTTTCAGATATTATTTCTATATCTTTTCCTTCAATTTTTAATTTTTCAGCTTTCTTTTGCTTATTACTTTTTCCATCTTTTATAGTTTTACAATAATCATTATTTCCTAGTATTAAATAATTAGTTTTTGAAGTAACAGTGTCTCCACATATTCCACCTAGATTAACTACAATTTGCATTGCATCTTTTCGTAACATTTTTTCTAATGCTCCTGTAAAAACGCATACCTTACCATATAAAGGGTGGTCTTCATCAAATTCAGTAGTTTGAGCAATGATTTCTTTTGCTTTCACAGAATTTGATGAATGATGTTTCTTAAACTGATTTTTAAAGTTGTCAACCGTTTCGAACTTATCTAAAGCTACAGATATAAGCTCCTTATAAATATCATTAGTTAAAATACAGTCATTTAAAGCTCTATGCTCATTTCTAATATCTTTATTAAAATATTTTATTAAATCATCTAATCTGTGATGTTTTAATTCTGGTAGTATTTTTCTTGATATTCTTAATGTATCTATAAAATTATTTGTTAAAGGTTTTTGTAAATACTCTATATTATTATCGTATAGGAAGTTAATATCAAAATTAATATTATGACCTATTAATACATCATCACTTATAAATTCATTGAATGATGGCAATACATTACTAATATCAAGGGCATTTTCAAGCATTTTGTTAGTTATACCAGTTAAATCTTTTATAAATTCATCTACATACTTTACTTTTTTACCATCTTCTATACAAAAATCAGCTTCATCATTGTCAACGAAGATTCTTTGTTTAGGTTTCACTAAATTAGTATATTGATCTATTATAATGTTATTTCTTACCTTTAATGCGCTAATTTCAATTATTTCATCATATCTAGAATCAAGCCCTGTTGTTTCTATATCAATAACACAATAATCCTTTATAATATCTATCGTACTAATACCTTTTTTGTCTCTTTTAGCTTTTTTTATATCTGTTCCATCATCTATTGTTACTTGAACTTTTCCATCTTCATTAAGTCTTGTTTTTATTGTAATCCCAAACATAATATTCTCCTTCTATATATTTTTGTTCTTACCATAAAATATTTTTCCTGATTCTAAATTCTCTCTATATTGACATCCTTTTGCTAACTTTTTGTCTGGATTAATACATTTTAACGTATCCGAACATTCTATATACCTAGAGCAACATCCAAAATTATCAACAGGCTCATTTGAATACAAATATCTATATATTTCCTTTAATTCATTACTAATTTTATTTATATCATTAATATCATTTATGTATATTCTTATATATAATTCATTTTCCTTATATTTAACTTCATCAAACTTCTTTAGCAAGTCTTCAAGTTTAATGCTATCTAATTTTCTAAATTCCATAAACATTCTTGTTTTTTGAAATGTAATTTTCAATAAAATATTTTTAAATGCAACAAAAGAAACTGAACCATTCTTATTAACATTAAATACTATTTTTTCTCTTTCATGTTGAGGTATAATTTCATCACTTATGCTATTTATTATAGTATCCAGTATTTCTAAAATTTTATTTTCCATATTTCCTCCTCGTATATACAATTATAAATTCTCAAGAGTTTCATTCTCAATAGAATTATATCATAAAAAAATTTTTTTGTCTGGTTTTTTCTAAAAAAATTAGATTAGCATTCGCTAACCTAATTTATATAATTGTATAATTTCAATATTTTATATGTTATTGTTTTAGATTTATTTCAAACTTTCCTATATTTTTTGCCTCTTTACCAGACTCCTCTTCTCTTTCACTTAAACTTATTTTTATACTTTCTAAACCTTCCTTTTTCTCAATTATATAGTATTCTGTTAAATTCATTGTAGCATTAGAAAAGTTTTTATATGTTCCAATATCTCCTGGTGACCATTCTTCTGTCTTTCCATTAGAATATGTTATTTTTCTTTTTATCTCTGTACATAATATACTCAATTCTTCATTATTATTATCATGGGCTTCCACATCTATTATATTTATATAATCTTTTGCTTGTGTATTGGATATCGTGTTTAAACTAACATTATTTCTTTTAGTTGAAACTTTCACAATAATCTGCATAGGAGTTATTTTAACTTCTTCAACTTTTTTTACCATATTTTTATATTGTATTTCTTCGCTTTCAGGATGTAATGTTACTGTATTCTCTGATGCTTTTTCCTTTGAAACCTCGATTTCAAAATTTCCTTCAATCTTTATTTTTCTTTCGTTATATCCATTATTTACAGCATACATTTGATTTTTACTTTTATTTTTTATATCTCCAATATTTTCAAGCATAATATCTTCAAGTTTTATTTTAAAATTTTTCTTATTTTTTATTTTTTCTTCTGGCAAGAAATACATTTGATAAACTTTATATTCATAATCCGAAATTTTAGTTGCAGTTTGGCTCGTAGTTGTATAAACTTTCTTTCCATCTATTAATAAATCACATGCACCATCTTCTTCATATTCTATTTTACCATCATCATCTTCTCGTTTTATATTGAAAAAAGTTAATCTAACTGTATTTAATGTTCCTTCGCTCCTTTTTACTAATTCATAATTAGCTGTAAATTCTTTTGAAATAATACTATTATTTCTTTTCCAAAATTCCTCTGCTTCTTTATCTCGTTTTTTTGCATCTTCTATAGCTTCTTCTGTTACAATACTTTTATCTAATCGTAAATATTCTCTGTCTTCTTTACTTAATTTAACATCAAATTCTAAAATGGTTATCCCATCATCACACATACTTGATACTAAATCAATTTTAGTTTCTCCATAAGCAACTTCTTGTTTTTCTTCAACACGATATTCTTCATATTCATCTGAAACTTTTACACCTATCCACTCAAATACAGGTTTTCCTGATATTTTTCCTCCTGCTACGGCATATACTGTTATACCACCGATTAATATACCAATAATCGAAATTATGACACTTATAAACTTTTTCATTAAATACCTCCAATTATTTGTGTTTCTTTTTTTGTTTCTTAATGTATTTTGTATTCTGTATTCTATTTTTGGAGGAATTGTCACTTCTCTATCACTTGCAAATTTTAATAATTCATCAATATTATTCATAGCATTCTCCTTCAATTTGTTTTTTTAATTTTGTCTTAGTCCTCGATATTTTACTTCTAATTGTGCTTTCTTTAATTTTAAGAATTTCACTTATTTCTTTTGTAGTGTATTGTGAGCAATAATATAGAGTTAATAATAATTGTTCTTCATCTTCCAGATTTTTTATTAAAACATCAAATCCTATATTTTTATCAAAGTTTTCTTCTGAACTTATTTCAATGCTTTTTTCATCTAGCGAAATGTAATCTCTATTTTTGTTTTTCTTATATATCTTCCTGCATTCATTTAAAAGTATCTTTATTATCCATGTCTTAAAAAGCATATTATCTTTTAACTTTTTTATATTTTTATAGCAAATAATAATAGTATCCTGTATAGCATCGGCAATATCATCTTCATCTTTTAGTTGTGTTCTTGCTATTAAATATAATTGTTGTTTTATTTGCATTATTAACTCATCAAATGCTGTTTCGTCGCCTTTTTTTGCTCTTATTACTAAATCTTTCACAATTATTCCTCCAATTTATCTTCTATGTACATATCTGATACTTATTAGATATCAATACTATCAAATTTTGTTGCATTTTTCTTAATATTTTTAAAAATCAGACTAGCATTTTTACTAATCTGATTTTTATTACTTATTGATTTTATTTTATATTTAATTTAAAAGCATAACTTACATATCCACTAGAACATCTATAATAAAATTCCATTATATAAATTCCTTCAAGATTAGGGATTTTAACTATTTCATTCTCATTGTCAAATTCAACATCATAATCTATTATTTCCTTTTCGTCATATAATTTTATAGATGTTATTTTTAAGCTCGGTGCATAATGCATTGTTTCATTTTTTTCAGCTTCTATCACTTCTTTATAATCAATCTCAAACAGTCCAATAGAATCTGCACAAACCGAATTATATTCATTGCTCCAAGAGTAAGATAATACTTGTGAATAATACAATTTGTCTTTATATGTTAATCCAAATCTTGGAGGTTTTACTTCTTCATAATAGCCTATTGGTTTAAAATTGTTTGGAAACAAGTGCATTTCAGTTCCTGTTTTATATCCACTATCATAATAATTATCAAGCTTATGCCATTTTATTATTTTATACGTTAAAGATTTATATTCTATAGTTCCTCCATCTTCATATTTAAATTTTATTGGAATTATCAATATTATTAAAATTATTATCACTATAAAAATTATTCTTTTCTTTTTCATAAGACCTCCTACTATTTAGAATAATAACACAAAAGACAGATAAATTCAACTAATTATCTGCCTTAAAATTTACATTTTTATTCATCAATTACTATTTTTGTAACATTAAATACTTGTAATGGATAAGTTGTTGCAATAGTTTTATCAGAAGTATATACTTGAATATAATCGCCCACATATATACCCAATCCAATAATCTGTGTATTTTCATCAATATGTACAATTACTTCTTCGTTTTTATCATTTATACCTAATAAATAATCATCCTTAATTTCTTTTACTAACACATTTATTGGTTTTTCTGTATTATTATCCAAATCAGTATTTTCTATCATTTCATTTGATTCTCCTGCAACAAGTACATTATTATTATCTACTTTCAATGCCAAATATGGCTTATCTTTATTTTCTTCTTTTAAATATAAGATAAAGTCACTATCAAATATATATTCTGTGTTTGCCAATCTATCAGTAGTCTCCACAGACTTTCGTAATTCTATTAGTGCTTCACTTTTAACACTTCCTCCTACATTATTTAATTCAAAGTCTATATTTTGTAAAGCTTGTGCAATAGTCCAATCAGTACCTTTAATAGCTTTTCCACATAATTCATCGTAACTTATTTCATCATTTATTTTTATAAAAGGAATTTTTAAAATATCTCCTTCTTCTATTTTTTTAGTGCTTTTTGTTTCTTGTTCTTTCATATATTGAAAATTTTCTTCAAATGATTTTCCTTCTCCTGTAGTCTTATACAAATATACTTCTTCACCCTCTTTTGTTTTTAATTTAATTGCAAAATCCTCTTTTGAGTTATAAAATAATACCTCTATATTTTTTAAAACTTCTTTTGGTGTTGATGAATTTATTCCAAAATATTTTATTTTTTCTGTAGAATTACCAAATGTTGCATCTGGTAATATAGCAAATTTTTCTATAAAATTAAATTCTTTTTTTAACATTGCATATAATGTATAAGATTCTGGATTTCCCCATTCTACATTGTCCAACACTTTACTGGTTTCATTAAATTTAGTTTTTATTCCATTTTCTATCTTTGCTTTTAATTCATATGTAGATACTCCATGTATTTTATAATATGAATCTTCTGATAGTTCTTTTACTGTGAAAGTTTGCTTATTCAATTCTTCTGCAAGTTCAGACTTTCCATTTTCAAATTCTATAGGTCCACCTACAACATCATTCATAAGATCATTCCAAACTAAATTAAATGTTCCAGCCCATATCTTATTGCTATCCAACGATGATATTTTACTTGTATATGTAGGTGTAATTTCTGCTTTTCCTGTAAAACTTTCAATAATTTTTATTGTTGCATATACTCCTCCAGCAAATAAAACACTTATACATAATATTGCTATAATTACCTTTGAAACTTTATTCATTTCATCAAATCCTTTCTTTATTAGAATTTTGCGTAATTCTTTTTTGCCTCTATGGATAAGATTTTTTACATTTTGAATTGACTCTCCAAGTATTTGTGCTGTTTCTTGATATGTTAGTTCTTCAATTTTTACCAAGTATATTGCATTTTTATATCTATCATCTAACATATCTATTGCATTCAATATTTCTTTTCTTTTTTCATTCTTTGTTACAATATTTGCGACATCTTGTCCAACTTGCTCTACACCATTTAAGATATAATCCTCATTTATTTCTGTTCTTCTTTTTTCCATATTTATTTGATTATATGCTCTACTTTTTGCCACTAAATAAATATAGTATTTAAAAGTATAACCCTCTTTAATTTTGTTCTGCATAACATAAATAAATACATCTTGAGTAATATCTTCTGCTTTTTGATAATCTTTTACTATATTGTAAACAAAATATTGTATCTTGTCCTTATACTTGTTATATAATAATTCAAAAGCACCTTTTTCTCCATCTAAATATTCATTATATAATTTTATATCTAAATCTTTTTCCATATCTTACCCTGCTTTCATATATACAAACAGATGAAAATCAAAAAAGTTTCAAATTTTTGTAATTTTTTTCATTTTATCATATTTTATTCAAAAAAATAAAGGTACTATTTAAAAGTACCCTTATTATATTTTATCTTTAATTATTTTCTCGAACCTCATATTCACTAATATCTGGCTCTGTAAAAATAGAATCTTCTACACAATCAAATTTATATTCTCGAATAACAGTAAAATCATTATTTATATTTTTTACAGATAGTCCGTTGTTTTTATTTATATAATAAGTATCTCCGTTATACAAATTAAAAATATTTCTAAATTTATAGCAATCTTGTCCTTCGCATTTTTCACTAGTTATTATTGCTGTTGAACTTATTAAAAAATTTGTAAAAAAATTATTTTCTTTATCAAATTCTATTTCATTAAAAATCATAATTGCCATAAATCCTTCTGAATTTTTTTCAACTGTTTTATGTTCAGCGTCCTCAGCATATAAATTTACAGTTTCTCCGTTATTATAAAATGATAATTTTGTAATACTTCCATTATAGTTTCGTTCTAGGAAATTTACCTGCTTATTGTCTTTTCTGTAATAATCCATAACTGTAATTGTTCCACTCTTATCGGTATTTACAAATTTTGCATTATAATTTTTACTTTCTTTATAAGCTGATATTTTATCGGTTAGTTTTGATACTATAATATAATTCCTTATAGTATGTATTAATAATATTAAGATAACAACTAATATAATAATTCCAATTATTTTCAATACCTTTTTCATAACTATTCCTCCTCTTCTGTGCAACCTGCTATCATAGGTTATTATTTAACCTTTAGACCATTGGCTTTGCGTCATAAACTTTCGTTTATTTTGCCTTTTAACCTACTTCTATTATAGCATTTTTTTACATTTTTTTCAACTCATACTTGATTATGTTCTATAATTGATGAAGTTTTCTATTACATTGTTAGTATTTTTTTATTTCATCAAATGCTTCATCAAAAGAACATACTCTTCCATTTTCAGTATCTTTTATTCCTTCTTCTAATTTTTCTCTTAGATCATTTTTATTCTTTATTATTAAACTTTCTGGGGCTTTTATTTCTTTATTATCCATAATCAATATTCCTTTTTTAATTTGCAATCAGTTTCTTATTTTATTTTCCAAATCCCTTTTTTTGTAGAGCCAACTCTCTCTATAATTCCATTACTTTTTAAAACCTTAATATTATAGGATATTCCATCTCTTGTAATTCCTAATGCTTTTGCCATTTCTGTTTGAGTAATATTTGGATTTTTTTCTATCAATTTTAATATTTTTTCTTGTGTAGTTTCTTGTGTAGTTTCTTGTGTAGTATTTTTTTGTTCTTTAATCATTCCATCAACTGCTTCATCAATAACTTTTAACATAAATTCTATAAATTCATTTGAATTGCCTGCATTGTTACAATTTTGAATTGCAATATAATATTCTTCTTGATGCTTTCTGATTATGCTTTCAATAGGAATATATTTAAATAGTTCTTTCCAATTTGCAAGTATCGCAGTTTGCCATAATCTTGCTGTTCTTCCGTTTCCATCTGAAAAAGGATGTATAAACACAAATTCATAATGAAATATTGAAGAAAGAATTAACGGATTTACTGTGTTTTTTGATTCATTCATCCATTTGAACAAATTATCCATTAATGTCGGTACCATTGTGTGAGGAGGAGCCATAAAAATTTGTATATTTCCATCATAAACAGCTTCTCCATGATTTCTAAATTTTCCCGCGTCATCTTCTATTAAAAAAGTTAATATTCCATGAATTTTCTTTAAATCATCAACAGAATATGGATTTACATTATCAATCTCTTCATAAGCCTTATATGCATTTTTTACTTCTTGTATATCCTTTTGTTCTCCTATTACCATTTTTCCATTTATAACATCTTCAACTTGAAACAAAGATAATTGATTATTTTCTATTGCTAATGAAGAATGAATAGATTTAATTCTTGTTTTTCTTCTTAATTCTGGAAATCTATTCAATTTTTCAAAATAATTAGCCTCTCCTATTTTTTCCATTATTCTTGTTGCATAATTTAACATTTTATCCGTTATTGTGTATGGTGGATAATTTTCTTCCATAATTGCCTCCTTCTATATATTTTCTATTTTGAACTAATCCACTCCATAAGTCAATAGCAATGGAGTCAATTAGTTTATTTTTTTATTGTTTATTCAACCATTCCATATATTCTTCTTGCGTTAATTCTCCATTATTTATCTTTTCTTTTAGTTCAACATTTTTCTCCTTAAATTGTTGAAATTCTTTTTCATATTGTGTATTATCTGGATTTCTTCTAGTTCTTAACAATAATTTTTGATAAACATTTCTGTAAATTCTTAAATCATCATCTTCTTTCATAAGCCTTTGTTGAGTTCTAAAATGTCCAACCTCTTTACAAGTCTTTCCATTTTCATATATATTACTACAATATATTTCATCTATTCTATTATCTGGTACAAAGTATTTACCACAATTCTTGCATTTCTTTATCTCAATATTATCAGTATTAGCAAGTTCTAAAAGTTCAATAACGAAACTTTGAATAATATCATTACATCTAAAACAATATGGAGAAGCCTTACTACTATCAGCATATTTTGCAATTTCTTGTGCATCATCTTCTTTTATTATTGAAAAACTAGCAAAAACACCAAAGTTATTAAAATCTAATTTTAAATCTTTAGAATCATATAATTTAAGAACAGCAGATGTCTTTTTGCTATTTCTTAAAATATATAATCTTTGTGCTGGAGATAGATCATGTAATTCTTCTAAATCGTTCAAATTATATATGTATTTTATATCTTCTATAAATGCTTTTTTGTATTTTTCTAATTTACTTGCAACTTTCTCTACTACACTTTTTACCATTTCTTCATATTCGTTTTCATCATAATATGTATAAATATTTGTATTAGATAGCCCACTAATTGCTATAATACTATATTTGTCTATAAATTCTCTTGCATTTTCTAATGATTTAAAGTCTGTATTTATGAAATCACAAAGTTGTACCCCTAACTTTAATTTGTCAAATTTATTAAAAAATTCATATCCTTTATGTTTTTTATTATATCTAAATTCTTTATATGCTACCATTTTTGTTTTATTTAATTTGTTAATAAAAAACTGGATTTCTTGTGATATTTCAATCTTTTCCATACACACCTCACAAATTTTGTTATTTTTCTAAAAATATTTTATCACAAACTATTGACTTTGTAAAGTCTTCATGTTATAATTATGTTAGTTCTTTAAAAAAGTCGGTGTAAAAACTAACGACTATTGAGATAGAACATTGATAATTGAATATTTAGTTATTAGGTACAGTATAATGATACACTTGCATAGCCACAGCTCGAGCGTGATAAAACCGTCGCAAGCAATGGGTGCAACTCGGTAAGATACGGAGTGGTGAAATTCCAGTGGAGTAATTAAAAATTACCATCTAATAATTCCCTAAATGATGAGGGGCTGGAACAAATATCATCATTAAAATAAAAGACAAAGGAGGTTATGCTATGAAAACACTTAATGGTATAGTATTTTTAGAAACAAAAGATGTTAGGGAATCACTAAAAATAGGTAATCAAACCTGTTTAGCGTTATTCCATAAAAAAGATTTTCCTGCTAAAAAAATTGGTAAGTCTTGGCTTGTTATGGAAGAATCTTTTAAAAATTATTTTAGAAATATTGAAACTACAAATGAATAAAAAATTTGAAGATTTAAATATGCGACATTTAAATCTTCATATGTATTTTAAAAACTGAATGAAAACTATTGCTATAGTTCTCTTTAACTGATATAATTATACCAATAAAATCCAAAAATAGCAATAGTTTTCCTTAATTTTATAAAGAAAGGATGAAAAAATGAGTAAAATTAATGGAATAACTTATGGAACATACCCTTCTATTCGACCGAAGAAAAATGTTGATAAAAGTGTATGTGATAATTGCTAT
Source organism: uncultured Clostridia bacterium (assembly GCA_946415375.1). GTDB lineage: Bacteria > Bacillota > Clostridia > TANB77 > CAG-508 > CAG-269. The sequence continues at coordinate 13,922 of CAMKSF010000019.1, forward strand.
ATACGTGATAGCATTAAATATCAAAAGGCTGACAGTTTAGGCAGAATGCATATTTGTCGTGATAGTAAATGTGACAAATGTTACTTTTCTCAAACCAGTAAAGCAACAGTTATTTTAGGAAGAGATACAATTACTGGTAAAGAATTAAAAAAGACATTTGTCGCAGATACAGAAGAAGAAGCTTTGAAATTAGCACTTGATGCAAAATTAAATCTCGATAAAAATGGTGGTCCAAGAATAATAAATAAATCTACTTTATCTATTATTGATATAGCTACATCAATTTATAACGAAGATTACAAATTGCACAAAATTGGTGCTAATACTAATAACAAAAATATGACAAATATTAGAATGCTTAAAAAAGAAGCCTTTACAACAAAACCAATTAACAAAGTTAAAAGAATAGAGATTATAAATTATCTTGATAATTTAGCAAAATACTCTAAAACAACAATTAAAGAAAGATTTAGAATTATTAGAAGATCATTTGAATATGCTTATAGTCAAAATATAATTAGAGAAAATTTTATGGAAGGCTATAATGCTATTGAAAAACCAAAAACAGAGAAAACAGAAGTTGTACCTAAAAAAATTGCACTTACTATGGACAAAGAAAGACAACTTATCGATTACCTTGAATCTACACCTCTCTATAATTGTAAACACAAAAATTTATTCTTACTACTACTTGCAACTGGTATGAGAATTGGAGAAGCATTATCTTTGGATTATAAAAAAGATATTGATTTAGAAAATAAAACAATAACTGTTTATAAGACAATTACCAAAGATGATGACAGAAAAGACTGTATTGGACTAGACACAAAAACTCCAACTGGTAGAAGAATAATTCATTTAAGTGATATTGCTTTAAAATATTTAAAAGAGTGTTTAGCAAATGTCACAAAGAATAAGTTTAATTTACTATTCTACAATCCTAAAAACATTACAGGTGGATTTTATAAAGAAGGCACAATAAATTCTGCTATAAAGAGAATTGCATTTAAATTAGACATCTATTTATATGTTGATGTAGATGGAAAAACCAAAACGCAAGTTCATACTCATATGCTTCGAGGAACTTTTGCAACAAGATGTGCAGAGGCTAAAATGCCACCTATTGTTTTACAGAAGATTTTAGGTCACGCAGACATTGATGTAACAAATAAATATTATATTGATGTTGACCAGCATTTCATTGATACAGAGAATAAAAACTTTGTTAATTATATGAAAGAACACAATTTATTTAACGAATATTATTTAAAAGCTTAAAAAACAAATTAAAATTGGAGAGAATTTGTTGGAATATTAAGGCTTATAAAGTGCTTGTCATTCCGCAAATTTGCTCCGCACTTTAAAAACGAATATGGAAAAAGTTGATTTTTAGAGGGATTTAGCATTTTGGATAATGTTTTCGCCTCGACCATCTATTAAATAGATAAAACAAAAAAATAGCACGTCTTTTGAGACTTGTTATTTTTTTTGAATTTGTAAATAAAATGCCGAAAAAAATATCTTTCAAAAAATAGAAGGAATATGTCGTCAAACGTATTCCTCCTATCTATCAGCATTTAGCCATTTATTCACTCAGTTTTACACTATCATTAACCTTTCTTTAATAAATTTTTAATTTTATTAAATATTTTTTGTATAAAATTTTCTTCTTTATATTTAACAAGTGCTGTTTCCTCTTTAATCGTTGTATTTTCAAAATTTTGTGTTTTTGCTTTTGATTTTTCAAATAAATTATCATAATTATACTTTTCTCTTGCTTCTTGCTCCTTTATTCTTAGATAATTTTGACATTTATTAATATATTCTTCTTTTTCCTTATCATTGCAAATATAATCAGAATATACTAAAGAAATTAATCCCCTCGTTTCAGGTTTTAAAATTTGATCATTTAATTTTTTACTTTTATCGTAATCAAATTTATAAGTTGTTGAAGCTATATTTTTCATAAAACTAATAAAACTTTTTGGTATTTTATTTATAATTTCTGGTGAAGCATTTTTTAATATACAGTTAAACTCAACTGCAGCTTCGCTTAGTTCTTTAGTAACCATCTTTATTCTCCTTGTTCTTTTTGATTTTCTTGTTCTAAATCATTTGATTTAGCTCTAGTAAAATCTTCAAACACTTTTTTTCTTGCTTCTATACTTTTTGTGTCTTCTGCTGCCTCTCTAAATTCATCCTGTGAAAGCCCTGTTGTTTCGCGCTTTTGCAAAGTAGTTTTATTAATACTTCTACCAACAGCATAAACTCTATTTCTCGATTCAAATACTTTTTTTCCTTTTTCATAGTGAAAATCTCTAGCAATTAAATCTTTTTCTCCAGATTTATATTCTTCAAAATCTTGAATAGATACACTAAATGAAAATGGTTTTCTACCAATTACATTTCCATTTTCAATTTCATGAGCTGTATTGCTAAAATCTATTAATAAATAGCCATCATCATATCTAATAATATTCCATGCATGTCCTTCTACCTTTCCTCGTGATTCAGCCTCTCCAAAGTTTATACTTGACTCATATCCACACATCTTTAATATATTTTGAGCCAAACAGCTTCTTTCAACACATTGAGCAACATTTTTACCTTTTAAAGCACTTAATGGAAACTCGCCATTATATTGCATATATTGAATAGCACTATTAAACATTTCATCATAGGCAATGCCTCTTTTCTTATAAAAATCTTCTGCATAAGGCTCGCATACCTCCCAAAAAGTATCCTCCCTTCTATCAACTTGATCTTTCGGTAAACCAAAATAGCTATCTAAAAATGTGGCATTATATATTGTAATATATTTGAATTGACACTAAGATTTAAACTTTTAATGCCATTAGCAAATTGATATAAATAATCTCTGTCATAAATATGAAATCCTGAACCAATGCTATCATTTAATATTTGAGTTTCTGGAGAAATAAATTTGTCAAAATATCCATTGTCTTTATATATATTACCTGTAAAATTAATGCCATTTTGTGCACCTATTAATTTTGTTTCAGTTTGTTGTTCTATAATGTTATCGATACTTTTATCAACAAATTGTTTTAATTCTTCTGAAGTATTGCATTTATTCAATCCTTCTAGAAAGCTTTCTTGACTATTTATTTCAATATCTTTATTATCAGCTTGTTTAGAATCATTTGACTCATTTTCGATCTCTGCAAACATTGCATCTAATTCTGCTAATATTTTATCTATTCTCTTATTCGCATCTCCTTTTGTCGGTTTATTTCCATTCAAAATTCCTATTTTACTATTTACTTTTCTTAGCATTTCTTCTTCATCAGCTATTGTAGTATATATGGTATCTATGGTATCTTTTTTCTCTTTTTTTTTCCTTCGTAATCTATATTTTTTTGGACAAACTATCTAATCCCATTTTTCCTCCTAACTATTTTTTATAAAAATACAATTTTATCATAATAAAAAATATTTTACAATAATAAAAAAATATATGCAAATTATAAATAAGATGTATAGTTTATCTACCAAAAGAAATAAAATATACTACAGATAATATTGTTTATGGTATTCACTAGATTATGACCTAACCCGAGCTGATATAAATTATCATTAAAAGTCATTTATTGTAAATTTTTTTTACCTGTAAATATAATTTCGCTGTTCTGATATATTCAAAAAAATCCTGCACCCATAGTTAATGAGTGCAGGAGGAAGGACACGGATTTCTGGTGGATTAGATGTTCCTAAGTCTCTCCACCAAAGGCTCCCAAAACGTTCTCTGAGCCTCAATATCGTGTGAAAGCACAATAGAAGCTTTATTAGAATGCGTAAAACGACTATGCAGCACTCCGTCTGGGTCAACACTGTATTTCAAGTGCCCAGGGTTAAGCTGCATATTTCCAAGCCGAACCACAACACTGTGATCCTTGATCCAGTAAGCTGCCTTGTTGCCATCGCAGACAATATCTTCTTCAGGCATTTCAAGGAGCTTGTTGTGCAAATACGGCACAAACTGATGCTCATAGGCATATGGGTTCACAGGGTTTAATGTTCTTACCTTACAACCCATACCTAAATCAAGGGCTCTGTCTACAACTTGCATCAAGCTCTCCTCTGTAGGGTAGCTATCAGTTGTAGCCATAATGTAGAGTTTAATTCTACTTTTCCACTTTTCCTGTTCCTGGAACATGAACTCAAGTCCAGGCTCATATGAAAAGCGAATCTCATCAACAATGCCATCCAACTCGTGAAGAATATCCATCCGAATTCCATTGGTGAACATATTCACCTGGAACCCCTCAGCTTTAGCAAGCTGAGCCAACCGTACTACATTAGGGTGAACCGTAGGCTCCCCTCCATGCAAATACAGAGTCTGCATATCCAAATGGTGAGCAATCTGCATTCCTGCCTGAAATGCTTCCTCTGTAATGTATTTTCCCAAATGCACATTTGGTTCAATACAATACGGACATGCCTTATTGCATGCATATGTCAACAGGAAATAGATTTGCCGAAGATCTTCATTTTCACGAGGATGTGGAATAATACCACACTTTAACATTTTCCGTTTCATCTTTATGTCCTTTCTTTTGCTTTGTTTTAAGGTATCTACCTCAAGTAACATATTCAAGTATAACATATAATGTTCTTTTTTTCAATACTTTTTTGCTATTATTTACATAATTTTCTATCAAAATGTTTCAAATATTTATCTGTAAATATTTTTAATTTTTCTACATTTCTTGTTAATTGAACTATCAATTTATTTGCTTCTTCATAGGCCATTTTATATTCTTCATCAGTAATTTCATACTTATCTAAAGCATATTTTAATTCATTTTCATCTAATAGTTTAATAGTTCCATCTGGTCTAACAACAACATCTAAATATAAATCATCTTCATATGGGACGTTATTTTCCTTGCCCATTTCTTTTGCAATATCAAAGTACCATTCTATTATTTCATTATTGTTATCATAAAAAGCTGATAGTTTAACTTTAGAATTATAATCATAAAAACCTAAAAGTTTATAATTATTATCTATTATTGTTTTACCGTTTGGAGTAACAATTTTTATATCTGCATTATTAAAATTATAATATGCTACATCTATATTACAATTCTCTTCTTTAAAACTTTCAACTGCATAAAATAAATCACTATTTGGTCTATTTTGCCTGTGCCTATTAGCATATCTTTTTTTTAATGAAATATAATATCTTTCATTTTCCTTAGTTTTAACTATCTCATCCATTAATATACCGCCATTTTCCTCAATAGCATTTTTTAATAAAATATCATTTTTGTTGCAATATATTAATACTCTTCCAATATTATATTCCTTGCATTTTATTATAGCTAATTTAATTAATTCTATATAGTGTTTCTTTTCTTTTTTTTCTTGTATGATATTAATTTTTATATGTCCTTCGCTATTAAATAAATTTTCATCTAAATAATGATTAATTTTAACACTCCCTATTATCTTCTCATCTTTCTTTTCATTTAACAAAAAAAATGTTGTCGGGATATTTTTTGAAATATTTTCATTATTATTTATGAAGTCTAGTATTTCTTTTTCTATTACCTCTTCATGCTCTTTGTTATATTCTATTAATTCTAATTCCTCCATACTTTTATTTTTCCCCTTTATTAATTTAAATTAATACCTCGTTATATTTTATGTTTTACATCTATCACCTAAAAAATATCAAGGTTTTAAACTCCTTGATATTTTTTGGTTAATTTCTCTGTTTAACTTCAAAACTTTTTTTGTTAATCATCGCCATACTATTTCTTAAATTAATATATGATAGTAAAAAAGAATATCCCCAAAATGTAAATACTGTGCAAAAACTCAATGCTAGAATTACTCCTATATAGTTTCCTTTTATTGTATACACAACGAGAAATATACTAAATAATATAATTGCCCCTGATGTTATGTACATTTGCTTTTTTAATAGCTGTTGTCTTTCTTTGGATTTCATATCTTTTTTTTCTATTTTTCTTACAGACAACAATGCAATATTATATCCAATTCCTCCAATTAGAAAAATTATTAATAAACTTTGTAATTGAAATATTGCATCCATCACATTGTTTTTAGTAACTAAGTTTGCAATTATTCCACTAATTTCCATTAACGTTCTTCCAACACATCCTCCAATAAAAAAATTAACTATTACTTTGTTTTTTTTCATTTCTTCCTCACTTCATTTACACAATCCATATTGTTATTTATATTTTTAATTTATAATATAATTGTATCATATTATTTATTTTTTTCAAATACTTTTTTAAAAATGACAAAAATTGTTATATATTTACTTGCAAACTTTCCCCCATAATATTTATAATATCTTTTATTGGAATTTCTGTTTTATCATCTAAAATAATTAACTGTTTAAATTCATCAATCTTTTTTATTACTCCTGAAACTTTTATATATTTTCCCCCTTCTTTTTTTAAGTCAGGTATAAAATATATAATTGTTATATTTGGATGTATCTGTACATTTATTTGTTCACTAAGCATTTGAATTTTTATATCTAAAATATTTTTTTCTTCTTCATTTAATTCAATTCTTTTTTCTGTTATTCTTGCCGTTTCTTCCACTGCATCTTCATATCCCACTAATGCTGCAAAAGGTGCAAATTGTGCAGCTCTTTCTTCTATTGGCATTTGTGGATGTTTTTTTGATATATAGCGTGGCAAATTTATAATATCTTCATATTTATTAATATTCATTCTTTTCCTTTCTAAGAACGATGTCCTCCAATTTGACTATTTCTATCTATTGTCGTTCCTGCATCTTGTAAATTCATTCCTTTCAAAATTGCATTTTTTCCATATTTATTCTTTATACTTATCATTGTCTTTTGTAAATTCTTTTCCTTTTTTTCATTTTTACTTTCTTCTTCTTTTTTCTTATAATCTTCAAAAAAATCTATTTGCTCATATAATTGCTCTTTTTTCACAGTTTCTTCATCAACAACATTATTTGCTACAACATAAATTCTTCTTGTTAATAAATTTTTGTTTATAATTCTTTCATATAATTCCATAACTGCCTTCGTTATAGTTTTAGTAGATGAAGTTCTATGATCTAAATTAATAGTTCCATGTGCATGTTTAGGAATCTTTCGTCCATGTCTATCTAATGTTATTTCTCCATTATAGGAAGCATTTATAACTGGATTTATCAAATTTTCTATATCATATCCAATAGTTAAAACCATTTGGTTTGTAACTAGTCTTTTGTCCACCAAATCTAATGTTAATAACTCTGTCATTTCTTTTACAATAAGTTTTGTATCTTCATAATTATAAGGACAGTGCAATACTTGTCCAGAACTTATACTATTTGTTTGCGGTTTGTATGATTTTATGTCTTTAATTGTTACTGGCTCATACCCCCAAGCATGATCAATTAGTAACTCTGCATTTATTCCAAATAATTTGTATAACAATTCTTCATTTCTAATTGAAGTTCTTGCTACATCTCCCATCGTATAAATTCTATTTTTTTCAAGTCTTGTTGCATACCCTTTTCCTATTCTCCAAAAATCAGTTAATGGTCTATGATTCCATAATAGTTTTCTATACAGTATTTCATCAAGTCCTGCAATTCTTACACCATTTTCATTTGGCTTTGAATGCTTTGCAACAATATCCATTGCAATCTTACATAAATACATATTTGTTCCTATCCCTGCCGTTGCTGTAATCCCAGTAGTATTATATACATCTTGTACAACTTTTGTAGCTAATTCTTTTGCCTTCATTTTATATGTTTTTAAATATTTTGTCACATCAATAAATACCTCATCTATTGAATAAACATAAATATCTTCTTCTGAAAACCATTTTAAATATATGTTGTAAATATTCGTACTATATTTCATGTAATATGCCATACGTGGTGGTGCAACTATATATGTTAATTCCAAATCCCTGTTTTTCTTTAATGCAATATCATCATAAGATGACCCTGTAAATGTATTATTTGGTGCAAATCTTTTTCTTTCAATATTAACTTCTTTTACCTTTTGAACTACTTCAAATAATCTTGCTCTGCCAGATATTCCATAAGACTTTAAAGATGGACTAACAGCAAGACATATCGTTTTTTCTGTTCTACTACTATCTGCAACAACAAGATTTGTGGTTAACGGATTTAATCCTCTTTCTTGACACTCTACTGAAGCATAAAAACTCTTTAAGTCTATTGCAATATATATATGTTGTTCTGTTTCTTGCATAATCCACCTCCATTTCAAATTTAGTATAGCACATAATTTTCGAATTGTAAACACTTGTTTGCTTTTATTCTCAAAAAAAATTTAAAAAATACAAAATATATAAATAAAAAGAGCATCAAACTATATTGATACTCTCTACTTTTTATTGATTTTCTTCCTTCTTGTCAACTAATTCTTTCTTGTCTAACTTTTTGTTTATTTCTGTAGTATTTCTGCAAACAATTAGAATTACTAAAGTTAATTCATATGTTACTCTTAGTAATAAATTTCCTCCTACTAGCACTAGTAAGAAATATCCAAAATGTACAGAAATAACATTAAATGACCATAGTGTAATAAATATAGCTAATACTAAATAAATAATTTTTAAAATGTGTTCTATGACCATTTTTTTAAATGTCAAGAAATCATATAACCATGCAGTAAATCCCGTAAATTTTCCTTCATTCTTCTTAGATAAGAATGTAAAATATAGAACGATTCCTCCTATAACAGCTAATATTGCTGCTGCAATTGTCCATCCATTGCTCATTCCAGAAAATGCACTTGCTGAACTTCTTGATGTTGGATATCCATATGTTGAATACATAAAAATTCCCCCTTTTTTTCTTATATATTAATATATATATCATAAATTCAAAAATATTTCAATACAAATTCGACATTTTTCTACATGTTTTTGTTTGCAAATTATGTGTTTTAAAAGTATTAACCCCAAATGTCTAATCATTAAAACATTTGAGGTTAATACTATACTATATATATAATTACATTATTTGGAAAATATTTTTTCATATTATCTCTAAAAAAAGCTTCTCCTTCTTTTCTTACTTGTTCTTTATACCAATATTTGCCTCTACCTCTTCCTGTCATAATTTCTTTATCAAATAAATTTATTGAATTAGGGAATGCCTCTTCATTTATTTTCGTATGAATATAGCTATAAGTCATAAAGATTATTTCAAAAAATACATCTTTTTTTACTTTATTGCTTAAATCAAATTCTAGTCTTTTTATTAATTCTAAATATTTATCTTTCCATTTTTCAACAAATATAACTGGTGCAATTAAGATTCCTACTTCATATCCCGCTTCTTTTAACTTATTTATTGCCTCTATTCTACCATTTAATCTTGATGTTCCAAATTCAACATTATTTATTATTTCCTCTGGATTTACACTAACTCTTATAATCACTTTTCCTTTATGGTCCAAGTCAAGCAATGAATCAACCATAGCAAATTTTGTAGGAAAAGTTAGTCTGCCTTTTTTGGAATCTTTAAAATTTTCTATTGTCCAAACAAGATTATTAGTTATTGTATTTTCTAAAATCAAATCACTATTACTTCCTATTTCAAAAGTTAGATTTTTCTCGGACTTTTCTGTCGTTTTCAAAATCTTTTCTAACATTTCCTCTCTATTTACAAATAATCTTAAATATGCACACTTATTGTAATTACAAACTAAATAACAATACATACAAGCAGCCACGCAACCAGAAGATGTATAGGGTACTAAATAGTCTGAAACTTTATGATTTTCTTGGTATTTATGTGTCTTTCTTACACCGATTATTAAATTTGTTTTCATTTTTAAAAATTCTTTATTTTCTTTTTTTCTCATTTCTTCTATATTGTTGTGGTTATCTATTATAGTTTTCGGAACGTCTTTAAATTTTTCAAGTAACACTTTGCCCAATTCATAATTTTCGATTTCTTTTTCATAATATATTCCATGTGGAGTAAACATCATATTTCTACCTCCACATTATATATTTTTCCTGTTTTTTCTAATATAATAGAATTATCTATTTCTATTCCATTCATTTTTATTTTGGTCACACCTGTATTTTTCCCATTTGGATTTAAAAATTTAATATTATATATGCTCTCGCCATATTTATATCTACAACTAAATTCTTTCCAAGTTTTTGGAATACATGGATTAAAGGATAATACATTATTATTAATTTTTACTCCTAAAATATATTCTATTCCTGCAGTATAAAACCAACTACTAGACCCAGTATACCAAGTCCATCCCCCACGTCCTACTAAGTTTCCAGCCCCATAAACATCTGCCGAAAGCACATATGGCTCCACTTTATACTTATTAGCTGCTTCTTTTGTTTTTGTATGCTCTATCGGATTTATCATTCTATATAGTTCAGCCGCTTTATCTCCAAATCCGAGCATTGTCTCTGCAATTATTGCCCATATTGCAGCATGAGTGTATTGTTGTTGTGACCATTTTTTATATTCTCTCTTTTTAGCCACAAACCCTTGCTATACAGCCTTTCTCTCATATTCCTTTTTAGCACATATAAATTTTTCTAAATTATCATTTAATTCTTGTAGTGGTTTAAAGTTAAAATAAATATCAACTTGTTTATCACTATGAATTTCTATTCTTTCTATAAATTCTCTAATTATCTCTTTATTTGGTTTTTCCATATTCAAGAACTCATCTACCAAATTATTCAACTTTTCATTTTTATCTATTTGCTTATCCTCTCCATTAAGCTCTTTTTTAAGTTCTTTAATTCTTTTTTGATAATCTTCAACATCATTCTTAATTCTATTTGCATTTTCAATATAGTTTTCAACTGTTATAATTTCTGCAAGTCTATCTTCATATAATAGTTCTAGTTTTCTTGTTTCCTTTTTTATTTGAGTTTTATAATTCTCAATTTTATTTTCTAATTCCAATTTCTTATCTTCTTTTGATTTAGACTTTTTTGCAATTTCTTCAAGTTTTTTCTTATTTGAATACTCTTTGCAAATTTCTCTTAAAACTACTATCATACTTTCTTCAAAAACTTGATAATTAAAATTATGTGGAGAACATACATCAAATTTTCCATATCGTCCATATCTTTGACATCTGCCATATATATTACCATTTTTATCTGGACTTCTTATTCCTATATATCCCTTACAATCATAGCATCTTAATAGTCCTTTAAACAAATAATCGTTTTCAACAACTCTTGAACCTTTTGTATCTTCAATTATTCTTCTTGCTCTTTGATAATCTTCTTGTGATACTATTGCTTCGTGCATGTTAGGAACTCTTATCCAATCTTCTTCTGGAACATCTACGAATTTTTTAGATTTAAAGCTAATCTTTTTTCTCTTACCTTGTATAACTGTTCCAGTATATACCTCATTTGAAAGAATAAATCTAACTGTAGATTGAGCCCATAAGCCATAAGTTATTGATTTCGTTCCTCTATTTCTTTTATTATAATCAGATGGAATTGGTATTTTTTGTTCTGACAAATAATCTGCTATTTGCATTGTTCCATATCCTTCAAGAAACATTCTAAAAATAGTTTTAACAACTTTTGCTGCTTCTTCATCTTTTATTAAATGATATTTATTTTCTGGATCTTTCTTGTATCCATAAGGTGCAGTTCCTAAATATTCTCCCTGCTTTCTTTTTGATTGTAATACACTATTTATCTTTTTAGATGTGTCTTTTGCATACATTTCATTTAATATAGATTTGAAAGGTGCAATATCATTATTTGCAGAGTCTAGTCCTGTATCTATATTGTCTAAAATAGCAATATATCTTACATTATGCTCTGGAAAATAAGTTTCTGTATAATATCCAGATTGCACATAGTTTCTTCCAAGTCTTGATAAATCCTTTGTAATAATCATATTTATTTTGCCTTGTTCAATATCTTCTATCATTTTATTGAATGCTGGTCTATCAAAACTTGTGCCACTTACCCCATCATCAACATACTCTGAAATAAAATTAAGTTTATTTTCCTTAATATATTGCATAAGTAATGTTCTTTGATTTTGTATACTCTCGCTTTCTGAATATTTTTCCTTTTCTTCGTCTTCTTTTGAAAGTCTTATATATATGCCTACTTTATAATCAATATTATTCATTATATTAAAGCTCATTTTTCCTCCTTCCTGCTAAAAATAATGAGATAATATTGATACTCTTCTGACCAGAATTATATCATATTATCTCATTTATTGCTATCTATTTATTATAATTTATTATTGGAATATATTAACTTTTTAAGCAATAATTTCCAAATGCTCTTTCAACTATTCTTTCAAGTGTTTCTCCATTATTATTAAATATAATGTTAAATCTAAATTCATTTTTCTTTTTATATTTTTTCTTTTTAACATCCTGTTTTACTTCAGCCATATCTTATCCCTCCTTACCTTATTTTTTCCTGATTTTACAATTTTATACAATAATCCTTTTAATAAACTCTTGAACTTCTTATGCTACTTGCTTGTACCACATTTCTCACAATTTTAGGTACATCAAATGTAACATTAATATCTTTTTTCACAACTAAATTACTAGAATTATTTGCATAATCATATATAGACCTATTCCATTTTGCAAAATCAACATCTGACATTTCGGTTTTAGTTGATAAAACCTTATTGTCTTTATCTATTCGTGCAAGTAATTTATAATATTCTTCTCTATCTTCTTTCTCTTTTGCATTTCTAACATAACTTTTGCTATATTCTCTATTATAAGCTTTTTTTCTTTCTAGCGATTGCTGTTTCTTGTATTGTTTCTCTTTTTTATATCTTTTATCTTTAGTTACAATTTTAGATACATATTGAGGTGTCTTTTTAATAATAGGTGCTATCTCTGATGGTCTCTTGTGTTCCTCATAATATAATCTGATTATTTCTTGTTTTACTTCATCTGCCTCCATTTTCTCCCTCCTTTCTTGGTTTCATTTTTTACTTGCAATTTTTAGATACAATTATAGATTTGTTATTTTGTTGTATTTATTTTATTGTTTACTAACATAAGTTTACCATGAAAGTTTGACACTGTCAATAGTTTATGATAAAATATTTATAATAAAATAACATTTATTTAAAAAATGTAGTTAGGAGTAGGTTATGGATAGCTTATTTAATATGTTAGATACAAATTGCAATAAATTTTATTTCGATGAGAGTAATAAAAAGAAGATAATTATTTACCAGATATATAAGAAATATCAAAATACATATACTTCTCATATAAAGAAAGAAGAATATAATATTGGAGAGCAACTTTGTGATTTTCTTAACACAGATTTTGAAACTCCTGACAGCTTTAAGACTCTTATTAAAAAATATGGAATAAACTTCTTTTTGAATTTAACAGATATAAGGTATTCTGATTATCCTGTATCTTCTGATGAATATGAAAAATCACAAGATACAGTAATTAACGATAATAAATATATTTTTAGCTTATTTAGGCAAGACTTAATACTTGATATCGAATATATATTTAATATGAATAATCTGGAAGAAATAAAAGACTTAACACCATTACAAAGATTTCAAGTTATGACAAATAGTGATTTTAGAAGTAAATCATTAGAAAAAATCGATAACAATAAAGTAAAAATAAATTTATCTGCATTTGAGATATTAAGAGATTATTCTAATTATCCTATGAGGCAAGATGAAACACAAAGAATAGTTAGTAAAGCAAATATAAATTCTTCTTATTTCATTGAATGTACTGATATTATACAAACACTGCTTATAGAACTTTTAGAAATAGCAAAACTTAATATTGAAATAAAAAAATGTAGAAATTGTGGCAAATTCTTTGTTCCAGATAATAGATCAGATGAAATATATTGTAGTAATATTTATGAAAATGGTAAGACTTGTAAAGAAATTGGTCATTTTAAAGTACAACAAAAATTAATACAAGAGAATGATGATTTAAGAATTTATAGAAATGTTTATCAAAAATTGTTATTAAGAACAAGAAGAAATCCAAGTAATACTAAATATGCAAGAGAGTTTGAAATTTTCAAAGATGATAATAATAAATGGAAAGAAAATATTAGTAAAGGTGTAAGTACTGAAAAAGAATACATAGAATGGCTAAAAAAACAATAAAGGTAGATTGATTTCTACCTTTATTTATTTCCTTTCGTTAAATATTACAATTTAGATAATGTTTTTAAAATAGTACTAACAAATGTATTTCCTATGAGATACTTTAACATTACTTTGATTAACCATTGCATAAAGAAGTGTTGTATCAATTTTAGTATGTCCTAATAGATGTTGTACTTGTTCTATTGGCATACCTTTATCTATTGCTCGAGTTGCTAATGTTCTTCTAAACTTGTGTGGATGTACTTTACATATTCCAAGTTCTTTACCAAGTCTTTTTAACATTGTTTCTATTCCTCTATAACTTATTCTTTTATAAGGCTGATATTGACTAACTATTAATGCATTATTATCATCAGTTCTACTACTTAAATATTCTTGTAAATGTAATTTTGCTTTACCATCAAAATAAACTTCTCTCATTTTTTTACCTTTACCAAATACTATACATGATTTATTTTCAAAGTTAATATCTTCAATATTAAGATTTACGAGTTCACTTATTCTCATTCCTGATGAAGAAAGTAAATCAATAATTGCTAAATTTCTAATATTATCACATTTATTTCTTAGTCTTTCTAATATCTCATCTGAATATGTTTCTTTAACTAATTTTTCTGTTTTAATTTTGTGTATTCTTCTTGTAGGATTTTTTATAATATAATCTTCCTCTTCCAAGAAAGTAAAAAAACTAGATAGTGATCTTCTTACTCCATCAATAGTTGTACTCTTAGAATTATTTATACCTTGATAATATGATAAATAATCTCTTATATCTTCTGTATCTATCGTTCTTATATCTTTATTTAGATATTCAAATAATTTAATAATATGTGTATTGTAATTTCTGATTGTTAAATCTGAACATCCTTCTAATTTTTTAGAGCTAATATATTTATCCAAATACTCATTATTAGATATTTCATTATCATTAGAATCTAATCTTTTGTAAAGTGTTTCGTTCAATTTTGACATTTGATAATTATTCAAATATTGATTCATTTCTGAACATACAATTTTTATAATGTTCTCATTCATTATTCATTCCTCCTTATAAATTAGAATGAATATATTATAGAACGAAAATTAGCAGATAACAAAACCTGCTAATTAAAATATTATATAAAATTGTATGTAATAACTATTTTTAATATAATTCGTTTGCTTCTTCTTGGGTTATAATGTTTTGTTGAACAGAAAAGTCTATTTGATTTTTTCTTTCGTTTACATCTTCAATAGATTTTAAATGATTGATTAAATCTTTCTTTCCATCAACAACTGTTCCATCTTGGTTATATAAATAATTTTCATTATGAGTTGCTTTGAAAATTCCAAATCCAATAGCAACTATTACTAATATTACAAGTATTACACAAATTATTACTTTTTTATTGTTCATAATCATTACCCCCTTTCTTTTGTTTTATTTAATTTATTATTAAGGTTATTTACTATGGACTTATCATATAGAATTTGTGCTATAACTGCAATTACATAAATTATTATATACACCACAAAAGTTTCTACAAAACTTATTTTAAAATTTTCTATAAATGTTTCATTGATAGCTCCAATACTATTTAATGTTAATGTTTTTATTATTGCAAAAATAAAATTAAATATAATATTTCCAAGTACAAATTCAATAGCATAAATATAATATTTTTTAAGCCACTTCATACTACATCATCCTTTCATCCAAATAATTCATAACTTCTTTTATCTTTCGCCTAGATACAAATTGTTCAGAGTTATCATTAAACCTTACGATTATATTTCTGTTTTCTCCAATATCAAAACTCTTAACTTGTTTAATATTTATAATACAGCTTTTTGATATTCTTAAAAAATCTTTGCTCTTTTTCTCTATTTCATATAGTTTGCTTTTTACTCTATATTCTTTATCTTTTGTTTTGCAGAAGTTATAATTACCTTCACTATAAAAATACATTATTTCGTTAATACTAACTTGAATCATATTATAGCCATCATATACCACAATTTTATTATTACTATATTCTTTTATATATTCAATTAAGTTTACTACTTCATTATTATTTTCTGATGATTCAATATTTATATTTAATTCGTTCTTTTCTAATTCTTTATTTACAGATCTGTTTATATGAATATTCATAACAAAATTTCATTCCTCTCTTTTGTTATTTTTATTATATAATTTTGCTTCTAATATGTCTATAAAATATAGATAAGAGGGCTTATTTTTAGATAAAAGGTCAAAAAAATATGAGTAATTACTTACTCATATTCCATTATATATTTGTTTACAATACCAAAATATTGTACACATCTTATTATTTATTTTTTGTTCCTAATAATAACTTGTTTATTATAGGTATTCTTTTTAATATTTCAGTAATTATTGGTAAAAGAATAATTGTTCCAATCAATAATATTATATAATTTAGTATAAAGTAAGGTAACTTGATATATTCTACTAAAATAAATGCTATAATAATTTGTATAGTATAGTGTAATACATAAAAACAAAAATTGTTTTTATTCATATACTTTGTAAAATTATTATCAAAATTCAAAAATTTCTTACCAACTCCAAAAGCCGATAAAATTACAAGCCATATATAAATATTAGTAAATATATTAGTTAAAAATTCATTTGAACCAAAATTAGCACCATAGTTCACTACTGTAAATATAATTCCAATAATAAATGTTATTGTTCCTAATGGGATTGATATTTTTTCTAAATTTTCAATAATCTTATCATTTGAAAACACATAATAACCTAATATAAACATCAATAAATATATTCCCCATCTATATACGGTAACAACAGGCGTATTTAGTATAAATGAAGATCCCCAAACTATTAAAAACAATAAGAATAAAATTGGTAAATTTATTTTATTAAATAGTTTATCAATTTTTTGTTTTTTATCTATTTTCCTAATTAAAACAATTAGTAGTGATGCTACAAACAATACATGAGCATACCATAATGGTCCAATACCTATTAAAGAATAAATAATGTATTTAATTGGATTTGGAATCATATCTCCATTTCCTGCAAATATATCGCCATAATAATTGGTTGTCCATCCACTTATCCAACCATATACAAAAATCCCTAT
This sequence comes from uncultured Clostridia bacterium, assembly GCA_946415375.1. GTDB lineage: Bacteria > Bacillota > Clostridia > TANB77 > CAG-508 > CAG-269. The sequence goes on from CAMKSF010000019.1 coordinate 31,201, forward strand.
AACACTTGGTACTAATATTCTTTTTGCTCTATCTTTGATAAATTCTTTGTTTGTTTTATTATTTAATGAATATTTTGTAGAAACTCCTGATACCACAAATAATAAGCACATAATCCAAGGGTATATAAAAACACAAATACTATCTAATTCTTTAATCCCTGTTACGCCAATATTTGAAACTACACCACTTGAATTAAATATATAAAACACATGATATATAATAACAAAACATAGCGTAATCCATCTTATATTATCTAAATAATGTTTTCTCTCATTCATTTTTATTTATCCCCTTTTGGTAAAATTTTATCAGTTAAATCTTCTATTATATCTGATTTGACTAATGCAATTCCTTTTTCTTTATCACAAAGTACAATAATTGAATCTCCTGGATTAATATTAAACATTTTTCTTGCCTGAGCAGGTATTACTATTTGCCCTTTTTCTCCAACTTTACTGATTCCTACAAATTTATCTTTTTCCATTTTGTCCTCCTTTAATTATATTTGTTATACTTTTCATACTTATTATACTTTATAAAAATAAAAAAAGCAATAGAA